>CAJOPD010000092.1 GCA_905236685.1 uncultured Clostridia bacterium
CTTTTTGGCGGCTGAAAAAATCTTAAAGGAGGATATTGCTAACCTTATTATTATAGGCACCCCTGAGGAAATTGAAGAAAATTCAAAGGGACTGGATATTTCAAAAGCAAAAATAGTAAATCCCTTCACATACGAAAAGACGGAGGAATACCTCAATTTATTTGTAGAATTAAGAAAAGCAAAGGGCTTGACATATGAACAGGCAAAAGAGCAGGCGCTCGGCGATTATATGTATTATGCGTGCCTTATGGTAAAGGCAGGGGACGCGGACGGCGTTGTATCGGGTGCGTGCCACTCAACCGCAAATACACTGAGGCCAAGCCTTCAAATCATAAAGACCAAGCCGGGCGTAGCGCTTGTTTCGGCGTTTTTCCTTATTGTTGTGCCCGACTGCGAATACGGCGCAAACGGAACATTTATCTTTGCCGACAGCGGTTTGGAGCAGAACCCCACGCCCGAAAAGCTTGCGGCAATAGCAGGCTGTTCGGCGGAATCCTTTGAGCTTTTGGCGGAAAAGGAGGCATATGTTGCAATGCTTTCGCACTCGACAAAGGGCAGTGCAAAGCACGCAGATGTTGATAAGGTTTTGGAGGCGACAAAAATCGCAAAGGAGCAGTTCCCTAATGTTAAGCTTGACGGAGAATTGCAGCTTGATGCGGCAATCGTTCCGAGTGTCGCAAGTTCAAAAGCGGCGGGCTCAGAGGTCGCAGGAAAAGCAAATGTTTTGGTTTTCCCCGATTTAGATGCGGGAAATATAGGCTATAAGCTTGTTCAGAGGCTTGCAAAGGCAGAGGCATACGGACCTATAACACAAGGTATCGCTATGCCGATAAACGACCTGTCGCGCGGCTGCTCGGCAGAGGATATAGTCGGAGTTGTTGCAATAACCTGTGTTCAGGCGCAGGCAAATAAATAGGAGGAAACCGATATGAAAATTTTAGTAATAAATGCTGGGAGCTCATCACTTAAATATCAGCTTATCGATATGGAAAACTGTGAAGTCATTGCAAAAGGACTTTGCGAAAGAATAGGTATTGACGGCTCAAATTTAAAGCATAAAAATCTTGAAAAGGGTACCGAAACGGTTTTTGAAAAACCGATGAAAGACCATAGGGACGCAATAAAGATGGTAATTGATGCGCTTGTAAGCGCAGAATGCGGCGTTATTTCGTCTATGGACGAAATCAGCGGTGTCGGTCACAGAATTGTGCACGGCGGCGAAAACTTTGCAGACTCCTGCATAATAACAGAAGATGTTATGAAGGCAATTAAAGATTGTATTCCGCTTGCGCCGCTGCACAACCCTGCAAATATTGTAGGCTATGAGGCGTGCAAGGCGCTTATGCCGAATGTTCCGCAGGTGGCGGTTTTTGATACGGCTTTTCACCAGACAATGCCGAAAAAAGCGTATATGTACGCAATCCCTTATGAACTTTACGAGAAAAATAAGATAAGAAAATACGGTTTCCACGGAACAAGCCATAAATTTGTTTCAAAAGAAGCCGAGGAGATGATGGGAAGGAAGGATTTAAAGCTTGTAACCTGTCATCTGGGTAATGGCTCGTCAGTTTCCGCCGTTAAAAACGGTAAATGCGTGGATACATCTATGGGATTTACCCCGCTTGACGGCGTAATAATGGGCACAAGAAGCGGTTCTATTGACCCTGCGGTTGTAACCTACCTTATAAATAACTGCGGAATGACTGCACAAGAGGTTGATTCAATGCTCAATAAAAAGTCGGGCGTTTTGGGCGTTTCAGGATATTCAAGCGATTTCAGAGATTTGACAAACGCGGCAAACGAAGGAAATGAAAGAGCGGAATTGGCTGTTGATATGTTCTATTACAGCGTTAAAAAGCTGATAGGCACATATGCTGCCGCAATGGGCGGAATTGATGCGCTTGTATTTACGGGCGGAATAGGCGAAAATGATGCGGCATACCGTCTTGCAATCACCGAAGGTCTTGAATTTATGGGCATTAAAATTGATAAGGAAAAAAATAATGTCCGCGGCAAAAAAAGAGATGTTTCGGCGGACGGCACAACGGTGCGCACGCTTGTAATACCGACAAATGAAGAGCTTATGATAGCGCTTGACACAAAGAGATTGATTGAAAAATAAAAAGAATGTAATCAGGATAAACAACATTGTATTATAGCATAATATCTTGTCGGCGGCGGAGCCGGCAAAACTATAAAATTGCCGTTTAAAGCGGCGGAATGGAGAGTTACAATGGGCGATTACAAAATGGAAAACATCAGAAATATTGCGGTTATGGGACACGGCAAGTGCGGAAAGAGTTCACTTGTTGAGGCTATGCTTTTTAACTGCGGAGCCGTAAACCGCTTGGGAAAGAGTATGGACGGAACTCTCGTTTCCGACTTTGACACCGAAGAAGTAAAAAGACAGATGTCCATATCTACAACGGTTGAGCCGATAGAATGGAAGGATAACAAGCTGAATATGCTTGATACTCCCGGATATTTTGACTTTGTCGGCGAGGTTAAAGAGGGAATGAGAGCGGCGGATTCCGCACTTATCGTATTAAGCGGAAGAAGCGGGGTTTCGGTAGGCACGGAGCAGGCGTTTAAGTTTGCAAAGCAAAAAGGCTCGCCGATTATGTTCTTTGTGAACAAGATTGATGACCAAAGGGCAAATTATCAGAAAACGCTTGAAGAAATGAAGGAAAAATTCGGCAAAGCTATTACGCCTTTTGTATATCCGATAAAGGAAGGCGAGGAATTTAAAGGATTTGTCGATATTGTCGATATGACGGCGCGCCGTTATGAAGGTCAGGACAGAGTTGACATACCCGTTCCAGAAGGTATGGCTGAGGTTATAGCACCGCTCCGTGATATGATTATGGAAGCTGTTGCCGAAACAGATGACGCACTTATGAATAAGTATTTTAACGGCGAGGAGTTCACCTTTGACGAGATTAAAAAGGCTATCAGAAAGGGCGTTAAGGACGGCGAAATATATCCTGTTTACTGCGGCTCGGGTGCTACAAATATAGGCGTAAGAAGCCTTATGGACGGTATGGCAAAATACCTGCCCGCACCTAATGAAATCAGCGAAATCGCACATAATGCGGTATCGGGAGAGCCTTGCGAGGTTGTTCAAGATGTCAAGGATACAACATCTGCAATCGTATTCAAGACGGTTGCGGACCCGTATGTAGGCAAAATGTCATTTTTCAGGGTTTATTCGGGAAGCGTAAAGGCGGACAGCACACTGTTTAATGCCAATAAATCGGAAAAAGAGCGTATCGGAAAGCTCTATACCGTATGCGGAAAGAAGCAGACAGAGGTAAAGGTAGTAAATGCCGGCGATATAGGCGTAATTACCAAGCTTGAAAATACCGCAACGGGAGATACCCTTTGCGATGAAGGCAAGAATATCATACTTACAGGCATAGAATTTCCGCTGCCCACTCTTTCAATGGCTGTTGAAGCAGTCAAAAAGGGTGACGAGGAAAAGATAGTTTCGGGACTTTCAAAGCTTGCAGAGGAAGACTTGACATTTAATGTAAGCAATAATTCCGAAACAAAGGAAACGCTTATAAACGGACAGGGCGACCAGCATATAGATGTTCTTGTAAATAAACTCAGCGCAAAATACGGCGTTGAAGTTAAGCTGAATGCACCGACAGTTCCTTACAGAGAGACTATACGCTCAAAGGTTAAGGTTGAAGGAAAGCATAAAAAGCAATCGGGCGGTCACGGACAGTACGGACATGTTTGGATTGAGTTTGAGCCGGGCATTACAGAGGAAATGACCTTTGAGGAAAAGGTATTTGGCGGCAGCGTGCCGAAAAACTATTTCCCTGCGGTTGAAAAGGGACTTCGCGATGCTTGTCTGCACGGCGTTTTGGCGGGCTATCCCGTTGTAAACTTAAAAGCAACGCTTGTTGACGGCTCATATCACCCGGTTGATTCCTCCGAAATGGCGTTTAAGACGGCGGCGCAAATCGCATATAAAGAAGGCTTAAAGCAGGCAAACCCTGTGATTTTGGAGCCTATCGGATACTTAAAAACATATATACCCGAAAGCATAATGGGTGATATTATCGGCGATATAAACAAAAGAAGAGGCAAGATTATGGGTATGGGCGAAAGCGAAAAGGAAGGTCTTAATCTTGTTGAAGCAGAGGTGCCGATGTCCGAGATGTTCAAGTATTCGACAGACCTGCGCTCGATGAGCCAGGGCAGAGGTGTTTTCGAGTTTGAATTTGTAAGATACGATGTAGCGCCTCAGAATGTTGCCGATAAGGTTATTGCCGATGCACAAAATCGAATTCAGTAAAAATATGTTTGATTTTGGACATTGTGACTAAATTATTCTGTGATTTTTGTTAAAATGAGGTATTAAAAAAACAAATACTATGTGTTAAAATTACTTAGAATAATAACATAATTGTGGAAGCGAGGAATTTTTGATGGCTGATTTACAATTGAAGCACATATGTAAAACTTATTCGGGAGGCGTAGTTGCAGTAGATGATTTCTGTCTTGATATTGAAGATAAGGAATTTATCGTATTAGTAGGTCCTTCGGGCTGCGGAAAGTCAACAACGCTCCGTATGATTGCGGGTCTTGAAGAAATAACGGACGGTGAGCTTTATATAGGCGGAAGGCTTGTTAATGATGTAGCGCCTAAGGATAGAGATATTGCTATGGTTTTCCAAAACTATGCACTCTATCCGCATATGACGGTGTTCGATAATATGGCATTTGCTTTAAAGCTCAGAAAAACTCCTAAGGCGGAGATAAACGAGCGCGTTCACGAGGCTGCAAAGATACTTGATATTGAACATTTGCTTGACAGAAAGCCTAAGGCTTTGTCGGGCGGTCAAAGACAGCGTGTTGCACTCGGCCGTGCTATTGTCCGTAATCCTAAGGTGTTCTTAATGGACGAACCTTTGTCAAACCTTGACGCAAAGTTAAGAGTTGCGATGAGAACAGAGATAAATAAGCTTCATAAAAAGCTGGAAACAACATTTATCTATGTAACTCACGACCAGACCGAAGCTATGACAATGGGTACAAGAATTGTTGTTATGAAGGACGGTGTAGTTCAGCAGGTAGACTCGCCTATGAACCTTTACAATAAGCCTTGCAATATGTTTGTTGCCGGCTTTATCGGAAGTCCGCAGATGAACTTTGTTGATGCAGTTCTCAATAAGAAAGATGACGGTGTTTATCTCGAATTTGGTGAAGAAAGCGTTAAACTTCCTGAGGGTAAGGCATCAAATCCCGCACTTAAAGAGTATTTCGGAAAGACGGTTGTTTTGGGTATCAGACCTGAGGATTTTCACGACGAGGAAAGCTTTATAGCCTCTGCCGAAAATGCAGTAGTTTCCGCATATGTTGATGTTACCGAAATGATGGGCGCTGAATACTACTTGTACTTAAAGATTGCAGGTAAGATGTTTACCGCAAGAGTAAATCAAAGAACAACAGCTAAAATGGGCGACACAATCAAAATTGCTCTTGATACTAACAAAATCCATATCTTTGATAAGGAAACAGAAAAAACAATCACAAACTAAAAAGAGAACCGCAAGGTTCTCTTTTTGTGTGCTTTTGCAAAAGAGCAAAAAAACTGCTATAATTCAGCTATAAAACGAAGTTTGGAGTGATACTGTGACGGAAGAACATAATGCTTTGCACAAGAAACACAGGCAAAGGCTGAAAGAAAAATTTTTGGAATTTGGCTTGGACGGCTTGGCGGACCACGAACTCATTGAGCTTTTGCTGTTTTATGCCGTTCCCAGACAAAATACCAATGAAATTGCACATAGACTTATAAATGAATACGGCAGACTTTCCGATATTTTAGAAGCCGATACGGAAAATCTTGTTGAAATAAAGGGTATAAGCGAACATTCGGCGGTGCTTTTCAAGCTGATACTTGCGTCAATAAACAAGTATATGAACGAGCAAAACGATATAGTCAACGCAATGCTTACTCCCAAAAATATAAATAAGTATATAAAAAACCTCTTTTACGGTCATACAAACGAGGTCGCGTATATGCTTTTGCTGGATAAGGACTGCGTGGTAAAGAAGATAAAAAAACTGTCCTCGGGAACGGTAAATGCGGCGCCGCTCTATCCGAGAGAGGTTGTAAAAATTGCCGTAAATGAGCGCTATCCGTATGTAATGCTTGCGCATAATCACCCTAACGGCAATGCAATGCCGTCGCAAAACGATTTAAAGATAACAAAGACGATTGAGCTTGCCCTGAATTTTGTTGCGGTACGGCTGATTGACCATGTAATCGTTTCGGGCGAAAAGGTAATAAGCCTTGCCAAGAATTTTAAAGTTTTAGAAAAAGAGTAGGCAAAAGCCTACTCATTTTTTACCTTTATTATATATTCAACGCCCCAGTCAAATGAATTTGTCTGCATATCGGCGCTTATTCCGCCTTCCCGCATAACATTCAATGCTCTTTTTATAGTGTTTGTAAAAACGCGCAAATCCTGAAAGCTTTTAAGTTTAAGAGTCTGAGTTTTTGAGGAATTTGATTTCAGCATTTTTTTTACCAATTCCTCAGTTTCCAAAACATTCAGCTTTTTGTCATTTATCGTGCGCACGGCAAGTACCTGCGATTCCTCGTCGCTCAAATGCAAAAGCGCCCGTGCGTGCCGCTCGGTAAGCGCATATTCGGTAATGAGCCGCTTTGTTCTCGGATAAAGCCGTAAAAGCCTTAGCTTGTTTGCTATGGTAGACTGGGATTTTCCGAGCTTTTTTGCGATTTCCTCCTGCGTCATACCCTGATTTCTTATGAGATTTTGGTAGCTTTCGGCGATTTCAAAAAAGGATAGGTCATCACGCTGTAAATTTTCCAAAAGTGCTAAAAGCGCGGACTTTTTTTCGTCAACATTTAAGATTATTGCGGGAATTGTGTCAAGTCCTGCATTTTCTGCGGCGCGCCAGCGGCGTTCTCCCGCGACGATTTCGTAACCGTTTTTTGCTTTTCTGACCGTTATGGGCTGTAAAATGCCGAACTCCTCAATAGATGCGGTAAGCTCTTCAAGACTTATCGTGTCGAAATGCTTTCTCGGCTGTGACGGGTTTGGGAAAACGCGTTCTATGGGCAGGCTCACCACCTTCATAGACTCACTTTCTTTTGTTTTAAAAACTTGCATATTAAAACTTTCCTTTCGTAATTTTATGGAAGGTGGTAAGGCAGTCTTGTTTAGGGGGTAGCATATACATATTTTTTTGTATAAAAGCATATACTTATATTGGTGTTTTCAGACCGCCTTACTAATTGCATTATAGCATAAAATTACGGCGTGAAAAGAAAAATCGTCCGTCAAAAAAAGCCGACATTTTCGCTTTGTCGGCTTTTTTCTATAAATACATCAGTTAAATAAGCGGATTTTTTGTCACAATCCCCGCTTTTCTGGGGTACTTTAACGGAGTTTGTCGCACTTTTTTTATAATGGCTATACGATGATTTAAGTCGGTTTTTGGTATTTTAACGCAAAATGTGGGCTCTATCGCTCCGCCCAGAATGTTTATTGCCTTTTTTGCGCCAGCTAATTCTTTTTCTGCAAGCGGACCTTTTAACGCGAGCAGATATCCGCCATTTTTAAGATAGGGAATGGTAAGCTCGGAAAGTACCGCCATATTTGCAACCGCGCGGGAAACTGCGGTGTCAAACTGCCCCCTGTATGTGTGCCCGCCGTCCTCGGCGCGAGAGTGAACCAAATCGGCGCTTATATCAAGCTCATTTAAAACACATTCCAAAAAGGTTAGACGCTTTTTAAGCGAGTCCAAAAGCGTGAGCTCAATGTCGGGCTTTAAAATTTTAAGAACAAGCCCGGGAAAGCCTGCGCCCGTTCCCACATCAATAACCTTGCCGGAAACGCGGCCTGTTAAAAGCGTGCTTGCGCTGTCCAGAAAATGCTTTGTTGCGATACCGAAATCATCTGTTACAGCGGTTAAATTCATTTTTTCATTCCATAATTTGAGCAGCTTTGAGTATTCCAAAAGCTTTAAAACGGCTGTTTCGGAAGACTTAATGCCAAGCTCCGAAAAGCCCTCTTGCAAAATAGTTTTCATAGTAAATTTCCTTTTATAAGTATATGTCCAGTATATAGTAAACTTATAAAATAGTCAATATTTTAGTAAAAAATGCAAAAAAGTCTTGCAAAACGAAAAATACTGTGATATAATGTGCGAAGTTTTTTAATAAATCTCTGGAGAGTAGCTGTAATGGCCGCCGAAGGTGTAAGCCGACAGAAGTCGGTGTATCTCTCAGGCAAAAAGGACAGAGTTACATATGATTACTTTTCGGAGAGCAAACAGTTTGTTTGGCTCTATTTTTTATTTTAGGAGGAATTTTAAAATGAACAACATTTATGAAGCTGTCGCGGGCTTTAATGACAGCGTAAACGGCTTTGTGTGGGGCGTGCCTATGCTGGTGCTTTTGGTGGGCACAGGCATAATTATGACCTTTGTTACCAAGTGGTTCCAGATTTCGCATATCGGGCACTGGTTTTCAAGGACTATCGGCTCGGTGTTCAAAAAGGGAAGCGTCGCAAGGGATAAATCGGACAAAAACTCGATTTCCCAGTTCCAGTCGCTTTGTACCGCGCTTGCAGCAACGGTCGGAACAGGTAATATTGCAGGTGTCGCAACAGCCATTGTTTCGGGCGGACCCGGCGCAGTATTTTGGATGTGGTTTGCCGCATTTTTCGGTATGATGACCAACTATTCCGAAAATGTTTTGGGTATCTATTTTCGCCGCCGCAATATTAAGGGCGAATGGTGCGGAGGAGCTATGTACTACTTGGAGGACGGTCTTGGCGGTAAAAAGAATATGAAGACTGTCGGCAAAATTTTGGCAATACTTTTCTCCTGCTTTGCGGTTTTGGCGTCCTTCGGTATCGGAAATTTGGCACAGGTAAACACAATTTCCGCAAATGTGAATATGGTATTTTCAGTAAATCCGTATATAACAGGTATAGTGCTTGTTACGCTGGTTGCGCTTATCATAATAGGCGGACTTAAAAGAATAGCATCGGTAACAGAGCGCTTGGTTCCGTTTATGGTTGTAATTTACATAATCGGAACACTCACAATTTTCTTTGTGCATATTACAAAAATCGGCGCAATATTCGGCGCAATATTCAAGTTTGCTTTCGGATTTAAGGCAGTTGCAGGCGCAGCGATAGGTATTGCAGTTAAAAAAGCGGTTACAATGGGCTTTAAGAGAGGCGTGTTCTCAAATGAGGCAGGTCTTGGCTCATCTGTTATGGTACACTCGGCGTCAAATGTAAAAGAGCCTGTTGTTCAGGGTATGTGGGGCGTGTTTGAAGTTTTTGCGGATACAATAATCGTCTGCACATTAACGGCGTTTGCAATCCTGTCATCAGGACTTGTTGACCTTTCAACAGGACAGGTTGCGGAAGGTATTGAAGGCGGTACAATGGTGGCAACGGTGTTCCAGAATACCTTTGGACAGGTTGGCGGATACTTTGTCGCTGTGGCAATATTTATGTTTGCATTTTCAACCGTTCTGGGTTGGAGCTATTACGGCACAAAGGCGTGGGAATACCTTTTCGGAACAAAATCAACTGTTGCATATAAGATTGTGTTTACCATAATTGTATTCATAAGTGCGATAATTCCCGATACTTATGCAAAGCTTCCGTGGGATATTTCGGACACATTTAACGGGCTCATGGCAATCCCGAACTTAATCGGTGTTCTGTCCCTGTCGGGCATAGTTTATAAGATTACGAAAAACTATATAGACAGGCGTATTAAGAATAAAGATGTAGCGCCTGTGCTTTCAAACTTCCCCGATATTCAGGCGGAGGCACAAAAAGCAATAGAAAACGGAGAAGACTAAAAAATTTCGGTGCAGTAAAATCTGCACCGAAATTTTTTTCATAAAACTATTGACAAAACACAAAAAAATGCGTATAATGTACTGGTAAAAACAAGCAGAATGTATCCGTTCTCACCGTACGGCGAAGGCTTTGCGGTAGATATTGTAGTGGCTCGCCGTGTCGGGCTGTACTCTTTGGACGGATATATTTATCCGTTTTTTTGTTTACCGAGGCATTGAAATTTTTAAGGAGGGATTCGCATAGCTAACAAAGAATTGCAAGCAAATGAGGAAATTCGTGAGAAGGAAGTCAGAGTAGTAACGCAGGACGGGGAGCAGCTCGGCATTATGTCGTCTAAGGAGGCGTACGAGCTTGCGCAGAAGAAGGGGCTTGATTTGGTGAATATTGCCCCAACGGCAAAGCCGCCTGTTTGCAAGATTATGAATCTTGGAAAATACAAATTCGAGCTTCAAAAGCGTGAGAAGGAGAACAGGAAAAACCAAAAAACAATAAATATAAAGGAAATCCAGCTTTCGCCTTCAATCGACACAAATGACCTGAATACCAAATGCAGAAACGCGAGCAAATTTTTGTCCAAAGGTGATAAGGTTAAGGTTACGGTGCGTTTTCGCGGCCGTGAGCTTACGCATACCGAAATTGGCGAAACTTTGCTTAAAAGATTTGCCGAGGAAATCAAAGATGTCGGAGCGGTTGAACGCCCCGCAAAATTAGAGGGCAGGAATATGACAATGTTTTTAGCCCCGATAACACAATAGCTATAAATTTGGAAGGAGATAATCACTATGCCGAAAATTAAAACACATAGAGGCGCCGCTAAGCGTTTTAACCTTACTAAAAAGGGTAAAGTTAAGATGAACAGAGCATTCAGAAGGCACATCTTGAACAAGAAAACAACAAAGAGAAAGAGACATTTAAGAAAGCAGGCTTATTGCTCAAAGGCAAATGCTGCGGTAATCAAGAAATTGATTCCTTACAAGTAAGATTGAAAGAGAGGTAGTATAAAATGGCAAGAGTAAAAGGTGCATTAAATACAAGAAAACATCATAAAAAAGTTCTAAAACTTGCTAAGGGTTTCAGAGGCAGCGAGTCTAAGCAATACAGAGTAGCAAATCAGGCAGTTATGCGTTCTATGCAGAATGCTTATATCGGCAGAAAGCATAGAAAGAGAGATTTCAGAAGACTTTGGATTACAAGAATTTCCGCTGCTTGCAAGATGAACGGTATGAACTATTCAACCTTTATAAACGGTCTTAAAAAGGCGGATATAGAGATGAACAGGAAGATGCTTTCCGAGATAGCAATCGCTGACCCCAAGGCATTTTCCGCACTTTGCGAAACAGCAAAAAACGCACTTAAATAAGTATAAAAGAAACGGCATACTTGCTCCATTTTTGGCAAGTATGTCTTTTTTATGTAATTTATTGAAAAAGACTTTTTTCTATTCCCAAAACCGCATCTTGATAGTATAATAATTATAGAATGGATGTGGTTAAATGAAAATCATAAGACTGGAACAGGATAAGATTAAAGTAATCTTGTCCGAAAGCGATCTTATGGATATGAATATAGATATCGAAAGTCTTGCTCCCAATTCGCCGGAATTAAGCGTGTTCTTGCGCGCCGTAATTGATGAAGTAAAAAAAGAAACTGATTTTTCGCTGGAAAACGGTCAGGTCACGGTAGAAGCTACTACATACTGCGGCGGAATAGTACTTATGCTGTCAAAGTCAAAATTAAAGGACAAGGGTAAGATAAAGGGCGTCAGAGTGTCTGGTAAAAAGGAAAGTACAATTTTTGAATTCGGCGATTTTGACGACCTTTCGGGAATGCTTTTAAATACGGAAAAGCGGTATATTCTGGCTATGCGCCTTTACAGCTACAAGGACAGATTTTATCTGGCAATTCCCAAAAATTCCGTACCGTTTTTGGTGTATGAGTTTTCGCTAAACAACAAAAAATCAGCCGTTTCCGAAAGTGTTTTGGCGGAATACGGAAGCTTTTTGGCAGATGGGAATAAGCTTTTTTGTATGGCAAAAGGCTTAAAAAAAATAATTTAGCTATTGCAAAATCCCCTTTTTTATGGTAAAATCAAGGTACTATGTAAAAAGGAGACGGGAATATGTTTGATTTTTTAAGTTCAGTAGCTTTTGCTGAGGGCGAACAGGCAGCAGTTCCGGGTGCGGCAGGATATATGCCGATTATTTGGATTGTTGCGATGTTTGCATTATTCTATTTTATGTTAATAAGACCGCAAAAAAAGCAGGAGAAGAAACAAAAGGAAATGCTTGCATCTCTCCAAGTAGGCGACAAAGTTATAACAATCGGCGGAATATGCGGAAAAATTTCCAAATTAAAGGACGAATATGTTTATATTGAAACAGGCTTTGTCGGAACACCTGACGGAAAGGCAACCATAAAATTTGAACGCTCTGCAATAAAAAAGGTTGAAACAATACACGAATAGCAGTAATAAAAAGGCTCTTCCCGAATATACTTTTATAAAGTATGTTCGGGAGGTTTTTTTGTGGAAAAGGGACTTTTTGAATTTAAAAAAGTATTGAAATGCGTTCTTTTATCTTTTATTACGACGATACTTCTTGGCGGAATACTCGCCTTTATCGTATATTTCTGGCAGGTGGAAGAACCGACCGTAAGAATAATAATATTTGCCGCAATGATAGTGTCGGTACTTTTCGGAAGTTTCGTGCTTGCCAAAAATGTGGATAGTAAGGGGCTTATAAACGGGCTTTTGATGGCAGTTATTTATTTTTTGGTAATCCTTATTATCTCATTTATAATAAACGGCAAAGTATCGTTTGGCGTAACCAATGTAACCCGACTTGTCACATTGTCGGCGGCGGGTATGCTCGGCGGAATACTCGGAATAAATACAAAAAAGTGAACGGTTTCCCGTTCACTTTTTCATTATCTCAGCTGTGCTTTGTTCTTGTATTCCAAGTCCTTTACAATTTTATTGAATACTCTGTTTATTTCGTCGCTTGTCAAACTTCTGTCAGCGGCGCGGAATTTAAGTGCAAATGCCACGCTCTTTTTGCCTTCGGGAACGCGGTCGCCCTCGTAAACATCAAAGAGTTTGATGTCCTCCAAAATCTCGCCCGATGCTTTTATCATAGTAGCTTCAAGTTCGCCGACAGCTGTTGCACGGTCAACCAAAACAGCAATATCACGCTCTGCGGCGGGGAATTTGGGCAGCGCCTTGTACTTGATATTGCTGTCAACGCAGGACAGCATTTCTAAAATATCAAGTTCTGCAACATAGCAGGGAAGTCCTATTTCAAAGTTTTCGCATACAGTCGGGTGAATTTCGCCGACAACACCGATTTCCTTGCCGTTTGAGGTAAGCTTTGCGGAGCGCCCCGGGTGGAAAATCGGGTTATTGCTGAGCCGTTCAAAATTTATGCCCTTAATATTAAGCCCGTCAAATACTGCCTCTAAAACGCCCTTTATGTCAAAGAAATCAATGCCCTTTTTATACATACCTATTGCAAGCTTTTCAGGCTCAAAAGGAAGCTCACCTTGGTTTTTGGGGATAAACACCTTGCATATCTCAAACAGATACGCAGAATCGTTTTTGTGATTGTAATTGTAGGAAAGCATATCAAGCATTGTCCCGATTGCCGTTGTCCGCATAACCGAAGTGTCCTCGCCCAAAGGATTTCTGAGCCTTAAAACATTTCTAAGAGGGCTGTTTTCGGGAAGGCAAAGCTTGTCAAAAACGGCAGGCGTGGTGAAGGTGAAACTGAAAATTTCGTTCATACCCTGCGCGGTGAGCAAGTTTGAAAGATTTTTCTTGAAAATCTGCTTTCCCGAATAAAATCCTTTTGTGCTTTCGCCCGAAATAAGAGTATTGGGAATGTTGTTGTAGCCGTAAAATCTTGCTATTTCCTCTGCGATGTCCGCCTCTGCTTCAAGGTCGGGACGGAAAGAGGGAGGCGTAAGCTCCATTTTGTCCATATCCACCTTGATTTCAAGAGGTCTTAAATAGTTCGCCATTTCCTCCTTGGAAATGTTTATGCCCAAAAATGCGTTGATTTTTTCGGGACGGAATTTAATAACCCTTTGCGGCTTGATGTTGCCCTTAATATCAATCATACCGCCGACATTTTCGCCGCAGCCAAGCTCCTCGATAAGCTCTGCCGCACGCTCTATCGCGGGTACCGTGTTATATGGGTCAAGCCCCTTTTCAAAACGCGCGGAGGACTCTGTCCTGAGCCCTGCTTTTTGCGCGGTAAGACGCACCGAAACGGCATCAAAGGTTGCCGATTCAAAAATTACGGTAGTCGTATCGTCCTCGATTTCCGAATTAAAACCGCCCATAACACCTGCAATAGCAACCGCTTTTTCCGCGTCAGCAATAACTAAATCGCTGCTGTTTAAAACTCTGTCCTGTTCGTCAAGAGTTTTGATTATTTCACCGTCCTTTGCATCACGCACGATTATTTTTCCGCCCGATAAGTGACGCAAATCAAAAGCGTGCATAGGCTGACCGTATTCCAGCAAGATGTAGTTTGTAATATCTACAATATTGTTGATTGAGCGTATTCCCGAAGCTTTGAGGCGGTGTACTAGCCAGGCGGGAGAAGGACCGATTTTGACATTTTTAACCATTCTCGCGCAGTACCGCAGACACTTTTCGGGGTTTTCGACGGTAACGCTTAAAGTATCGCAGATGTTCTCGGAATTTTCCGAAAATTCGGGCTTTGCCACCGAAAACGGCTTTTTAAATGTTGCCGCAGTTTCGCGCGCCAAGCCTATGACACTGAAACAGTCTGGGCGGTTTGAGGTTATTTCAAATTCAACCACATCTTCATTAAGCCCGAAAATATCCTTTATATCAATACCGATTTCGGTATCTTCGGGAAGGATTAAAATTCCATATTCTGCCTCCCACGGAAAATCATTTTCCGAAAGCCCGAGTTCCTCGTGAGAACAAAGCATACCCTGTGACTCAATTCCGCGGAGCTTGCCTGTTTTTATGTGAACACCGCCGGGGAGGTATGAGTCATTTTTCGCAACAGGCACAATTTGACCCACTTTTACATTAGGTGCACCCGTCACAATTTGCAGAATTTCATCTTTTACATCAACCTTGCAGATAACCATATGGTCAGAGTCGGGGTGATTTTCTATTTCCAAAATTTTGCCTGTTACAACATTTTGTATATCTTTGCCCATATTTTCTACGGCTTCAACCTTTGAACCCGACATAGTGAGGGCGTCATTATATTCCTTTGGGGTTATGCCGCTTATATCGGTATAATCGGCGAACCAGCTCATTGGCACTTTCATCTTATATCAGTCCTTTCCATTAAAATTGCTTCAAGAATTTAACATCATTTTCAAAGAATAAACGAATGTCGTTTATACCGTATCTGCCCATAACAAGTCTTTCAAGACCGATACCGAATGCAAAGCCCGAATATATTTCAGGGTCTATGCCGCAGTTTTTGAGGACTTTGGGGTGAACCATACCGCCGCCCAAAATTTCTATCCAGCCTTCGCCCTTGCATACGCTGCAACCCTTGCCTTCGCAGTTAAAGCATCTGCGGTCAGCCTCCAAGGAAGGCTCGGTAAAGGGGAAGTGATGCGGTCTGAAACGGCAAACGGCGTCATTTCCGTAGATTGATTTTATAAGCGCCTCCAAAGTGCCTTTTAAATCCGCCATAGTGATACCCTTGTCAACAACAAGCCCTTCAATCTGGTGGAAAATAGGGGAGTGTGTTGCGTCAACCGAATCACTCCTGTAAACCATACCGGGTGCGATTACTCGGATAGGCGGCTTTGTATTTTCCATAACACGAATTTGCATAGGCGATGTTTGGGTACGCAGCACAATGCTGTCCTCAATGTAGAAGGAATCCTGCGTATCGCGTGCGGGGTGATTTTTCGGGATATTTAAAGCTTCAAAATTGTAGTAATCGGTTTCAACATCAGGACCTTCCGCAATCTGAAATCCCATACCGATAACAGCGTCGGTAAACTCATTTAAAACCTTGGTAAGCGGGTGCAGATTTCCTATCTCCTGCTTTTTTCCGGGCATAGTAATGTCAATCATTTCCGATTGCAGTTTTGCGTCGCGCAAAACCTTTGCCATTTCCGCCTTTTTTTTGTCGATTTCGCTTGATAAAAGCTCGCGGATTTCATTGGCAAGCGCACCAACCTTTGGGCGTTCGTCAGCGGATAATGCGCCCATACCCTTTAAAATTGCGGTCAGCTCGCCCTTTTTTCCTAAATATTTAACCCTGAGCTCCTCCAAGGCGTCAACATTTTGCGCCTTTTTCAAATGCTCCTCAGCAGCGCGTCTGATTTCGGCAAGTTGTTCTTTCACTTAAAACTCCTCCTTATAACATAAAAAAATACTTCGCCCCAAAAAATCGGGACGAAGCATAAAACTCCGTGGTACCACCCATATTCCCGCAAAAGCGGGCACTCATTTTCGGCTTAACGCACCGCAAACGGCGCAGACTACACACAAAAAGCTTCACCTTGCGCAGCTCCGAAAGGAATTTCAAAATATGCCTGTACCGCTATAGCTCACAGCCGCTGACCATAACTCTCTTTTGGGAAACATATTTTTACTTAATTTCATCATAGCTTTTAAATCAAAAGCGATTATATCACAAATTCCCGCTAAATACAATAGTTTTTGTAAATTTTTTTATTGGTCGGAATATAATGGAATATAAGGGGGGATTTTCGGTGGACGAAAACATAAAAAATAAGCTTTCAAAAGTGCTCGCGGGACTAAACAGGGGCAAGATGTCAAAGGTATCCGAGCTTTTAAATTCGGAGGACGGAAAACGGCTCATTTCCTCACTTTCGGAGGGGGAAAAACAGGCGATTTTGCAAAAATTTATGAATATGGATACCAATGAAATCAATGATAAGCTTAGAAATTTTGACAAAAATTCGATTAAAAATGTGACGGCAGAGGACATAAAAAAGAAGCTGAGGTGATTTAAAATGGCTGATATGATGGACACATTAAAAGGACTTCTGGGCGATGATGCCGACGGCAAGATACAAAATGCGATGAATATGCTTAAAAACAGCGGGCTAATGGACACACCGCAAAATAAAAGCGCTGAAAAGGTGGCAGAGGAGATAAACAAGGACATAAAAACAGGAAATGACGGAGCAATAGGCGGACTTTCGCCCGAGGGGATTGAATTTATAAATCAAATAAGGGGCGTTGTGAACAGAATATCAAACACGAACGATACAAGGAGCGATCTTCTGCGGTCTTTAAGACCTTTTATGCGCACCCAGAGGCAGCAGACCATTGACCGTGCCATAAGGCTTTTGAATATCGGCAGGTTTGCGGGAATTTTTGCAAAAAAGTAAGGAGATAGGCGTATGTATAGGAGGTATTACAGTTACAGCGATATGCCGCAGATGGTAGTACATAACGGCGAAAAGCCAAAAAAGCAGGAAATAAAAAAAGAGGACTGCAAGCCCCCGTGTCCGCCACCCTGCAATAATAACAAGATTTTGGGCAGGTTTGAAACAGATGATGTGATTTTGGGCATTGTGATTTTGTCACTTCTGCTTGATGACGGGGACGACAGCGTGCTCTTGCTCGCTCTTGCGGTAATATTTTTGACAGGGATAAGTTAACAAAAAGCTCATAGTTTAAAAACTATGAGCTTTTTATATAATAAAGTGTTTCATTTTACAAATGCAATAGCGTTGTTGCGATGTTAAAGTAAATGAAAAGCGACATTGCATCAACGATTGTCGTAATAAACGGACTTGCCATAACGGCGGGGTCAAACCCGATTTTTTTAGCGAGCAGCGGCAGCGTACAGCCGACCAGCTTTGCAAAAAATACCGTGCATACAAGCGTTAAGCATACGACGGCGGCTATGGGGAGCGCCGCCTCCTTCAAAATCATCATTTTCACGAAATTTGCCGCAGCAAGCACAATTCCGCAGAGGAGCGATACCCGTATTTCCTTCCAAATAGTCTTAAAAATATCGCTAAAATCAATCTCGTCAAGCGAAATACCGCGGATTATGGTAACCGATGCCTGACTTCCCGAATTTCCGCCCGTGTCCATAAGCATAGGAATAAAGGTGGAAAGGACAAGTGAGCTTTGGAGCGCCGTTTCAAAGTGCGCTATAATTTTTGCCGTAAAAGTTGCGGAAATCATAAGGAGCAAAAGCCACGGAATTCTCTGCAAGAATGTGTCCCAAACACCCGTTTTTAAGTACGGCTTTTCGGAAGGCGTGATAGCCGCCATTTTTTCAATATCCTCGGTCGCCTCTTCTTCAATGACATCGATAGCGTCGTCGACGGTTACAATGCCGACCAGACGGTTTTCGTTGTCAACAACGGGGAGGGAGAGAAAGTCGTATTTTGAAAGAGCTCTTGCAACATCTTCCTTGTCGTCCATTGTGTTCACGCAGATTGGGTTTTTCTCCATTATGTCGGAGATAACGCAGTCCTCTTCCGAAAGGAGCAAATCCTTTGCCGAAACCAAGCCCTTCAAAACTCTGTTGCGGTCTGTCACATAACAGGTGTAAATCGTTTCCTTGTCAACGCCCGTTCTGCGTATTTTCGTGAAGGCATCGTGCACCGTCATATCCTCTTTCAGCTCGATAAACTCTATTGTCATAATGGAGCCTGCGCTGTCCTTGGGATATTTCAATATTTCGTTTATACTGTGGCGCATTTCGGGCGCGGAGTGCTTTATGATACGCTTTACAACATTTGAGGGCATTTCCTCGATGATGTCAACCGCGTCGTCTAAGTAAAGCTCATCTAAGACATCTTTAAGCTCTGTGTCCGAAAACCCGCGTATAAGCATTTCCTGAGTGTCCGAGTCTAATTCGACAAACACTTCCGCGGCGCTTTCCTTTGGAAGAAGCCTGTATAAAAGAGGCATATACCGCTGTGGCAAGTCATCAAATAATTGCGCTATATCTACCGGTTCCATATCGGACAGGATAGCCTTTAATCTTGCGTAATGCTTGCCTGTTATCAGTTCAATGATGTCATCTATCATAGCATAAACCTCCTTTTAAAGTATTAGTCTAAGGTTATAACATCTCCTCCGCCCTGCGACGAGGTACTGCCTTCGTCCGATGGCGGTGTTACGGGCGGAGCGGCGGTCTCGGAACTGTCATTGTTATCAATGTTTATGGAAGAACCGTTGTCTGTGCCCGTGTTCTGACTGTCTGTATTTTCTGTTGCTGTGGTATCGGAATCTACCGACTCCTCTGACTCGTTTGCAAAATCTTTGTAATTACCGCTTGAATTATTGCAGTATTTTGACGGGACTGTGCCCTTGACAAAATACTCTTTGTGCGCATATCGGCAACCCGGGGACGCAAGTTTTCCTGTGCGCTGGCATATTGATGCGGAAGTGACATTGCTTGGTACGGGGATTTCCTTATCGGGCAGATTTTCGTGCACCTTGGTCATAACTTTTTTCCATATGGAAACAGATGCATTTGTTGAAACGCCCTTCGGCTTGTTGTCGTAACCGTACCAAACGGCTCCCACATAGTAGGGAGTGAAGCCGACAAACCACTTATCGTGATTGCTGTTACTCGTTCCAGTTTTTCCGTAGGTCGCCATATTTGAAAGCTTTGCACCTCTGCCTGTGCCTGCACTGCCGTTGACAACCTCCGATAAGAAACTTGTCATAATAAATGCGTTTGCCTCGCTTAAAACTCTGTTTGATTTCGGCGTATATTCAAGCAAAACCTTGCCCGAGCTGTCCAGGACCTTTGTGTAGGTGTGCGGGGTTATATAAACGCCCTTGTTCACGAATACGGAGTATGCCGCCGCCATTTCCTTTACCGAAACGCCCTTTGTAAGACCGCCAAGGCTTAACGGACTGTAATTTTTGTCGTCAGGGATTATTGACGAAAAATTATACTTTTTCGTCATAAAATTATAGCTTGTATCAAGACCGACCGAACGGAGCGTTTTGACGGCGGGGATATTTGCGGAAATCTCAATCGCCTTGCGTACCGTTATGTCGCCTTTAAAGCCCTTGTACGAATTTTTTGGCGTCCAGTCGCCTATTGTCACCTGCGAATCGGTTATAATCGAGGCGGCTGTAATTTTGCCCGTTTCCAAAGCGGGCGAATAAACGGATAACGGCTTTATAGACGAGCCGGGCTGCCGTGTTGACTGAGTAGCACGGTTAAGACCGCGGCTTTCCGTTTTCCTGCCTATACCGCCCACAATACCCTTAATTTCGCCTGTATATGGGTCTATTACAACCATTGCGGACTGAGTTCCGCTTGATGCGGCGGGGAAGTTTGCAGTATCGGTGTAGACACTTTCCATAGCCTGCTGAATGTCATAGTTCATTGTTGTGTAGATTTTAAGTCCGCCGCCCAAAATCTGCTGAGTTGCAAACTCCTTGGAATAGCCTTTTTGCGCCTGCAAATCGGCAACAACATCATTTATTACCTGGTCTACAAAGTAGCTGTAAACTGAGGAGGACGGAGAAATATATTTGCTGTTAACGCCCAAAGATTGAGATGAGTATTTGTTATATTCCTCCTCGCTGATTTTTCCGAGCTTATACATTTTTTTGAGTACGGTATTCCTTTTTGCCAGGGACGCCTCGGGATGCTTAAAGGGATTATACCGCGAAGGCGCCTGTGTTATGCCGACAATCATGGCTGCCTGAGGAATGGTTAAGTCCATAGCATTTTTGGAAAAATAAACTTTTGATGCAGACTCTATCCCGTAACATTGGTTGCCGAAATATACTATATTAAGATATACCGTAATAATTTCGTCTTTGGTAAAGCGCTTTTCCAAAGCAACAGCGCGCATCATTTCCTTGATTTTTCTGGTAGCGGTTTTGTCCTTTTCGTTGGTGATATTCTTGATAACCTGCTGAGTTATGGTACTTCCGCCGTATCCGAGGGGCTTGTGCGTTATTTTTGACCATACCCAGCCCAAAGTTGCGCCAAAGGTACGCTTTAAATCGATACCGTTGTGCTCATAAAACCGTTCGTCCTCAATGGAAACGGCGGCAATTTTGGCTAAATCGGGGATTTTGTCAGAATCCAGCCATTCTCGGTTGCCGTCGCTGTGAAGGTGTGCGACCTCGTGCGAATTGCCGTTTGAATCATCGGCAAAAAGGGTAGAGGAAAAATTATATGCAACGCTGTCGAAATCCATTGCGTCGATTTCCTTTGAAACAGCGGCATACATACCCGCGCCGACGCCTAAAATGACAACAAGACATACAGCCAAAAGTATCAGGGCGACAACTTTAAGCCCTGCAAGGCTGCGGTTCTTCTTTTTATATACCTTTTTCTTAGTTATTATATTCTTCTCGGTGGAGCGCATAGACTGCGACCTGCTTTTACGGCTTTTTGGGGAACTTCCAGAACTGCCTCTTGCGTGTTTCAAAATAACACCTCCGTTATTACAAATATAACCAATCGTATTATATTACAAAAAAGCAGATTATGCAATAAAAAACTGTGAAAAATTTAAAATGAATAAAATGCAAAAAATTGGCAAAAATAGCAGAAAACACAAAAAGCAGTACATAAAATAATGGAAAGGAACAGTTTTAATATGAAAACAGACCGTTTTTGTTTAATAATACTTTTGATATGCACGCTTTTTCTGTCCGCCTGCGGAAAGAAAAAGGAAAACAAAAAAGCAGCTGTGCCGCAGCCGAAAACAGTTTTGAGCCATAGGCTTGAAGAGGAAGAAATTAAAGAGGAAGAGCCGAAAATCATAACATATAGAGTGATATTGGAGAATGAAACACTCTCTCTCTATGAAGTGAACGGCAAAGCAAAAAAATTGATAACCAAAATGGACATAAACCCCGAAATTTATCCCGCAGAGGATATATCAAAGCTCAAAAAGGGGATTGAGGCATACTGCAAGGAGGACGGATACGAAATATTGGAAAATTTTGCAAATTGAGTATTTCAAAGAAAATAGAAGAATATAATAGAATTTGTAAGAAAATAGAGCGTAAATGATAAATGCAAGAATTGAAATAGTCGGTGAATGGAATATAATAATAATGTTAGCAGTCAAAAGGTGAGAGTGCTAATGATTTTTTATATAGGAGGCGATATTATGAACATTAGACCGTTGGCGGACAGAGTAGTTATAAAAATGCTGGAAGCCGAGGAAACAACGAAAGGCGGGATTATACTGGCAAATGCCTCAAAAGAAAAACCGCAGGTTGCAGAGATTGTTGCCGCAGGTCCCGGCGGAGTTGTGGACGGCAAAGAGATAAAAATGGAGGTTAAGGTTGGCGACAAGGTTTTAATAGCCAAATATTCGGGAACCGAGGTCAAGCTTGACGGCGAGGAGTACACAATTGTCAGACAGTCCGACATTTTGGCTGTTGTAGAGTAATATAGGAGGGATTTATATGGCAAAACAGATATTGTACGGCGAGGAAGCACGGCACGCCTTGGAGCGCGGAATTGACCAGCTTGCCGATACCGTTAAAATAACGCTCGGACCTAAGGGCAGAAATGTCGTTTTAGACAAAAAGTTCGGCGCACCGGTTATCACAAACGACGGTGTTACGATTGCTAAGGAAATCGAGCTTACCGACGCTTTTGAAAATATGGGCGCACAGCTTGTAAAGGAGGTTGCGACAAAGACAAATGATGTTGCGGGCGACGGAACAACGACGGCAACTCTTTTGGCACAGGCTTTGGTGAGAGAAGGAATTAAAAATGTGACCGCAGGAGCAAATCCTATGATAGTCAAAAAGGGAATTGCGAAGGCGGTAAAGGTTGCGGTAGATAACCTTTTAAAGAATGCGAAGGCAGTAAACGGTAAAGCTGATATTGCAAGAGTTGCGGCAGTTTCTGCGGCGAATGACGAAATCGGCGAACTTATTGCCGAGGCTATGGAAAAGGTAACTGCGGACGGTGTTATCACCGTTGAGGAGTCCAAGACCGCTGAGACATATTCAGAAATTGTTGAAGGTATGCAGTTTGATAGAGGCTATATTTCACCTTATATGGTAACCGATACCGATAAGATGGAAGCTGTTTTGGACGATGCATATATACTTATAACCGACAAGAAAATATCAAATATTCAGGAAATCCTGCCGCTTTTGGAGCAGATTGTCCAGATGGGCAAAAAGCTTGTGATTATCGCGGAAGACGTTGAGGGCGAGGCGCTTACAACTCTTATTCTCAATAAATTAAGAGGAACTTTTGTATGCGTTCCCGTTAAAGCCCCCGGTTTTGGCGAAAGAAGAAAGGCAATGCTCCAAGATATTGCCATTTTAACCGGCGGTCAGGTTATTTCCGAAGAATTGGGCTTGGAACTCAAAGACACGCAGGTTGACCAATTAGGACGCGCAAAACAGGTCAAAATTCAGAAGGAAAATACTATTATAGTAGACGGTATGGGCGATAAAGACGCCATAAAAGACCGTGTAAACCAAATCAGGAAAGAGATTGAAAATACTTCCTCCGAATTTGATAAGGAAAAATTGCAGGAAAGACTTGCAAAGCTTGCCGGCGGAGTTGCAGTCATCAAGGTAGGCGCCGCAACCGAAACTGAAATGAAGGAAATGAAGTACAGAATTGAGGACGCTTTGGCGGCTACAAAGGCAGCTGTTGAAGAAGGAATTATTGCAGGCGGCGGAACAAGCTACATCAATGTTATTCCCGAGGTTGAAAAGCTTTTGGATAACGCGCACGGCGATGAAAAAACGGGTATAAACATAGTTTTGAAGGCACTGGAAGAGCCTGTAAGGCAAATTGCCGAAAATGCAGGGCTTGAAGGCAGCGTAATTGCCGATAAGGTAAAGGCGTGCAAAAAAGGCGAGGGCTTTAACGCGCTCACAGAGGAATATGTGGATATGCTGAAAGCGGGAATTGTAGATCCTGTAAAGGTTACAAGGTCTGCTCTCGAAAATGCGGCTTCGGTTGCTGCAATGGTTCTGACAACAGAGAGCCTTGTTGCAGATAAGCCCGAAAATAATCCCACTGCGGCTCCTGCTATGGACCCGTCAATGAGCGGAATGTATTAAAAAGCATAAAAAAGGGAGTGCAAACAGAGATTTGCGCTCCCTTAATTATTGTTTTAGGCAAGTGTTTTCTTTATAAGCCCGTCTTTGTTGCAATAAATGTATATTATGCCCTTTCCTCTTTTTAAAAATCTTGCCTCGGCGTTTTGCTCGGGGTATAGCTTTACGATTTCGCATCTGTCGTTTGTTACATACGCAATAAATGAGATATAGTGCGATTTATCCATATCGTGATTGACCGAAACAAAGTATTCGTTTTCGATAAGCTCACAATTTATAATGTGCTTGTCATTTTCTGCTTCCGCTTCCAACACGGGCAGATTTATGCCGCAGCAGGAATTTATATTTTCGCCCATTGTATGAATTATATTTTCGCAAATGGGGCATACCGAAAACTTGGATTTTAACATATTGCTCGATTTATTTTGATTTATGATATATTCGCCGTTCATAAGCTCAATAACAGACACCTTCAAAGCTCTTGATAACGGCTCTATCAGGCTTATGTCGGGCAAACCCTTTCCCGTTTCCCATTTACTTATTGTTTTATCGCTTACCCCGATAATACTGCCCAATTCCGATTGCGTCAAATTTTGATTTTCTCTTAATTCTTTTATAATTTTCCCTGTTACATAGTTGTTCATTTTTAAAACCTCCATAATTCAATTATAAATAAATTGCCCGCAATTGCAACCTACTTAGCGTAGAATTACAAAAAAACCAAAGAAAACAATATGTGCAATTAGCACAAAAATAAAACATATTTTTCTGTAAATTTCGTTAAAAATTTTTTAAGTAAAAATTAGCCAAACTATTGCAAATTTTCCTTATATAATATATAATTGTTCCGTTGTGACACTTGACAAACGATGAAGCGGGAGGTTGCAGTAAAATACTGGTTTTTCCGTGGAGAATGTCCGGTTCTTGAAATCGGGCGACAGGTCACGCCATA
>CAJOPD010000093.1 GCA_905236685.1 uncultured Clostridia bacterium
ATAAAATCGGACGATATCCGTTTTCTTATCGAAAACTGGGAGGACAAGCCGCACTATAACGGAAAGAGCGGCAATATTTCGCTTTTTAACGCCCTTGATGTCTTTTCGGAGGTCACGCATACAGCGGCGGAAATTATTTCGCTTGTGCGGGACAGCGGATACCGTTTCCGCGATATCGGCATACTCTGCGGCGATATGGAACAGTATTTGCACATTATGACCGCTGTTTTTGCCGATTTTGGCATACCGTTTTTTACCGACGAAAAGCTGTCGGTTACTATGCACCCCGTTGCAAAAACGGTGCTGTCGCTGTTTAACATAATCAAGGAAAATTGGAGCTATTCCTCCGTTTTCGATTACCTCCGCACAGGATATATTTACATAAAAGACGGAGAGGAAATCACCGCGATTTCGCAAGAGGATATCGATATTCTTGAAAACTATGTGCTCCTGCACGGCATAAAGGGGAAAAAGGCGTGGTTTTGCGAATGGACAAGCACGGAGGAAACGGCGTTTGACAGCGTTATTGAAAACCGCGCAAAAGAGGATACCGACCTCGAAATGCTTAACCGATTGCGCGTTTCGATAATTACGCCCTTTATGAATTTTCTTGAAAACAAGGGACGCACCGCGGAAGCAATAGCGGAAGGCGTCTATGGCTTTATGTGCGATATAAATCTCTATGACGGTCTGATGTCGGAGTGTCAAAAGTTCGATGAGTTCGGAAATTTCAACGAGTCCGAGCAGTTCAGGCAGGTGTGGAATTTTATCATAGAAACGCTTGACCAGCTTGTAACGGTATCGGGAAGCGGAAGTATAAGCCGTGAGGACTTTGCGGAACGCTTTGACTGCGGACTTTCAGAGTGCAAAATCTCCGCCATTCCGCAAGGACTTGACCGCGTGTCCTTGGGCACCGTTTCGAGAAATTCGCCGTCACGGGTTAAAGCGCTTTTTATAATCGGCGCGCAGGACGGGCTGTTTCCAAAGGTTTCATCGGGCGGCAGTATCCTTTCCGATTTTGACAGAGCCTTTCTTTCCGCGCTGTTGGAGGAGAAAAACAAGGAACTTGCGCCCGACGGTACGGGCAGAGTTTTGCTGGAAAATTTTAAATTTTACCGCGCTATAACCGCCGCAACGGAAAAGCTTTTTGTGAGCTTCCCCTCCTCCGACAGAGAAGGAAATGCGGTAAATCCTGCGCACTTTGTTTCGGAGCTTTCCGAAATGTTTGATATAGAAATCAGGGAAAATATACTTTCAAAACCGACTGCGGCGGAGCTTTTGGCTTCGGCAAAGCACGGTTTTTACTATATGCTGCTGCGCCTTTCCGAGTTTTATAAAGAAAAGCCCGAAAAGCTTTGGCGCACAGTCTATGATTGGTATGCAAAAAATCCCGAATACCGAGGAAAACTGGAAATTTTAAAGACTGCGGCGGCGTACAAGAGGGTCCAGCCCTCGCTGTCGCGGCAAAAGGCGGAAATGCTCTACGGCAAAAACAAAAAATACAGCATAACCGCCCTTGAAAAGTTTGAAAAATGCCCCTTCTCCTACTACTTAGAGCGCGGGCTTTGTCTGACCGAGCAAAAGGAGTACAAAATAGAAAAATCGCATATAGGCAGTCTTTTGCATATGGCAATATATGAGTTTTGCCATATGGTCGAAAACGGCGCAAAATCGCTGTCCGAGATACACGCACGCTGGAAATCGCTCTCTGAGGAGGATTGCGGGAACTACATCAATTCGGTTATGGCAAAAATATCGGAAAAGGTTTTGGAAAAATCGGGTGACGACAAGGGGCGGATTGAATATCTGCTTTTGCGGTGCAGCATCACGCTCAAAAATTCCATAAGCACGATACTTAAAAGCCTTGCGGCAGGCGAATATGTTGCCGTTTGCTATGAAAAGGATTTTGAAACGGTTATCGACTGGAAAGGCAACTCGATTACCCTCATCGGAACGATTGACCGCATAGATATTATGGAACAAATTGCGGAAAACAGGCTTAATATCCGCATAGTTGACTATAAATCGGGCAACAAGACCTTTTCGGTAAATGCGATATGCGATAAGGTTGATATGCAGCTTGTGCTCTATGCCCTTGCGGCTGAACAGCTGGCAAAAAACGGCGTTTTGAGCGGAAACGCAGGGCTTACGCCCAAGGTTAATGCCATTTTATACACAAGGCTCGCCGATTTTGATAATGACGAAATTTCCTCCTCAAAAATTGACGGCGCAGAGGACGGGCACGGCAAAATGAAAAAAATGGACGGCTTATTTATTTTGGACGAGGAGGACGACGGCACTCTCTCAAAGGAGCCGCTCTACCAGATGGACCCCGATATTGCGGAAACGGCAAAAAGTGAGTTTTTAAATGTAAAATTCAATTCGGACGGCGCCATTCCCAAAAAGTCACGGATTACCGCAAGGAAGGACTTTGAAATACTTACAAAATATACGAAAAAGGCGGCTGTTGACGCCGACACAGCGATAAAATCGGGAAATATTGACATAAAGCCCTACCGAAGCGGTAACAAAACGCCTTGCGAATATTGCAGTTTCAAAGAGGTATGTATGTTCGACGAAAAGCTTGACGGGTACAGGTTTGAAACAGCGATTGAAGATGTATATGACTTTATGAAAAAGGAGGTTGATTAAAAATGGCACAAATTAAATGGTCACCCTCCCAACAGGACGCGATTTATACCAAATATTCAAAAAACGGCGAAAGCTGTAATATCCTGGTGAGCGCGGCGGCAGGCTCGGGAAAAACCGCCGTTTTGGTAGAGCGTATAATTCAAAAGCTTATACCGCAGGATTTATCAAAAAGCATTGACGCAAACAGGCTTTTGGTTGTAACCTTTACAAACGCGGCGGCGCACGAGATGTCCGAGCGTATCAAAAAGTCGCTTGATACCGCACTTTCTGTTGCCAAAAAGGACGGCAATATACAGAGAGTACAGCTTATAAGAAGGCAGCAATTACTCCTCCCCGACAGCGATATCACCACGATTGACGCATTTTGCCTGCGGCTGATACGCCGTTATTTCAATGTGCTGGACATAGCGCCTGACTTTTTGATTGCAGATGAGGCACAGGCAGAGCTTTTGGCAGATGAGGCTATGGACGAGCTTTTTTCCGAACTCTATGGAGAAAACAGCAGCGAATTTACCGAGCTTCTCTGTATGTATGCCTCAAACAGCAGTGATTTGGGACTTCAAAAGCTTATAAAGCAAATTTACGATTTTCTTATAAAAATCCCCGCTCCGTTTGACTGGTTGGAGGGAAAAAAGGAAGAATTGAAACTGGAAAACGGCATTGAAAACGCACTTTGGTACAAAAAGGGACGGGAACTCGCCTCGCAAAAGCTTTCCTATGCATTCACCCTCACAAAAGAGGCGCTTTCCTTTATTTTCGGCGACAGCGATTTTGACACGCTTATTGCCCAAAACCCGCTTGAAAAGAGCAACGAAATATTTGGGCATTGGAAATCCTACTACAAGCTTTTTTACATATACTATACCGAACTCAAACCGCAAATAAATGCGGCGCAGGAGACGCAGGCACAGTTCTTATCCTCCTTTAAGCGTCCGCAGTTTGCTCGGAACGACAGTATAACAAACGAGGAAAAAGAGTTTTTAAAGGATATAAACGAGCAGATTAAAGCAAATATTGCATTTGCTTATAACATTTTGTCGCTTAATGAAGAAAAATATGCGAAATTAAGCCGCGAAACGCTTTACCCTATCGTCTCGGCGCTTTCCAAAATTGTAAAAAGGTTTTTCGGCAAGCTTTATGAGAAAAAGCTTGCCAAAAACATATTTGAATTCTCCGATGTAGAACAGCTGACCTACACGCTTCTTTCGGAAAATCCGGAAATTTCGTCACAGCTTATGTCGCAGTACGAAGAAGTTTTAATGGACGAGTATCAGGACACAAGTCTTTTGCAGGAGGCGATATTCAGCTTTGTGACGGACGGCAGCAATCTTTTTACCGTCGGCGATATGAAACAGAGCATATACCGTTTCCGTTCAAGCGACCCAACCATATTTAAGGCGCGGCTTGACCGTTCGTCCTTTGATGCCGACAGCGCCGACAGAAAAATCATTCTTTCCCAAAACTTCCGCAGCAGGTGCGAGGTTTTGGATAGTGTAAACGACATTTTCTATGCCATTATGTCGGAAAAGGCGGGAGAGCTTGATTATGACGACAGCCAGCGCCTAAATTTAGGAAATGACGGGTATCAGCCAACGGGCTTTGACTTTAACAGCGAGTGTGTCGTTATAAACCACGACAGATACCAAGAGGACGACGAGGACAATGACGATTACGAGGACCTTTCCGCCGTCACGCTTGAAGCACGGTTTATCGCCTCCGAGATTGCGCGGCTGAAATCGGAGCATTTTAAGGTGCGTACGGGTAACGGCGTGCGGGATATACAAAATCGGGACATTGTTATCCTGATGTCCTCATACAAAGACGCCGCCGGAATATTTACCGCCGAGCTTAACGCCTTCGGCATAGACTGTTTTGCAGAGCAGAGCGGGTACTTTGAAAAGAACGAAATACGGCTTATGCTCGCACTCTTTAAAGTGATTGGAAACGCTTATTCCGACATACCGCTTTTGAGCGTTCTGCGCTCTCCTATCGCGTCCTTTACCGATGACGAGCTTGTATCGGTGAGAAAATGCAAAAAGGGCAGATTTTTTACGGCGTTAAAGGACTTTGTCCGTCTTAAAAACGACGGGGCTCTATCCGATAATGATGACATTAAAACCGCAGAAAAGGCGGAGCGGTTTTTGGAAAACCTTGACAGATGGCGTTCATATGCCAAATATATGCCCTCCGACAAACTGGTCTGGACACTTTATGAGGAAACCGACTTTTACGCATTCTGCGGAGCACTCTACGGCGGAGATGAGGCACAGGCAAACCTGCGGCTTCTGTTTGAGCGCGCCAAGCAGTATGAGGCTTACGGGTTCCGCGGTCTTTTCGGGTTCGTAAAATATATGGAGCGCGTTAAGAAGAAGAAAAAGGACTTAACCACCGCAAAAATCATAGGCGAAAATCACGATGTTGTGCGCATTATGACAATCCACAAAAGCAAAGGCTTGGAGTTCCCCGTTGTATTCATAGCAGGCGGCGGAAAAAGGCTCATCAAAAAGCTCGACAATTCAAAATTTATTATGCACAAGGACTACGGTATCGGGCTTGACTATATCAATTTTGAGAATAATTACACGGTAGTTTCCCCGCTTAAAGAATTCTTCCGCTCGGTTATCTTTACCGAACAGATTTCGGAGGATATACGCAAGCTTTATGTGGCTATGACACGGGCAAAGGAAAAGCTTTACTTTGTAGCGGCAACAAAAAAGACGCCGTCAAAAATGCTCACAGGCGGCAAACTCCCCTTCGGATATGTGCTTGCCGCCAAAAGCTTTTGCGACTGGGTACTTCCCGTTGCGGAAAACTCAAAAAACTGGATTGTTAAAAGCCTTAACTCCGATATGATAAGCACATTCCCAAAACCCGAAACGGATAACAGCTCCCAAGTGGACGCGGAAAACATTGATATTGACAGCATTTTAAGCTACTCCTATCCCTATCCCGAGGCGACCGTGCTCCCGTCCAAAGTTTCGGTATCCGCGCTTAAATCGTCGGGATACACACAAATTGTGCCAAAGCCTGCATTTTTGACAGGAAAAAAGGTAAGCGGCGCGGCATATGGAACGGCTATCCACACAGTTTTGGAAAAACTTATACCGAAAAAGGATATGGATTTTGAGTATATTAAATCGGAAATTTCACGGATTGCTTTGGGCGGAGGTCTTGAAAAAGAGGAATTATCGGTCATAAACCCCGCTAAAATTCTTGCATTTTACCGCTCCGATATAGGAATACGCATTATTGAAAGCCCGCAGGTTTTTAAAGAACAAGCCTTTGAAATAGCTGTCCCCGTAAATATCATCTATCCCGATATGGAAAATGCGCCTGATGAAAAAATTTTAATGCAGGGCGTTATCGACTGCTGGTTTATTGAAGATGATGAAATAGTCCTTTTGGACTACAAGACCGATTACTTTTCAGATGTATCGGAAATTCATCAAAAATACGACCGCCAGCTTGAACTTTATGCCTATGCACTTGAAAAAATCACGGGCAAAAGAGTTAAGTCGAAAAACATATACCTGTTCTATGACGGCTCGGTACTGCCGTGCTAAAAAAACCGCTTTTGCGGTTTTTTTTTGTAAAATTTTTTAAAAAGTTCTTGACAGATATGAAAATATAGTGTACTATGTGTAATAGTACAGATGATAC
>CAJOPD010000094.1 GCA_905236685.1 uncultured Clostridia bacterium
GAGGCGCACAGGTTACAGATGTTGCGATACTTGTCGTTGCAGCTGATGACGGAATTATGCCGCAGACAATAGAAGCGATAAATCACGCAAAAGCGGCAAATGTCACGATAGTTGTCGCAATAAATAAGATAGATAAGGAAAACGCAAATGTAGAGCGTGTAAAGCAAATGCTTGTTGAGCACGAGCTTGTGCCTGAGGAATGGGGTGGCGATACTGTTTGTGTTGAAGTTTCCGCAAAGAATAAGACAAATATTGACGGTCTTTTGGAAATGGTGCTTTTGGTTGCCGATATGAAGGAATTAAAGGCAAATCCCGATAAGGCGGCAAAGGGTACAGTAATAGAGTCGCGTGTTGATAAGGGTATGGGACCCGTTGCGACAGTTCTTGTTCAGGAGGGAACATTAAATGTCGGAGATATAGTAATAGCGGGAACAGCGGTAGGTCGTGTCCGTGCTATGACAAATGACAAGGGCAGAAGAATAAAAACGGCGCCTCCCTCAACGCCTGTTGAAATTCAGGGACTTTCCGAAGCGCCAATGGGCGGCGAGCGCATTTTTGCCGTAAAGGACGAAAAGCTTGCCCGCGATGTTGCCGAGTCAAGAAGGCAGGAGCAGAAGGAAAATAAATTCAGCCAGACGGTTAAGGTCTCGCTTGACAATCTGTTTGACCAGATTGACGAAGGAAATATGAAGGAGCTCAACATCATTATAAAAGCCGATGTTCAGGGCTCTGTTGAAGCTGTCCGCCAGTCGCTTGAAAAGCTTTCAAATGACGAGGTACGAGTTCGTGCAATTCACGGCGGAGTGGGTGCGATAAATGAGTCTGATGTAATGCTTGCAAATGCGTCCAACGCTATCATAGTAGGCTTTAATGTGCGTCCCGATTCGGGAGCGTTGGCGGCAGCGGCATCTCAGGAGGTTGATATCCGCCTTTACAGCATAATTTATCAGGCGATTGAGGAAATTGAGGCGGCTATGAAGGGTATGCTTGACCCCAAATTTAAGGAAAGCATTATAGGTCACGCCGAAATCCGCCAGACCTTTAAGGTTTCGGGTGTCGGAACAATTGCAGGCGCGTATGTGACGGGCGGAAAGATAACGAGAAATGCAGAAATCCGCCTTGTCCGTGACGGAATTGTGGTTTACCAGGGCAAAATCGGCAGCTTAAAGCGGTTTAAGGACGATGCAAAAGAGGTTTCGGAAGGTTTTGAATGCGGTCTCAGCATAGAAAACTATAACGACATTAAAGAAGGCGATACGGTAGAGTGTTTTGTTATGGAGGAAATCGAGAGATAGCAGAAAGGCAGAATTTCTATGGCAAAAAACAGGATAAACAAGGTGAATGAAGAGGTGCGGCGCGAGCTTGCGGCTGTTATAAGGGAGCTCAAAGACGAGAGAATACCGCTTATGACAAGCGTTGTCGCGGTGAATGTAACAAATGATTTCAGTTATGCCAAATGCTATATCAGTGTTATGGGTGATGAACAGACGAAGAAAAGGGCAATAGAGGGACTGAAATCCGCATCGGGCTATATACGGCGCGAGATGGGCAGGCGCATTGATTTGCGCATAACACCCGAGTTTTTGTTCGAGCTGGACAACTCTATTGAATACGGCGCGCACATAAACGAGGTCCTTAAAGATATAATGAAGGGGCAAAATGATGATGAATGATGTCATAGAGCTTATATTAAAGTCGCAGAAAATCAATATAATTGCTCACGAGGACGAGGACGCGGATTCGGTCGGCAGCTGTTTTGCTATGAAGCTGGCGCTTAAATCCCTTGGGAAAGAGGCGGAGTGCTGTTTTTCCTCACCGACAGAAAAGAGGATTGCTTTTTTGGGCAGTGATTATACCGTTTTTGATGAGAACACCGATTATACGGCGGATTTGTGTATCTGCCTTGACTGCGGCGATATAAAAAGGACAGGCAGCCGTATAAAAGTGCTTGAAAGCGCTAAAAATACTCTTTCAATCGACCATCACGAAACAAACACAAACTTTGCCGAGGTTAATTTAGTCGAGGCAAAGGCGGCGGCAACGGCGGAAATTTTGTATACGCTGTTCTGCGAAATGGGGATAGGCATAGATAAGGAAATTGCAGCAAATCTCTATGCCGCAATAAGCGCCGATACGGGCAGCTTTAAATACAGCAATGTAACGCCCAAAACTATGCAGATTGCGGGCGAGCTTATTCTGACAGGGATAGACCACGCGCAGATTTCAAGATTTTTGCACGATATGGACGATGTTGAGGTTATTAAGTGCAAGGCTGAGCTTATGCAGAGGATAGAAAGTTATTTTGACGGAAGATTTACCTTGGTTACGGCAAATGATGAGCTTTTTGAAAAATACGGCATAACCGAACGGGATTCGGGCGATATTGTCAATATCCCAAGGGCTGTAAGAGGCTGTGAAATAGCCGTATCCATACGGGAGGCGGCTGAAAAAATAAAGGTCAGTTTCCGTTCAAACGGCGAAAAGTCTGTTTCGCAGCTTGCTATGCGTTTTGGCGGCGGCGGTCACGCAAAGGCGTCGGGCGCAAAAATCACGGGGAAAACGGCAGATGCGGTAAAAGAGGAAATTATTAAAGCCGTGGGAGAATTGTTAAATGATTGAATATGACAAAGACGCCATTGTTTATCCGTACATAACATCATTTATACGGGGAGAAATCCCGAAAAGGCAGGGTATATTGGGCGAACTTTCAGAGTATGCCGAAGAAAACAGTATCCCGATAGTACAGCCCGAAACGGCAAAGCTTTTGGAGGTGCTTGCGGCAGTAAAAAGACCCAAAAGGATTTTGGAGGTCGGCTGTGCGATAGGGTTTTCGGCAATACTGATGGCGCAGTATCTTGCAGACGGGGGAGGTATAACGACGCTCGAATGGGACGCCGATATGGCGGAGCTTGCAAGGGAAAATATCAAAAAAGCAGGGCTTTCGGACAAAATAACGGTGATACAGAATGATGCAAAGGCGGTTCTTCCCACCCTTACGGGAGAATACGATATAATTTTTTTGGACGGACCTAAGGCTCATTATATCTATATGCTCAATGACTGTATCAGGCTTTTGAAAAAGAGCGGAATACTTGTTTCGGACAATGTTCTGTATAAGGGAATGACGGCGGACGATGAGCATATTATAAGACGGAAAATAACTATTGTTAAGCGCTTGCGTCGGTTTATATCGGCACAGATGCAGCGCGACGAACTGGAAACGGTAATTTTGCCGCTTGGCGACGGAGTGACCGTTTCGGTAAAAAAATAAGATTACGGAAAGTGAAATGTATATGAAAAAACCTGAGCTTTTAGCCCCGGGCGGCAGTCTTGAAAAGCTGAAAACGGCGATACTCTACGGCGCAGACGCGGTTTATATAGGCGGCGAGGCGTTCAGCCTTCGGGTAGCTGCCGAAAACTTTTCGGTTGAGGATATGAAAAGGGGCTTGGAGTTTGCACATAAAAGAGGTAAAAAGGTTTACCTTACAGCGAACATAATCCCGCATAACAGCGATATTGAAGATTTTGAGAAATATATATCGGAAATCGCGCCTCTCGGTTTTGACGCGGTACTGATTTCCGACCCCGGAATGTTCCAAATTACGCAGGAGCTTGCACCAAATCTGCCCATACATATAAGCACGCAGGCGAATAATGTGAATTATAAGAGCGCTTGTTTTTGGCATAAGCAGGGCGCAAAAAGAGTTGTTCTCGCAAGAGAGATGAGTATGGCGGAGATTAAGGAAATACGGAAAAAAACACCGCAAAGTCTTGAACTTGAAGCCTTTGTGCACGGCGCTATGTGTATGTCCTATTCGGGAAGATGTTTGCTTTCGAATTATATGACGGCGCGCGATGCAAATCAGGGCGCCTGCGCGCACCCTTGCAGATGGAACTATTTTTTGGTTGAGGAAACAAGACCCGGCGAATATATGCCCGTTGTTGAAAACGAGCGCGGAAGCTTTATCTTCAATTCCAAGGATTTGTGTATGATAGAGCATATCCCCGAGCTTATCGGGAGCGGGATAACAAGTTTCAAGCTGGAAGGCAGAGTAAAGACGGCATACTATGTCGCGACGGTCGTAAAGGCGTACCGTGACGAGATAGACAGATTTTTGGAAAATCCCGAAAAATACAGCTTTAATAGGGACAGCCTCGATGAACTTTTAAAGGTCAGCCACAGACCCTATTCTACGGGCTTTTATTTCGGAAAACCTGATGAAAATTCGCAGGTTTATACGACAAGCTCGTACATAAGGGAGTATGATTTAATCGGAATTGTGACCGATTTTGACGAAAAGACGGGTATAGCCACCATCACGCAGCGCAACCGGTTTTTTAAGGGCGATGAAATTGAGGTACTAAGACCCGATAAACCGTATTTTTCGCAAAAGATAGAATTTATGCAGGACGGGGACGGAAAGGATATAGATGTTGCGCGTAATGCAGAAATGACGGTAAAAATAAAGCTTGATGAAATTGCAGGTAAAGGCTCAATGTTAAGAAAACGGAGAGAAGAAAAATGAAAAGTATAAATGCAATCGGTGAGAGCATTATGCGTGTGAGAAAGAAAAACAGGCTCACCCAGGCACAGTTCGGGGAGCTTATCGGAAAATCGCAAAGTGCGGTATACAGTTATGAAAACGGGAGCGTAATACCGAGCTTTGATACGCTTGTGCTTATCTCACAGCTGTTCGGAGTGCCTGTGGGACAGCTTATGGGGCTGGAATGGACTGCGCTTTCGGGTAAAACACTCAGAGAGCTTTACGATATGTATATATGCGAGGCGGAAGAAGATGAATAAAAAGAACGGAAAGCTGCCTGTTTTGTTGGGCGTTGCGGTATGGGAGGCATATCGGTTTTATAAGGGAAGAGGCATATTCAACAAAATAAGGTATAAAAAGCAGCACGAGGCTGTTTCAAACTATATGGAAACTCATTATCCCGCAGCCTTTTATTCAGACATAATAGAGGCGGATAACGGCTGGTCGTGTATTATAAACGATAAAGGGCGCAGAATTTTGCTTTATATCACAAAAGCGGATAACGGAACCTTTATTTTTTGGGAAAAGGAAGAGTGATATATGCACAAAATTCTTTTTTCGGCGTACTGTAATAGTATAAAGCTGAAAGGAGGATTTTTAGTATGGGTTTATTAGGCGGAAACAACTGCGGAAATAATGACGGCGGTTGGATTTGGATATTGATTATCATAGTATTTGTTTTGTGTTTGACGGACGGAAGTCTGTTGGGTGGAAGCAATAACTGCTGTGATAATTGCTGTGACAACAACTGCTGTTGCTAAAATCACTCAGCACGGGGCGTGGATAATCACGCCTCTTTTTTTGCTTAAAATGTTGTATTTTTAAGGACGCTGTGATATAATAGCCCCACTGACATTTTTATTTGAGGGCAAGACATATGGTTAAAGAATTATTTAAAAAAATACCAAAGAGAATAAAACTGTTACTATTTTGGCCTGTTTTTGGCGCTGTTTTTTGGTCTATGGAATTAGTGGGCACAGATAAATATCACATTGTGCACTGTTTTTTTGATGACAAAATCCCGTTTTGCGAATACTTTGCAATACCCTATTATTTTTGGTTTATTTTCCTGATAGGAATGATTGTTTACGGCTTTTTCTGGGACGAAGAAGCACTCAAAAACTATATGAAATTTACGATAATAACATATTCGGTGACGCTTGCGGTTTATGCGGTATATCCTACTGTGCAGAACTTGCGCCCCGAAACATTTCAGAACAATAATGTATTTACACAAATTGTAAAATTCGCATATAAAGTGGATACAAATACAAATGTCTGTCCGTCAATTCATGTGCTCGGCTCAATGGCGGTTTATTTTGCCGCAAGAAAAAGTAAGCTTTTTTGCGGAAAAGCTTGGCGTGCGGCTTTTTTTGCGACGGCGGTCCTGATTACAGTGTCAACGCTTTTTATAAAGCAACATTCCGTTTTGGACATTGTTTTTGCCGTTATATTGGGAGTGTTTGCCTATCCCTTTGTTTATTTCGATAAGAAAAAATCTTCAAAAAAGACAGAAAAACATAGGGAATACGCATTTTCGGGAGAATAAAATAATGAACAAAGAGATAAAATCGACAATTTTTCTTTTTATAGCGCCTATGATATGGGGCGTGGCCTTTGTTATGCAGTGTATGGTTGACACGGCGGCAATCGGGACGCTTACCTTTAATGCAGGGCGCTTTCTGCTCGGCGCAATTTCGATAATACCGATAATTTTTATATTTGAAAAAGAGCCGCGCGATGCCGAAAGGCTTAAAAAAACCGTGATTTACGGGGCGTTAACGGGTGTAATACTCTTTGTTGCATCAGAATTTCAGATGTATGGGATAAGCCTTAACAAAAGCTCGGGAAAGAGCGGGTTTTTGACAGGGCTTTACATAGTGATTGTGCCGTTTATAAATTTTGCCTTATATAAAAGAAGGGTTGCGCTTAACGAATGGTTGGCGGCTATTGCTGCGCTTTCGGGGCTTTTTCTTTTGAGCGTTTCGGACGGATTTGGCGATATAAATATCGGAGATGCTTTGGTATGCGCGGGCGCGGTTTTCTGGGCAGTGCATATTTTGACGATAGATAAATTTGCCCCGTCGGTAAGCCCTATAAAATACTCATTTGTTCAGTATATAACCTGTGCGGCGCTCAATGCCGTTTTTGCTGTGTTTACGGAAGATATTTCGGCGGCAGGGATATGTATGAATATTGTCCCGATACTTTATACGGGGATTATGTCAATCGGGATAGGGTATACCTTTCAGACGCTGGGACAAAGGGGAGTAAACCCGAATTTTGCGTCTATTATTCTTGGAACGGAAGGTGTTTTTGCAGCTATCGCGGGAGCGATAATGCTTGGTGAAAAGATGACGGTAAGGGGATATGCAGGCTGTGTTTTGATGTTTTTAGGGACGGTTTTGTCCCAGATAAAACTAAAAAAGCAGTTTGTGGACAAAAATGCTTGACAAAACGGTATCTTGTTGATATAATGACAAGGTGTCTTTGATATGCGGATGTGGCGGAATTGGCAGACGCGCTAGACTTAGGATCTAGTGTCTACGATGTGCAGGTTCAAGTCCTGTCATCCGCACCAAAAACGGAACCTATCATTTATGATGGGTTCCGTTTTTATGTTTGGATTTGGTAGGACTTGAACATTAAGAAGGCTGACGC
>CAJOPD010000095.1 GCA_905236685.1 uncultured Clostridia bacterium
ACTCAAAATTTGCTTTGACCGTATGTATGAAAGGGCAGAAGAACTGGGCGGACTTGTATCGGGAGAACACGGTATAGGTTATGCAAAGAAAGAATTTTTGAAAAAACAATGCGGAAAAATACAAATAGAAATTATGCAGAAAATTAAAACAGCATTTGACGAAAAGAACATTTTAAATCCGGGAAAAATTTGCTTTTATGGTTATTAATATTATGCAATTATTAAATCATAGAAAGAAAGGAATTATTAAAAATGGAAAAATGCATACCTGTAGTGGTAATAAAGGAACTTGCTGAAGTCGATAGAATTCTTCCAGCAATAAAGAAAAACGGAATCAACTGTGCTGAAATCACATTTCGCACAGCTTGTGCAAAGGACGCTATTAAAATGGCGGCGGAAAAGTATGCCGATATGCTAATCGGTGCAGGAACGGTTATAAATGAGGAGCAGTGCCGTGATGCAATAGAAGTAGGAGCAAAATTCATTGTATCTCCTGGGCTTTCAGAGAGTGTTGCAAAGGTATGTAAGGAAAAGGGAATTCCGTACTACCCGGGTTGTGTAACACCAACTGAGATTATGAAGGCTTTGGAGCTTGGGATTACAACAGTTAAATTTTTCCCTGCCAATGTTTATGGCGGATTAAAGGCATTAAAAGCACTCTCCGCACCTTTCCCGCAAGTTAAGTTTATCCCCACAGGCGGTGTAGACAGAAGTAATATTGATGAATTTTTAGCATTCGATAAAATAGCGGCAATAGGCGGAAGTTTCTTTGTAAAAGAGGCTTTGGAAAAGGAGGAACAAAATGGCTAAGGTTGTAACAATGGGAGAAATAATGTTAAGACTTTCTACTCCCAATAACGAAAAAATCATTCAGGCTGACGAATTTGATATTAACTATGGCGGCGGTGAGGCAAACGTTGCAGTTTCCCTTGCAAATTATGGACATAATGCGGAATTTGTAACAAAAGTACCTGATAACCCGATAGGTGCGGCTGCCGTTGCTTCGCTTCGTAAATACGGCGTTGAAACGAAAAACATAGCAAAGGGCGGGGAAAGACTCGGAATTTATTTCTTGGAAACAGGCTCTGCTATGCGTGCGTCAAGCGTAATATACGATAGAGCACATTCTGCAATTTCCGAGGCGGAAATCTCCGATTTTGATTTTGATAAGATTTTTGAAGACGCAGATTGGTTTCATTTTACCGGCATAACCCCTGCCGTATCAGATAAAGCGGCAGAGCTTACCGAAGCGGCATTAAAGGTAGCCAAAAAACATGGCGTTAAGGTAAGCTGTGATCTGAATTTCAGAAAGAAACTCTGGTCAAGTGAAAAGGCTCAAAAGGTTATGACAAATCTTATGCAGTATGTTGATGTCTGCATAGGAAATGAGGAAGACGCAGAAAAGGTATTGGGATTTAAGCCCGGAAATACCGATGTTACAAGCGGCGAATTGGAACTTGCAGGATATAAGAGCATATTTGAGCAAATGGTTCAAAAGTTTAACTTTGAATATGTAATAAGCTCACTAAGAGTCAGCCATTCGGCCTCCGATAACGGCTGGTCGGCTTGTATATATTCAAGAGACACAAAGGAATTTTATCATTCAAGAGAATACAGAATTACTCCGATTGTCGATAGAGTCGGTGGCGGCGATAGCTTTGCAGGTGGAGTTATCTGCGGATTTGTAGACGGAAAAGACTTTAAATCGGCACTTGAATACGGCGTTGCGGCGTCTGCCTTAAAGCACACGATCCCGGGTGACTTTAACTTGGTAACAAGAAGCGATGTAGATAATTTAGCAGGTGGCGACGGCTCAGGACGAGTACAGAGATAAAAGTATTAATTTTTGTTGGTTTTACAAGAAAACTACTAGTATAATTTTTCGCTGATAAAGAACGGTAGAAGGGAGATCATTATGTTATTTTCGCTAAGACTGGGTTGCAAAGATCATTTCAATCCCGAATATATAGACAATCTTATTTGTTCACTAAACAAAACAGAGCATCCAATTGACGAGGTTTGGCTTGCTTCATCTTATGGATTACCGCCCATTGACGAATGTCATCAATATGGTATTATGATGGGCAATGCAGCAGACAAATTTGAAAAAGAAGGTATCACCGCCTCTATGCAAATAAGTAGAACAATGGGGCATGGAGAAGACGGAATGATGGTATATGGAATTTCGGGAGTTGAAGACTTGGGTTTAGAGCCTTTGACTTCGATAGACGGATATAAAGCCTTGGGTAAGTTTTGCTGGAATGATGAAAAATTTCAAAAATATATTTAAGCAAGCACAAAGGAATATGTTTTATTTAAGCCTAAAATTGTATGGATAGATGATGATCTGAGAGTGCGTTGTCTTTTTCGTGATGGAAAAGATCTTTGCTTCTGTGATAAGTGCTTGGATCTTTTCAATAAAAAATACGGATATCAATATACTCGTGAAACTATAAAAGATGATTTTCTGTATAATTCTAAAAAGGTTCGTAAAGAATATATTGAATTTCAAATAGAAACTCTCGGAAATTTCGCAAGAATAATTGCTCGAGCGATTCATTCTGTATCACCAAACACCATTGTTGCCATGCAGAATGGAGGAAATACGCCTCTTGTTAATGATTCACAAAAAGCCTGTCTTGATGCAATGAAAGAGGAAACGGGACTCGCACCTGCTTTTCGTGCAGGAGGCGGATTTTATGATGATCACACTCCTGCCAATATGCTTGATAAAGCAATGCAACTGCATTATATTAATTCACGCCTGCCTGAATATGTTAAAATGAGAAACAGCGAAATTGAAAATATTCCCGATGTTGCATATGGCAAATCTTATGAATGTTGTTGTATAGAAGCAGCATTATATATCGCCTATGGCTGTAATATGGCAAGTATAACGCTTAAACATCCAAATGAATCTTTGTCATATTATGAGGGATTATTCAAAAAGTTGAATTTATACAAACCATACCTCAGAAAATTAGTTGATTCTAATAAGGGAACCTTAAATGGAGGCGTATGTGTATACCAACCAAAAAAATCACATTTGAATTATATGAAACACGGGAGTGAAACTGCATGGAATGCCACATCAATATGGGAGGCAAAAAATATGATGCGACATGGCATCCCATTCCATGCCGGACCAAGCGGAGATGTTTATCTGCTATCGTCAAAGGCCTGTGATTACCTTTGTGATGATGATGTAGAAATGCTTTTAAATCATCCTGTTATTACTGATGCTGCATCTATAGAAAAATTAATTTCCCTGGGTTATGGAGATAAAATAAGAGCTAATGTAGAGAAAATTGACAACAAATATTTAAATGTTTTTTATGAAAAAAAACTATCTCATCCTATAAATGACAATATTCATCTTGAAAATTGGTGTGATAGTCGATATTACGGCAAAGATCCTAAATACATA
>CAJOPD010000096.1 GCA_905236685.1 uncultured Clostridia bacterium
AAATGAGGAATCTTTCGCCGAACTTTTTGAAAAGTACGGAACAAAAACTTTGAATAACGGAGATATTGTTGACGCAACAGTTGTTGAAATTCGCAACAATGAGGTCATTGTGGACCTCGGCGGCTTTAAATATAACGGTCAGCTTGCAGTCGATCAGCTGTCGGACGATCCGTATTTGAAGGCAACGGACATTGTTAAAGTCGGTGACACAATCAAGGTTTATGTCGTAGGCGTAAACGATGCGGAAGGCAAGGTTGTTCTTTCGAGAAAGAAAGTTGTCGCTATGGAGAGCTGGAATAAGATGAAGGAAGCGTTTGAGAACAAGACAGTTCTTGAAGGCAAAATCATCAAGGCTGTAAGAGGCGGAGTTATCGCACTTTCCGATGATATGCAGATATTTATTCCTGCAAGACAGGTGTCGCTTAGGTATATTCAAAACCTTGATATGCTTTTGGGCAATATCGTTAAAATCCGTCTTATTGAAATGGACGAGAGAAGAAGAAGAGCAATCGGCTCAGTAAGAGTTCTTTTAGAAGAGGAGAAAAAAGCTGCTGAGGACAAGTTCTGGCAGGAAGCTGAAATCGGCAAGGAGTATTCCGGCGTAGTTAAGTCGGTTACATCTTTCGGCGCGTTTGTTGATTTGGGCGGAATAGACGGTCTTGTTCATGTTTCCGAGCTTTCGTGGAACAGAATTAAGCATCCTTCCGAGGTTGTAAGCGAAGGCGATGTTTTGAAGGTTTATATTAAAGACATAAATCCCGAAACCAAAAAGATTTCCTTGGGCTATAAAAAGGCTGAGGATAATCCTTGGGTTATCGCAAAGGCAAAAATCAATCTTGGCGATGTTGTTAAGTGTAAGATTGTCCGTATGATGCCTTTTGGCGCATTTGCGGAAATTATGCCTAATATTGACGGTCTTATCCATATCTCACAGATTGCAGACAGAAAAATCGGCAAACCGGAAGATGTTTTGAGCATAGGACAGGAGGTAGAGGCAAAAGTTGTTGCGCTTGACTGGGATTTGAATAAAATCAGCCTTTCGATAAGAGCGTTGATTGCGCCTCTGGTTACCGAGGAAAAGGCGGAGGAAGAGCCTGCACAAGCAGAGCCTCAGGAGGAAGTAGTTCCCGTAGATGTTGAAAAATTCATAGAGGAAGAAAAGGCAAAAGAGGAGCCTGCCGAACCCGCAGCTGAGGAAGTAAAGGAAGAAGCGCCCGCTGAAACGGCAGAAGAAGAGCCGAAAAAGACGGTTAAAAGAACCAGAAAAAAGGCAGAGCCTAAGGAAGAGGAGCCCGCAGAGGAGCCAAAAACTGAGGAATAATTAAAAAAGGACTTTCTATAAAGTCCTTTTTTTGTATTTTTATTGTTAAATCGTACCTGATGTGGTATAATAATACCTGATTAAAAAATAACGGAGGATTGTTTTGTAGTATGACGGCTCAGGATTTTAAAAAAGATGTAAAAGGAAAAAATATTGCAGTAATAGGCATAGGAATTTCCAACAGACCTCTTATTAAATACTTAAAAGACGCAGGCGCAAAAATCACCGCTTATGATAAGCGTACCAAGGAAGAGCTTGGCGAAATTTACACAGAAATGGAAAAAATCGGCGTTAATATGGTTTTGGGCGAAAATTACCTTGACAGCTTGGACGGGGAAATAATTTTCAAAACCCCGGGACTGCGTTTTGATAACCCCGCACTTGAAAAAGCACGCAAAAAAGGCGCGGTTGTTACGAGCGAAATGGAGATTTTTTTTGAAATATGTCCTTGTAAAATTATTGCTGTAACAGGCAGTGATGGAAAAACCACAACAACTACGCTGATATACGAAATTCTTAAAAAAAGCGGATATACCGTTTGGCTCGGCGGAAATATCGGAAACCCGCTTCTTTGCGATGCGGAAAATATGAAATCCACAGATATTGTTGTTTTAGAACTTTCAAGCTTTCAGCTCCATACTATGAAAAAGTCGCCTGATATTGCGGTCATAACGAATATAACTCCAAATCATCTCGATATGCACAAGGACTATGAGGAGTATATAGACGCCAAAAAGAATATTATGCGCTATCAGAACGAGTGCGGAAAACTTGTAGTAAACGCATCAAATGATGTAACGGCGAAAATCGGTAATGAGGCACGGGGCAGTCTTGTGGATTTTTCATCAAAGAAGGACGCATATATTTCCCTTAAAAACGGCAAAATTGTGCGAAACGGAGTGCCTGTGCTCAAAATTTCCGACATAAAAATCCCCGGTATGCATAATGTCGAAAACTATATGGCGGCAATAGGCGCTGTTGAAGGCTTGGCAAAGGACGAGGCAATTTTGGAGATTGCAAAAAGCTTTGGCGGAGTTTGCCACAGGATTGAATTTATAAGGGAGTTAAATGGAGTTAAATACTATAACAGCTCGATTGATTCAAGCCCTAACCGAACGATAAACACCTTAAAAGTTTTCGATAAAAAGGTAATTTTAATAGCGGGGGGCAAGGATAAGGGTATCCCGTATGACGAATTGGGACCGTCCCTTGCCGAAAAGGTCAAGACTTTAATACTTATAGGAAAAACAGCGGACAAAATCGAGGCGGCGCTTAAAAATTGCTCGAAAAACAGCGATGTAAAAATCATAAGATGCGCGACATATCCCGAAGTGGTAAAAACAGCGCAAAGCATAGCAAAAGACGGCGATGTTGTAATACTTTCGCCTGCCTCCACAAGCTTTGATATGTTCTCAAACTTTGAGGAGCGCGGAAATCTTTTTAAAAAGCTCGTAAACGAACTTTAAGAGGTGTAATAGTGAAGGATTTAATAAAAAAACTAAGCGGTCTGCACGGGATTTCAGGCTTTGAATACCGAATAAGCGAGGAAATCAAAAGTCTGCTTTTGCCGTGCTCTGACGATGTTAAAATCGATGCTTTGGGAAACATAATAGCCGTAAAGCGCAGTAAAAATCCGCAGGCAAAAAAGCTTTTAATAGAAGCACATACCGATGAAATCGGGCTTATGGTCAAAAATATTGACGAAAACGGTTTTTTAACATTTGTAAATGTCGGAGGAGTTGACCCGAGGATTTTGCCTGCTATGGAGGTAATAGTTCACGGCAAAAAGGATTTAAAGGGAGTAATAGGCGCAAAACCGCCGCATATTCAGCCTGACGGAGAGGATAAAAAAGCAGTAAAAATGGAGGATATGGCGATAGATACGGGACTTTCCTGCGAGGAAGTTAAAAATCTTGTGTCTGTCGGCGATTCCGTGACCTTTGCAACATATGCAAAAGAGCTGGCAAACGGTCAGATTACGGGAAAATCACTTGATGACAGGGCAAGCATAGCAGTTTTAGCCGAGGTTTTGAAAAATATTAAGGATTTGTCCCTTTCCGCCGATGTATATGCGGTTGCCGCTGTGCAGGAGGAAGTGGGCGGTTTCGGTGCTATGACGGCGGGATATTCGATATATCCAGATTTTGCGATAGCTATTGATGTGTGCCACGGCATAACGCCCGATAATTCCTATTGCGCATATGAAACGGGCGGCGGAGCGGTTATAACAATGGGACCGAATATCCACCCCAAAATGTTTGAAAAGCTGAAAAAAACAGCAGAAAAATATAATATAAAATTCCAGATAGAAGTTGAAGGCGGAAATACGGGAACGGACGCGTGGCAGTTTCAGGTCATAAGGGAAGGCATACCGACAGGGCTTTTGTCAATCCCTTTAAAGTATATGCACACCCCGGTTGAAACCGTTCATATAGATGATGTCAAAGCCGTTATTGACTTGATTACGGCATTTATAAAAGAATTGTCGGAAGAGGAGGAGTTTTGATGCTGTTAAAAGAACTTGCAAATCTTTCGGGAGTAAGCGGAAACGAAGGAGCGGTCCGAGATTTTATCATATCAAAGATTTCGCCTTATGCAGATGATATAACGGTTGACACCATAGGTAATGTTATTGCCCTTAAAAAAGGAAATGAAAGTAAAAAAATAATGCTATCTGCGCATATGGACGAGGTAGGCTTTATTATAAGCGAAATAACGGATAAGGGCTATTTGAAATTCCAAACAGTAGGCGGAATTGATACAAGAACAATACTTGCCAAGCGCCTTCTTATCGGAGAAAACAAGACTTTGGGCGTTATCGGAATGAAGGCTGTTCATCTGCAAAAACAGTCGGAGAGGGAAGAAATTCCCGAAATCAAGGACTTGTTTATAGATATCGGCGCAAAGGATAAGGAAAGCGCCGAAAAGCTTGTTAAATTGGGCGATTATGCAGTATTTGAAACAGAGTTTGAAATGCTCGGCGAAAATGCAGTAATGGCAAAGGCGCTTGATGACAGGGCGGGCTGTGCGATTTTGGCGGAGCTTATCAAAAATCCCGTAAAGTATGACACATATTTTTGCTTCACGGCACAGGAGGAGGTCGGACTGCGCGGTGCAAGGCTTGCGGCAAGCAGAATATGTCCCGATATAGCGCTTGTTGTCGAGGCGACCTCGTGCAGTGATGTTTACGGGTTTGAGCCGCACGAAAGCGTAACAAAATTTAACGGCGGTGCGGCTGTGACATTTATGGACAGAACGACAATAGTGGATAATGATTTGAGAAAAAAGCTTTACGATATGGCAAAGCGGGCAAATATCACCGTTCAATATAAGTGCTCAACATCAGGCGGAAATGATGCGGGGCGCGTTCATCTTACGGCAAACGGGATAAAAACAGCGTCAATTTCAGTTCCTTGCCGATATATACATTCCGCCGCATCTGTCGCATCGATTAGCGATATAAATGCGGTATATGAGTTGTCAAAGCTGTTTTTGGAAAAGATTGATGAGGTGTTATAATGGAACTTTTAAAGAAATTATCGCTCTTTTACGCACCGTCAGGGCGCGAAAAAAAGCTTTCGGAATTTATAAAAAAAGAGATTTCGGGATTTGCCGACGAGGTTTATACCGATAGCTTGGGGAATTTGATTGCGCGTAAAAAAGGAACGGGAAAAAGGATAATGCTATCTGCGCATATGGACGAGATAGGCGTTGTAGTGACATATATTGACGATAACGGTTTTCTGCGGTTTGCCGATGTCGGAGGGCTTTATACCAAATACCTTGCAGGCAGACGGGTGATTTTTGAAAATGGAACGGAGGGCGTTGTTTTTACCGAGCCGAAAAATGATAAAAACGCTCTTTTAAATATGTATATTGACATTGGCGCAAAGAATAAGGAGGAAGCCGAAAAAATCGTAACAGTCGGCGATATGGCGGTATTTTGCGGGGATTATACCGAGCAAAACGGAACTATAATCGGAAAGGCGCTTGATGACAGAGCCGGCTGTTTTGCTTTAATTGAGGCATTAAAGCAGATTAAGTCGGAGAATGATTTGTATTTTGTATTCACCGTTCAGGAGGAAGTTGGACTTCGCGGGGCAAGAACGGCGGCTTTCGGTATCGAGCCCGAGTTTGCCCTGGCGGTTGATGTCACCGACAGCGGCGATACTCCGAAAAATGACAAGATTTCGGTAAAACTCGGAAAAGGCGCAGCAATCAAGGTTATGGACTATTCTGTTATATGTGATAGGGCAGTCCGTGAAGCGCTTGTTTCTCTCGCCGAAAAAAACGCCATAAAATACCAGCTTGAAGTTATGACAGAGGGCGGAACAGACGCGGGCGTGATACACTTCTCGCGCGGCGGCGTAAAGACGGGCGGGATTTCAATCCCGACGCGGTATATTCACTCTCCGTCAGAGATGATTTCAAAAGACGATTTAGAGGCGGTAATCAGGCTTATAACGGCATTTTGCGAGCAATAAAAAAATACGGCATAAGTGATATGCCGTATTTTTTTATTTTATCGTTGATGCGTGCTCGGCATAGGAGTTGGAAAATATATGCGAGCCGTCATTTTTTGTTGTGTCCGTGTGATAATAGAGGTAATTGTGCTTTGCGGGATTGTGTGCCGCCTTAATTGATTTGATTGACGGAGAGCATATCGGCCCTGCGGGCAGTCCCGAATGTAAGTATGTGTTGTACTTTGATGCAGTTTTTAAGTCCCTTTTATATATTCTGTTCACATTATACCGCCCGTTTGTGACAACATACGCAACCGTTGCGTCAATTTGAAGCCGCATATTCTGCTTTAAGCGATTTTCAAAAACCCCGGCAATAATGTCGCGCTCGCTGTCAAGCTTAGCCTCGCGCTCAATCATAGAAGCCTTTGTCACTATTTCAAAGAATTTCCCGTCAGGAATATTCAAAGGCGTTACCTGCTTTTCAAATTCTTTCAGCATCGTATCGATTATATTTTTTGCTGTTTCGTCGCTGTAAAATTCGTAGGTGTCGGGATACAAAAAGCCTTGCAGGCGGTATTTTATATCCTTTGATTTCGGGACAGATGCCAAAAAACCGTAATCATATTCAGCTTTTAACGCTTCTTCAAATTCCGCCTTGGTGCAAAGTCCTGCATTTACGAGCCTGTCCTCAATCATTTCGACGGAAAATCCCTCCGGTATCGTAACGGTAACAGTGGCTTTTTTTTCGCCGTTTTGGGAAAGCGTCTTTAAAATAGTGTTCAAAAAGGCATTTTTGTCGATTTTAAACTTGCCGTATTGCAGTTTTCCACGGTATTTGGAAAAATAAAGCCGCCCCAAAAAGTAAGTTTTGCTGTTTATCAGCCCGTTATCCTTTAAAATCTCGGCAATTTCTATTGAGTTGGTGCCTTCGGGAATAGATATGCTGACCGTTCCGCTTTTTAATGAGCGGATAGTAAGGTTTGCAATAATTATTATGCAAATTGCTAAAATAAGCCTTAGTCTAAAAGTTTTATGTTTTCTTCTCATTATAATTTCCTACCACACAAAATCAAATTCCAAGTCGCCAATACGCACGGTGTCGCCTTCCTTTATGCCCTTTTCAATCAGCTCGTCAATAACACCTCGGCTCTTTAAAGCACTTTGGAAGAACTGCAAGCTTTCATTATCGGAAAAATTGACGCTCGAACCGACAGCCTCAATCCAGCTGCCCGAAATGACATAAACCCCATCCTCGATCGAAATTTCAAAGCCTTTGTCGGTCTTGTCAACAAACTTTTCTTCAAAAATATCGATTTCAGGCTCAAATTCTTTTATGGGCGGGAGCTTTGAAAGTTCGGAAAATGCATATTTCATAAGCTCGTCCACGCCTTTTTTTGATGCGGCGGAAATGGGGAATACCTTGTAGCCGCGCCGTTTCATTTCTGACATAAAATCATCATACAGCTTTTGGTCGGTTATTATGTCGGTTTTGTTGGCTGCAACAATCTGCGGGCGGTTTTCCAAATCAATGTTATATTTTTTTAATTCGCTGTTTATGATGTCGAAATCTTCTATCGGATTTCTGCCTTCAATGCCGGAAACATCAACAATATGAATTAAAAGGCGCGTTCTTTCGATATGCCTTAAAAATTCGTGCCCCAGCCCTGCGCCTTCGCTTGCCCCTTCAATTATTCCGGGAATATCGGCAAGGACAAAGCTCATACCTTCGCCGAGCGACACAACGCCAAGGTTTGGAACAAGGGTTGTAAAGTGATAGTTGGCAATTTTCGGAGCGGCTTTGGTGGTAACGGATAAAAGCGTAGATTTTCCGACATTTGGAAACCCTAAAAGCCCGACATCTGCAAGCAGTTTGAGTTCCAGAATAACTTCTCTTTCGTCGCCCTTTTGCCCGTTTTTTGCAAAGTTTGGAGCCTGACGCGTCGGAGTGGCAAAATGAGCGTTGCCGAAACCACCGTTGCCGCCTTTGGCAAGGCAAAAATCCTTTTTTGTATCGAAAATATCCGCTATAATTCTTCCGCTTTCTGCGTCGCGGATTACGGTGCCCTGCGGCACTAAAATTACGGTATCAGCGCCGTTTTTGCCGTTCATATGCTTGCCCATACCGCCGCCGCCGTTTTCGGCAACATATTTTCTTTTGTACTTAAAATCCATAAGAGTGGTTAGGGCTTCGTCTGCACGGAAAATGATATTTCCGCCCCTGCCGCCGTCACCGCCGTCAGGACCGCCTGCGGCGACATATTTTTCGCGGTGAAAGGCAATAGCGCCGTTTCCGCCGTTTCCCGCCTTTATATAAATTTTTGCTTTATCGGTAAACATATAAATCTCCTGAAATCTTATTTTTTTTATTATATCACATTTTATGCAATTTGTAAATAGGGCTTGATTGTTATCCTGATGGATAGGCACTAATCGAAGGGTGCGCACATATAATTTTTTGAGGTGATTTGTATGCCGATTATAATGGAGCTTTTACAAAAGATATTCTTGCTTTTGGGTTTTGTAGGCGGAAGTACATTTCCGAAACCGCTTAGTGAAAAAGATGAGAAAAAGTACATAGAACTATTTGAAAAGGGTGATGAAAATGCCAGAAATGTTTTGATAGAGCATAATTTAAGGCTTGTTGCACATATTGCGAAAAAATACGCAACCGATAAGGAAACTCTTGACGATTTAATTTCAATAGGCACAATCGGTCTTATCAAGGGTATAAACACTTTCGATTCGCAAAAAACCTCAAAGCTCACAACATATATTGCCCGTTGTATTGAAAATGAGGTGCTTATGACTTTGAGGAGCTATAAAAAGAAATCGCCCGAAATATCGCTTGAAGAATGTATCGGCACAGATAAAGAGGGAAATAATATGACATTTTCCGACATTTTAGCCGCGGAAAATGAAGATATTTTTGAACAGATGGTACAAAAAGCCGATATAAAAAGGCTTTACGAGGCGATTTCCGAGGTTTTGACGGAAAATGAGAAAAATATTCTCATATGGCGTTTCGGACTAAATAACGAAAGACGCAAAACTCAGAAAGAGATTTCAAAAATACTCGGAATATCGCGTTCATATGTGTCACGGATTGAAAAAAGGGCAATAAAAAAGCTTTCAGCTAAAATTAAGGAATAGTTTTTCTAATCTAAGAAAAAAATAACAAAAGAAAAGGAGGGCTTAAAATGAATAAAATAAGGACAGACCTTGCGATAGAGGCGCACGAGATGTGCAGCAAGGAAAAGGCAGAGGAAAACCATTTAGACGGGATTGATGTAGAAGAATATAAAAACGGCGATGTTTTCATAACAAAAATATCTGTAACAAACGAAAAGGGCAGCGAAATTTTAGGTAAACCTTTGGGGCATTATATAACGCTTGAAATACCGAACTTAAAGTATTCCGATGAGGCGTACCAAAGTGCCTGCGCGGAGATAGCGGAACAGCTTAAAAAGCTTGTAAATATAACGAACACCACAAAAACCCTTGTTGTCGGGCTTGGTAATGAGGCAATAACTCCTGACGCGCTGGGGCCGAGGGCTGTATCAAACCTTGTGGTAACAAACCACATAAAGCAGGGAAGAGATTTTCTCGGTGAGGCTTTCAGCCGCGTATGCGCGCTTACGCCAGGGGTTTTGGGCACTACGGGAATAGAAACCATAGATATAATAAAAGGCGTTGTGGAAAAAACAAAGCCCGAGATTGTAATCGCAGTAGATGCGCTTGCTTCGCGCAGTATGGACAGAATTTCAAACACGGTACAGATTTCCGATTCGGGAATAAATCCGGGCTCCGGTGTTGAAAACAGGCGCGAGGGAATAAACGAGGAGGCGCTTGGAGTAAAGGTGATTGCAATAGGCGTGCCGACTGTTGTTGACGCGGCAACGGTAGCCTCGGACAGCATTGATGCGGTTTTGGCAAAGGAAAAGGAAAAATTCAAGGAAATCGGATATGAAAAAATATATTCGCTCCTTTCAAAAAGCGTGGGGAATATGATGGTAACGCCGAAGGATATAGATTCTGTAATAGAAAAGGCGGCAAAAACGGTGGCAAACGGAATTAACTTGGCGCTCCATAAAGACCTTACACTTTCGGAAATAGAAAGTTATATAAGTTATTGACATAGCGGCGTTTTTGGGTTAAAATATTCGGTGTGCAAATTATGAAAAAAGAGGAAATAATATGATAAAATCAATTTCCGTAAATGAGAATATTACTCTTAACCATATCCCTATGACAAAGCTTAAAACCACAACAATAGGGATATATTTAAGCAGAGAGCTTAACAGATGCGAGGCGTCGAAAAATGCAATCTTGCCGCATATCTTAAAAAACGGCTGCAAACGGATAGAAAGTCGCACAGAAATCGAGCATTTTTTAGAGAATCTGTACGGCGCCAAGATGTCTGCCGGTATAGCAAAAAAGGGAAATTTTCATATTTTGTGTTTTGAAGGCGAAACAATTTCCGACAGCTTTGCTCCAAACGGCGAAAGACTTGCGGAAGAACTTTTAAAGTTACTTCTGTCAATTATTTTCGATACAAAGGACGAATTTTCAGACGATGTTTTTTTGACAGAGCGCCAGAATTCAATTACAAAAATAAAAAGCGTTATAAATGACAAAAGAATATACGCAAATTATCGCTGTCAGGAGGAAATGTCAAAGGGCGATATATTCAATGTATCAAGGCTTGGATATGTGGAGGATATGGAAAAGCTTACCAAAGAGGAGCTTTATTCATACTACAAAAAAATCATAACAAGCTCGCTGATTGATATATATATTTGCGGCGATGTTGATTTTTCTGAAATGGAAAAGGCGGTTAAAAGCAGTCTTTCAAATATAAAATTTGAGCACGCCGAAAGGGCGTCGGAAACAATTTTGCAGGACAAGAAAGAGGTAAATTTTGTTACCGAGAAGATGAATGTAACGCAGGGCAAGCTTTCAATGGGATTTTTGACCCACATAAAGCCGGCAGATGAGGACAGTATAGCGCTTGTGCTTGCAAATACCATTTTTGGCGGCGGCGCGCAGAGTAAGCTGTTTAATAATGTGCGCGAAAAGCTGAGCCTCGCCTACTATGCAGGCTCGGTTTTGAACCGTGCAAAAGGCTTTTTGACGGTTAATGCAGGTATTGAAACGGAGAATTTTGAAAAAACAAAATCGGAAATACTTTTGCAGCTTGACGAGATGAAAAAGGGGAATATTTCCGAAGAGGAGATTTTGTCAAGCAAGAATTTTATTATAAACAGCCTAAACGCATATGATGACGACCAGTTTGAAATGATTTCATATTACCAAGGTGAAAGGCTTATGCAGTCGGATATGGAAATCGATGATTATAAGCAAAAAATCTTAAAGCTCAATAAAGATGATATTGTAAGGGTAATTTCCAAGGTTACGCTTGATACCGTTTATTTCATTACAGGAGTAATAGACGCATATGAAAAAAATAATTGATAAATATTCAGGCGAATGTCTGTACTTTGAAAAGGACAAAAGCGGACTTTCTGTATATATTATGCCGAGAAAGGACTATACGGGGAGTTATGCCGTTTTTGCCACAAAATACGGCTCGGTTGACTCGGAGTTTATAGTGCCGAATGAGGATGGTATAACAAAGGTCCCCGACGGGATTGCGCACTATCTTGAACATAAGATGTTTGACCAGCCTGACGGCAGTAATGTTTTTGAAAAGTTTTCAAAGTACGGCGGGGAAGCGAACGCATATACGAGCTTTAATATGACGGCGTATCTTTTTTCCGCAACCGAGCATTTTTACGAAAATTTAGAAACACTTATGGACTATGTCCAGTCGCCCTACTTCACAAAGGAAAGCGTGCAAAAGGAGCAGGGAATTATTGCACAGGAAATAGGAATGTATGACGATAATGCGTCCTGGCGGCTCTTTTTCAACTTTTTGGGGCTTTTGTACCATAATAACCCCGTAAAACTCGATATTGCGGGAACGGTGGACAGTATATCAAAAATTGACGAAAATCTTCTTTATAAATGCTACAATACATTTTATAATCTTTCCAATATGACGCTTTTTGTTACGGGTAATTTGGAGCCGGAAAAAACGCTTGAAGTAATACAGAAGAACATTAAAAATACAAAACCGTTTGATACAGAAATTAAGCGTATTTATCCGAACGAGCCGAAAACGGTTGCGGGAAAGTTCAAAACGCAGAAAATCAGCGTGTCAATGCCGATGTTTATGATAGGCTGGAAGGATAATGATGTAGGATTTTCAGGGAAACGGCTATTGAAAAAGTCTATTGAAATGGAAATCCTGCTTGAAATGATATTCGGCAAAGGCTCTGCGCTTTATAATGAGCTTTATGGAGCGGGGCTTATAAATCAAAGCTTTTCCTTTGAATTTGCACCGCAAAAGGAATACTCGTATATAGAGATTGACGGGCAGAGCGAAAATCCCAAGGCGGTTTATGAAAGGGTATGCGCGCATATTAAAAAGCTCAAAGAAAGAGGTTTTTTAGAAACCGATTTTGAACGCATTAAAAAGGTTATATGGGGCGATTATATCCGTTCCTTTAACGATATAGAGGGGTATTCCAACACATTTATTACAATGTCGCTTTTGGATATAAACTATTTTGACTATTTTGAGGAATACCAAAAAATCACATTTAACGACATTTTAACGCGTTTTTCTCAGCAATTTTGCGAAGATTTGTGCGTGATGTCGGAAATACAGCCTGATAAGGAGGAAAATTAAAATGGAAATCACGAAAGATATTAAGTATATCGGAGTAAACGACAGGGAAATCGATCTGTTTGAAGGACAGTTTATGGTTGAAAACGGTATGGCATACAATTCGTATGTAATTTTGGACGAAAAAATTGCCGTTTTTGATACCGTTGACAAGAATTTCGGTAAGGAATGGCTTGAAAATCTTGAAAAAGCACTTGACGGAAAACAGCCCGATTATCTGATTGTTTCGCATATGGAGCCTGACCATTCTGCGAATATCAAGAATTTTGCAGATATATACAAAGACACAAAAATTGTGGCAAGCGATAAGGCGTTTGTTATGATGAAACAGTTTTTCGGCACAGATTTTGCGGACAGGCGTGTTACAGTAAAGGAAGGGGATACAATTTCTCTGGGTAAGCATAACCTTGCATTTTATACAGCGCCTATGGTGCATTGGCCCGAGGTTATTGTGACCTATGACAGCTTTGATAAGGTGCTTTTTTCCGCAGATGCGTTCGGCAAGTTCGGAACGCTGGATACAGATGAGGACTGGGCTTGCGAGGCGCGCAGATATTATTTCGGCATAGTTGGAAAATACGGCGCGCAGGCAAAAGCGCTTTTGGAAAAGGCGTCAAAATTGGATATCAAAACAATCTGCGCCCTTCACGGACCGATACTTTCGGAAAATCTTGAATACTACCTAAACCTTTACAAAACTTGGACCTCATACGGCGTTGAAACTGACGGTGTTGTGATATGCTATACCTCGGTTTACGGCGGAACAAAGGCGGCGGCAGAGCTGCTTGCAAAGGAACTTGAAAAGGGCGGCTGTCCGAAGGTTGCGGTGAATGATTTGGCAAGGTGCGATATGGCGGAAGCTGTTGAGGACGCGTTCAGATACGGAAAAATAGTCCTGGCAACTACTACATATAATGCGGAAATTTTCCCGTTTATGCGGATTTTTGTCGATGAGCTATTGGAGCGCAACTTCCAGAATAAATTTGTAGGAATAATTGAAAACGGAACTTGGGCGCCTATGGCAGAAAAATATATAAAAGCAAAGTTTGAAAAGTCAAAAAACATTACCTTTGCGGAAAATACCGTGCATATACGCTCGGTTATAAATGACGACAACCGCACAGAAATCAAAGCACTTGCAGAGGAACTTTTAAATCTTCAATAAGTTAGTAACAAAAAAAGGCTTTTTGAAAAGCCTTTTTTTGTTGCGCTGGTTTTACTTCAAATACGGCAGCGTATCATATCCTATCCATTTTGCAATATGCCGTGCTAAGACCGTGATGTCTTTGGTATTTACTTTGCCGTCATTATTAACATCTCCCGCTGTTTTATCTACTTCATTATACCCTATCCAATGTGCCAAATAGCGTGCCAAAAATGTGATGTCTTTTGAATTAACCTTTTCGTCGCTGTTTACATCGCCGATTTTTGTTACAGGAGCATATCCGTCTGTTAGTATTTCGTATATTTCAACTACTTGTTCATCTACAATAAGGGCGAGAACATATTGAGCCTCGTCAGAAGCCTTTGTTCCTTCAAGCATATCAAACTTTTTAGCTGCCACACCGTGATTTGTAAGGTCTGCTACTGTTGAAACATTTGCTGTATCCCAGTAAATCTTGCCAAGAGCATCGTCTGTGTCGAATGGCGGTATTGTAGCAATTGATGTATCTGTAATTCTCCAAGCCTTGAAGTTAGAAGCTTGAAGTACTCCTTGTGCATCAAGACTGTCAGTTTCTTTGTCGATTTCTGCATCTTCATCATAGGTGTAGATTGCGCAACTGTTTGCAATTGCAAAGGCTTCAAAGTCGTCTATGTCGACAGCTTGCGTAGCAGGCACAGGAGTGTTGATAATTCTAACGATAGTTGAAGTTGCACCAACCAAGATACCTCTTACAAGCTTGATGTCCTTAGTGCTGTTCAAAGCTGTATCCCACTTTGTTGCATCATATTGGTAGTAAGCAAACGGAATAGGCATTGCGCCGGCGCCCTTGATTGTGGCACGGTTGATCTTTGCCGTACTATCGACCAAACCGTCGGAATCTACCGTGTAGAAGAATACATCACCAACATTAGCAGTCCCGAATTCAGACTTTGCAGCGGGTGTGAAGTTCAATACTGTATTTTCGCCGTTTAGCAAGACTTTGAGCTGGTCAACCTCATCATAGTATTCATCAATGCCTTTTGTAAAAGAACTTGCATTTACAACGGCAAATCTTGACTTTGAATTGTAGTCAAATCCTGTCTGTGTCAATATAATAAATGAGTAGTTGCTTGTTGTGGCAATCTTACCAAAAGCTGCGCCTGCGTATTTATCGCCGTCAACAAGGTCATCAATGCTCATAGCCTTGTAAGACTTGTAGCTTACGGCACCTGCAACATTTATGATGCCAGTTGAGTTGCTTACACCTACTGTGGCGATCTTGCTAACGGACGCTTTGTACTCACTGCCTGCCGGGATTACTATTGGAGAAACAGGAAAAATACTGTTGATTTTACCCTTTCTGAGCGTATATTCAACAACAGATGCTGTTGCCACACCAACATTTACGATATCTGCACCCAAAGTATCTTTTGGACCGTTAGAAACTTCTGTTGCTGTATATGCGCCTGCAACTGTGCCCCAAACACCTGTATCCTTAACTTCGTAAGACCTCCTTGTTCCGTCAGGCAGAATAAGGATTACATCTGTCTTGTCAGATACCTTCGCAAGAATTGCATAGTTCTTTGTATCTTGAACTGCCTCGTCATCATATGCTGCAATTCTTCCAAACGGGTCAAGGAAAATAGCCCCATATGTTACGCCAACATTTAGATATACATAAGTTTGGTCAACTGCACTGTAATCTGTTCCGTCAACGGTATATTTATTTTCATCAGTATCAATGGCAGTAACCATGCCCGAAATAGTATCTCTTGAAACAAGAACAGTGGTGCTGTATGAGTTGCTTGTATATATAGTTGCGTTATTTGGCTCAATCCTTGTCTTTATTGCGATTATGTCATTCTCTTTTAAATCTTTAAGACTAATTTTATTTCCGTTAAGCAAAACATCTATGTTAGCATTTTCCGGATCCAAAACAATCTCTCTATAAGAGCTGATATGGTTTGTGCTGCAATGTGAAAACTTGACGCGTGCAGCACCGTCTGAGTAGGAAGTTACTGAAACGACCCGACCGATTTCATATACATCAAGATAAATTTTATCGTATCCGTCATATGCGCCGGAACTTTCTAATCTTGCTTTGCCATAAGCTTGACGAATTATGTTGTCAATCTGAAACAGGTAGTATGTGGAGAAATTTCTGTACAGGCAGTCGTTTACATATATGTCAACTGTTGGAGCAATGCGATAGTTCCTTGATCCAAATTTGATTGTTGAATTAGAAGAACTAATATCTTTGTATGTGTCTGCTTCTACGGTAACGGTATCGGTACCTGAATGAATTATTTCAGGATATGGATCGCTTTGGAGTATTTCATATATCTCAACTACCTGTCCATCTACAATAAGAGCAAGAACATACTGAGCCTCGTCAGAAGCCTTTGTTCCTTCAAGCATATCAAACTTTTTAGCGGATACACCGTGATTTGTAAGGTCTGATGCTGTTATAACATTTACCGTGTCCCAGTAAACCTTGCCAAGAGCAGATGCTGTGTTGAATGGCGCTATTGTAGACATTGATACATCTGTAACTATCCAATCCTTAAAGTTAGAAGCTTTAAGTGTTCCTTGTGCATCAAGTCTGTCTTTGTCATCAATGTTGATAATATTATCATAAGTATATACTATGCAGTCATTTGAAAGCGCAAAAGCTTCATATGAATCTATATCGACAGCTTGCTCAGCGGGCGTAGGAGTATTGATAATTCTAACCGTATTTCCAGTTGCGCCAACCAAGATACCTCTTACAAGCTGGATATCCTTGGTGCTGTTCAATGTGCTGTCCCATTTTGTTGCATCATATTGGTAGTAAGCAAACGGAATAGGCATTGTGCCGGGATATGTGATTGCACCGCGCGAAATCTTTGCCGTACTATCGACCAAACCGTCATCATCTACCGTGTAGAAGAATACATCACCGTAGTTAACTGCCCCGAACATCATTTTTGCAGCGGGTGTGAAGTTCAATTCTGTCTTTTCGCCGTTTAGCAAGACTTTGAGCTGATCAACCACATCGCCGTATTCATCAATGCCTTTTGTAAAAGCACTTGCATTTACAACAGCAAATCTTGAATTTTCATTGTAATCGTATTCATTGCTTGGGCCTGCCGATGCAGGTATAACTGCCATACTTAGCAGTATGGAAAATACCACTAAAAAGCTTAAAACATTCTTTTTCATATTTGTCCTCCTTAAAAATTAAAAAATGCGCCAACCGAAGCGGGCGCATAAAAAACGCAAACCTCGATTGTCGCCAAACAAATCAAACAAATCGGATATCGATACTCCAAATTTTTGAGCTTGCGTTTTTTACAAATCTAAAAATTTAGAGTATGCAAATAGAGCGTAATTATTCAAGAGAAGGTGAAATATCCTTTGTTTAATTGTTTAATTTATTTGGCAGTAAAACTATATCATATTTATATATTTTTTGCAATAGTTTTGGAAAAATATGTGATATGAAAAGATTTTATAATGAAAGACTTTGCATAAACTGCTTTTTTAAAGGGGAAAATATCATAAAATATCCTATTAAAAAAGGAGTATTTATGATAAAAAGAGTATTTTTAACACTTTGTATCCTTTTCGGAATATCCGCGGGTGTTTCTGCGGAGGAAAACAAAAGCGCTTATATACTTATGGAAAGCGATACAAGGCAGGTAATAAAAAAAGAAAATGAAAATATGCAGCTTCCGATAGCAAGCACCACGAAAATAATGACGGCAATAACAGCAATAGAAAATGCCAATCTTACCGACATTTTTACCGTTTCGGAAAATGCGCAAAATCAAGAGGGCTCATCAATATATCTGCGCACGGGGGACAAAATTTCCGTACAAAACCTACTTTACGGGCTTATGTTGAATTCAGGGAACGACGCGGCAACAGCCCTTGCAGAAGGAGTGAGCGGGAGCGTTGAGGCATTTTCGCGGCTTATGAATGATAAAGCGGCAGAAATAGGCTGTAAAAATACGAATTTCAAAAATCCGAGCGGTCTTAACGAGGAGGGGCATTATTCCTCCGCGTATGATATGGCGCTTATAATGGCTTATGCTATGGAAAATGAGGAGTTTGGGAAGATAATCTCAACAAAAAGGTATAATATTGAGCAGAACGGCAGTATAACCTACCTTAAAAATCACAATAAGCTTTTGTGGCAATATGATTATTGCATAGGCGGGAAAACGGGGTTTACAAAGCTTTCGGGGAGATGCCTCGTGACCGCCGCCGAAAAGGACGGAATACGCCTTGTCGCCGTAACACTTAACAATCCTGACGACTGGGCGGTGCACAAAGAGCTTTTTGATTACGGTTTTTGTGAGCTGAAAAATACGATAATTATAGATAAAAACTCAATTTTGGCAACAAAAACAATTAACGGCACAAAAGTCAATCTTGTTGCGGAAAAGGAAGTAAATTTGCCGCTTATAAAGGGAAAAAGGGCGGAGATAACAGGAAAAATCCACCTTAAAGAATATCCTTCCGAGATTAAAATCGGAGATGTTTTAGGCTATGCCGATATATATTTAAACAAGTATCCTGTTGCCAAAATTAAGGTAATAAGCGGGCAAAGAGTAAAAAAGCAGCCTTTTGATTTTATAAAACGCTTGCTGCTTAAGAGGGTAAAAAAAGACATCGGCTCAAAATCGGTTATTGATTTTGAGCCCGATGTTTTTGATATATGAGCCAAAGCCCTTTTAAAAGTAAGTTTTCATCATAAATTATTTCGTGCCTGCAATGTGCGAGTATAAACCGCGAAAGACCGCCTGTTGCTATTGTTGTAACCTTGCTGCCAAGTTCGGTTTCAATTCTGTCAAGCATTCCGTCTATCATTGCGGCGTTGCCGAACACAGCTCCGCTGTTCATAGCGTCAACGGTGTTTGCGCCGATAACGCTGTTCGGCGCTTCAAGACTGATAGAGGGAAGAAGAGAGGTGCAGGAGGAAAGCGCCTGCTGTGAAATTGTTATGCCAGGCATAATTGCACCGCCTAAATACCTGCCCATTTTGTCAATTACAAAAATTGTGGTTGCAGTTCCCAAATCAACAAGTGCAATCGGCGGCTTGAATTCGTCAAGAACAGCAACAGCACCGACAATTAAGTCCGGACCGAGCTGTGCGGGGTCGTCAATCACAATTTCAAGCCCTTCACAACCGCTGACCATATATGCGTCCTTGCCTGTAACAAGCTTGATTGCAGATTTCAAAGCCTTGTTTATCGGCGGAACAACAGAGGAAAATATAGCTCCCTCAAATGCCGCGGTATCAATTCCGTTTAAGGTTAAAATATTTTTGAGCATTACCGCAATTTCCATATCGGTCTTCTCAGATTTCGTCGTAAGTCTGCCGCTGAAAACTATTTTTCCGTTATCAATACAGCCGATTACTATATTTGTATTTCCAACATCTACTGCTAAAATCATTTTTATCCCACCTTTATTACCCAATTATACACTTTTGCGGGGATTTTGTCAATCCAAAAATGCGCGCAGAGCGTTTAAAACGGCAAGGATTAAAACACCTACATCAGCAAATACGGCAAGCCAGATTGAAGCAAGACCGAGCGCTCCAAAGAGCATTACTGCAACTTTTACCGAGATTGAAAGGACGATATTTTCCTTGACAATTCGCATTGTTTTTTTGGAAATCTGCGAGAGCTTAGGCAGCTTTTCAAGATTATCCGAGGTCAGAACAATATCGCTTGCCTCAATAGCCGCATCAGAGCCTACATTGCCCATAGAAATTCCTACATCTGCATTTGATAAAACGGGTGCGTCATTTATTCCGTCGCCTGCGAATGCCGTAATGCCAGACCTTTTGAGTTCGTTTAATTTACCCACCTTGTCAGCAGGCAGGAGCGATGCAAAAAACGGGATATTTAATTCTTCCGCAATAGGTTTTGTGTTTTCTGCGCTGTCGCCCGTCAAAATGAAGGCGGAAATGCCGCGCTTTTTTAGAGAAGATACGGCGGATTTTGCCTCATCTTTAAGTTTATCGGCGACCAAAATACTTCCTGCAAAATTGCCGTCTATACTTATGTAAACGGCTCCTTTTTCTGCATCATCTATGCCCAAAAAATCTGCCGAGCCGAGCATAACCTTATGTGAATTCACATAAGCGCTGATGCCCTTTCCCGAAACTTCCGCATATTCTGAAATAAGACTTTCGTCGATATCTTTTCCGTAATGGGATTTAATGGCTTTTGCAATAGGGTGCGAGGAGTAAAATTCGCAGTATGCGGCATATTTTAAAAGCTCTTCTTTGGTGCAGCTGTCGCTTTTTATTTCTCTTACCGCAAAAAATCCGTCGGTGAGAGTTCCTGTTTTGTCAAAAGCAAAATTCTTTATTTTTGCCGCCCGTTCAAGCGCAAATGCTCCCTTTATCAAAATGCCGTTTAAGGAGGCACAGCCTAATCCTGCAAAAAATGACAGCGGTATTGAAACAACCAGCGCGCACGGGCAGGAAACAACCAAAAACAGTATTGCACGATAAAACCAAACCCTGTAATCGCCACCAAAAATCAAGGGTAAAAATGCTATTAAAAGTGCCAGAATTACAACAATAGGGGTATATACACGCGCAAATTTTGTTATAAATTTTTCGGAATTTGACTGCTTTTCATCATTTATTAGCTCTAAAATTTTTGATGCTGTTGAATTGGAATATTCCTTTGTGACGGTAATTTCTACTACTGAATTACAGCATACAAAACCGCTTAAAACAGTATCGCCTTCACTGAATTTTTTCGGCACGCTTTCGCCTGTCAAGCTTTTTGTGTCAAAAAATCCTTCTCCCTTTGAAATAATACCGTCAAGCGCAACCTTTTCGCCGGGGAGTGCACGGATTATGTCGCCAACCTTGACATTTTCCGAGGCTTTTGTCACAAAACCGTTTTCCGTCAAAACAGACGCCGTATCTGAACGCAGGTCAATGAGTTCGCCAATTGATTTCTTTGATTTATCGGCGGCATAATCGGACAAAAATTCGCCTATCTGGTAGAAAAGCATAACAGCACAAGCCTCCGGGAATTCACCGAGAATGAAAGCGCCGAAGGTGGCAATCGTCATTAAAAAGCTTTCATTAAATATATTTTTGAAATTTTTTAATGCGCTCCAAACAACATCATATCCCAAAATTGCATATGAAAGAATAAAAATATAGTTGTTTTTTATAAAAAGCACAGAAATAAACAAAATCGCACCCAAAATTAAACGCAAAATCATCAAATTATGCTCGTTATGCGAATGATTATGCTCCTCATTACAGCCGCAGTGACAGCAAGACATATAAAGCACCTCCACATATGAATATCTGTTCATATGTTCATTATATGCTTTGGAAAATAATTTGTCAATAGTTAAATCAAAAATAATCTGCCAAGCAGAAAACTGTTCGGCAGATTTTTTTTACGCTGCTATTCTCGTGACGAATTGTTGCAGCAACCTCTTGTCAAAACCGTTACTATAAATACTATAAAAATGAGAATGAATGTTACCACCAAAAGCGGAAGAGCTGTTGCGACGAGCTCGCTTTGTACCAACGCAAAGATTATACCAAGTACGAAGAATAGTACTGCGCCCAAAAAAGCGAGTGCAACATTATAGAGACGGCAGCAGCGGCTTGTGCAGGTGCAGCGGTCGGAATCGGAATTTGTTACAGGACAATACATATTTTCACCTCCTTAAATTATGTAAGACCTATTCTATAATACGAAACAGGAGCAAAAAGTGTTAAAAAAATCTTGCAATTTTACGCCCTTTGATATATAATATACTTAATAAATGCAAAAAGGAGTTTTACTTATGAATAAAAAGATTTTCAGTTTTTTGCTTGCGGGAGTTATGCTTTTCGGTGTTTCGGCTTTTGCTGAGGGAGAAGAGGAAGAAAAACTCATCTCGCCTGCACCGCTTACCATAAGCCTCACGATAGGCGAAAAACAGTTAGTTGCAGATGATACGGTAATAGATTTAGATGTTGCGCCCTGCATTATAGACGGCAGAACAATGATACCTCTGCGCGCAGTGCTTGAAATGTTAGGGGCAAGTGTTCAGTGGGACGCTGAAACGAGAACTGTTTACGCTTTGAGAGAAGATGTTGTAATAGTTATGCAGATAGGACAAAGCGCTATGTTTATAAACAGCGTGCGTGTACCGATTGAGGCGCCGTCTGTTATAGTTAATGACAGAACAATGGTTCCTATCCGTACAATAGCAGAGGCTTACGGAAGCACAGTAAGCTATGACGAAGAAACAAAAACGGTAACAATAGTAAAATAGAATATTTTATAAACCCTAAGAGTTAAAAATTCTCGGGGTTTATTTTTTTTAAATATTTTTGATTTTGCATAGTTATTTGCTGATTTTTTGCACATACTAATTAAAAAGATTGAGAGGAGTGAAAAAAATGGGCGGATTTATGAGAGGAATGGCAACGGGGCTTTTGGTCGGCGCGTGCGTTACTATGGTGGTTGACCCTATATCTGATAAACAAAAGCGTAAAATGCAGAAAAAGACGGAAGGAGTTTTCCGTAATATCGGAAGTATTATTGATAGTGCAATAAATATTATGCATTAAGCGCTGCATAAAAGCCGCCTTACAGGGCGGTTTTTAATTTGACATAAAAATCAGGCTGTGGTATAATTTAGCAACTGGTATACAGAAAGAGGTAGCTTGATGTTAAAGTTCAAAAGAGCGGACATATCCGACAGAAAGAGAATAATGGACATTTTGAAGTGCAGTCCGTGTATGTCGATGGAATACAATTTCACACTTTTATTTATGTGGCAAAATCAATACAATATGGAGTTTGCAATAGAGGATAATATTCTTTTCATACGCTCGGGGCGTGACAGAAAGGCATATCTGTTCCCGTGCGGGAGCGGAGATATTAAAAAGGCGGTAGAAAAAATTATTAAATATTGTCCCGAAGGAGTGTTTTTCTATTCACTCAATGCTTTGCAAAAAGATTTTCTTGAAAAAGAATACCCAAACAGGTTCTTGTTTAAAGAAAACCGTGATGCAGGGGATTATGTGTATTTTGCAGAAAACTTGGTAAGCCTGAAAGGAAAAAAACTAAGCTCAAAGCGCAACCATATAAATAGGTTTGAGGCGGAAAATCCTGAATGGGAGTATGAAAAAATTACCGAAAAAAATCTTGAAGAAGTAAAAGAAATGCACGCAAAATGGTGCAAGATGCAGGATTTTTCCGAAAGAAAAGGGTTAAAAGAAGAAACCGAGGCAGTGAAGATTGCTCTTGAAAATTATAAAGCGCTTGAACTTTCGGGAGGGCTCATAAGAACGAAAGATGGCGTTGTCGCATTTTCAGTGGGCGATAAGCTGAATGGCGAAACATTTTTGGTACATATAGAAAAGGCATACGGAAATATAAACGGCGCATATCCTATAATTAACAGGGAGTTTGTAAAAAATAACTGCGCAGGATTTACATATGTAAACAGGGAAGACGATGCGGCAGATGAAGGCTTGCGCAGGGCAAAGCTGTCGTACCAGCCTTATGAGATTATAAAAAAATTCAATGCAAAGGAAATTAAATGAGTGATACGCTTTTTTGATAAAAAAGATAAATATGCGGCAATTTCCCTTTGGAAAGAAGCATTTGGCGACAACGAAAAGACCATTTCAACATTTTTGGACCGTTTTGGTGAAGATATGCTTGTAGCAGATGAAGAAAACACGGTAGTTTCAATGCTTACCCTTTTTCCTGTCAAGATAAGAGACAAAAGGGGAAGATATGTTTATGCTGTCGCAACTAAAAAAGAGTTTAGAGACAAGGGTTTTGCGGGCAGTCTTATTGAATATGCCAAAAGATTTATAGAAAAAAATGACGAGAATTTTCTGACAATTTTACCGCAAAGCGACAGCCTTTACGGATTTTATGCAAAATTTGGATTTTCGGAGCTTAAATGCGTAAAGCGCATTGATATTACAGTTTCTTTTGCGGAAGATAGTAATATAAAAGCGAAAAAAATAACGGCACTGGAATATTATGAGTACAGAAAAGGGTATTTTGCGGATAAAAAGTATGTCGAGTGGAGCGCAGAAATGTTTAATTTCTTTGAAAAGATATATGCAGGCTGTTACTTGAAATTGTCGAATGGCGGAAAAGATATTGGATATGCTTTCTGCTATTCTGATGATGATAAAGTTGTCATTTCCGAACTTTTGACAGTCGGAGAGGAAACAGAAATTCTAAGTGAAATCGGACGATTTTTCGGTAAAAAACATATAGTCGGAGTTAAGGAAAGTGAAAATGGGGAAAGGTTTGCTATGATTTATCCAAAGGAGCTGAACGGCTGCTATTTTGGTATTGGTATGAATTAGCGAATATTTTTTCAAAACTGCTTGACATTTTGTGAAAAAGTGTGCTATAATCAAGTTTGTTGTGAAATGCGCCGGTAGCTCAGTTGGATAGAGTGTTTGGCTACGAACCAAAAGGTCGGGGGTTCGAATCCCTTCCGGCGTACCATTAAAACGGAAATATCAAAAGATATTTCCGTTTTAATTTTTATGGAGGGATTCGAACACTGAGAGGGCACGAGGCGTAAAAGAAAACAGTCCAGTGGACTGTTTTGTAGGCGAGTGGTGCGAAAGCGGGTACTGAAACGCGGGAGCGTTTCGGTCGCAGAGCAGAGAGTGTGCGAAGTACAGGCGTCCCTTCCGGCGTACCAAAACAAAAATCCTGTCGAAAGATAGGATTTTTGTTTTGTATTATTCATTCTTCATTTATTTGGGCAGGATTTTTGTAATGAATAATGAAGTCGCTTTGCAGATGAATAATGAATAATTGAAAAATCTTGATGTGTATCCAAACCGTTCGTCAGAGCGTTAAGATAAAAACTGTTTTGATTTCTGATATTCTCTGGGGGTTGTGCCCACAATTTTTTTGAAGTTACGATTAAATGTTGAAAAATCGATATATCCGCAAAATGAACATATAGCGGTTATTTTATATCCTTTTTTTAAGAGAGTAACAGCATATTCTATTCTGCGTTGGTTTAAATAAGTATGGAATGATACTCCGGTAATCTTTTTAAAATATTGACAAAATATACTTTGGGAAAGAGCGGACATATGTGAGATCTTATCCAAACTTATATTTTCAGTAAAATGATTATCGATGTATTTAATACAGCTGAGAACCATTTGTTCATTGGTATAGCTTGCGTTTTTTACAAAATTAGGATTAGTAATGTGATATCTCCGCATAAACTGTGTAATTAAAAGTATTCCGTACGCAATTATTGTTTCTTTAAAGTTTACTGCCCTTTCGCAAGACTCTTTGTATGAGCGTTCAAACAGACTTTTAACATATAAAATATCGTCATCTGCAATAGAGGTTTTTGGTAAAATTGTTTTTTGTGTATCCAGCAGAGTTCTTAAAAATGCAACTACTTGTTCATTTAGAGCATTGATTTCGCCAAAAGACGACAGATTAAATGAAAATGAGTAGTATACAGGATTATTTTCAAGACTTATATAGTGAGAAATGTTTGGAGGAATGATTGCCATTTCCCCAATAGCCATATCTGTTGACAAATCGTTGATATGATGAATAAGTCTTCCTTTTATAAGAAAAAAAATTTGAAAAAAAGGATGAGTATGCGGCACCTCAGTTCGTTGCGAATTATCAACATATTGAATATAGATATCATTTGCGACATCGTCGTAGGTTGGAAACAACGGCTTGTTATTCATAATAAAGCCTCCTTTATATCTTCTGTAAGTATCTTAGCATCTTTCTAAATAAAATGCAATATTTTTTACAGAAAATACAATATTTTATTTTTGCAGCATGTTATAGTTATGTAAAATAAAATATTTTAGGAGGAATACTATGAAAATTGTTGCATTAACAGGAATTCTTGGATATGGTTACAGTGAAGAAGCATTAAATATTGCTTTTTCGGAGAAAGTTGATTACATCGGCGTAGATGCGGGATCAACAGATCCGGGACCATATTATCTTGGAAGCGGAAAGTCGTTTACCAATCGCGATGCAGTAAAAAGGGATTTGGCGTTAGCCATTCCTAAGGCGCTTGAACACAAGGCTCCGTTTATTATTGGAAGTGCAGGCGGAGCCGGCAGTAAAGAACATGTCAATTGGCTTAAAGAAATAATACTTGAAATAGCCAAAGAACAGGGCTTGAATTTTAAACTTGGTATTGTGTATACCGATGTATCAAAGGAATATGTTCTTGAAAAATACAATAATGGTAAGGTCATAAATATGAGCAGCGAAATGCCGCTTTGCGAAGAAACAGTTAAAAACAGTTCAAGAATAGTAAGTCAGATAGGGGCATCTCCTATACTTGAACTTCTTGACAAAAAGGTTGATGTTATTCTTTGCGGTCGAACTTGCGATACTGCAATTTATGCGTCTCCTTGTATTCATGAAGGTTATAATATGGGGCTTGCTTTCCATATGGCAAAAATAATGGAATGCGGAGCAATGTGTTCAGAACCTGTTTCGGCAGCAGATGTTATGCAGGGATATATGTATGATGATTATTTTGAACTTCGTCCTGCAAATCCCATTCGTAAATGTAGGGTTGACAGAGTTGCAGCGCACACTTTGTATGAACAGACAAATCCGTATTTGATTTTTGAACCTGATGGAATTTGCGATCTTACAAATTCAAAATTTGTTCAGGTTGATGATAGGACTGTCAGAGTAAGCGGATCAGTTTTTAAGGAAGCTGAAAAGAAAACATTGAAGCTTGAAGGCGTAAAACTTTCGGGTTACAGAACAATCAGTCCGGCAACAATTTATGATACCACTACGATAGAGAACATAGATAATATTATCAAAATTGTTACAGATTTTGTTAAGGAGAATACAAAGAATACATTATCTCCTGACAGCTATAAAATAGACTTTAAAATGAGCGGTTCAAAAGAATCCAGCCTTGGAATAATAATCAATGTTATCGGAGATACCCAAGAAATTGCAGACACGGTTTGTGCGCTTGTTAGAAGCAGAATGCTTCACTGCGATTATGAGGGAAGAAAATGCTCTGCCGGAAATCTTGCTTTTCCGTTTTCACCGTCAGATATTCACGCGGGTGAAGTATATGAATTTTCAGTATTTCATCTGGTGGAAGTTGATTCTCTTGTTGAAACTGCGAAAATAAGTGTTGAGGAGGTTTAATTATGAAAAAGTTGATTGATTATACAAAAATACTAAGAAGCAAAAATGCAGGTCCCTTATTTATTACATTTGATTTGATTTTTTATAATAATGAAGATATGAAATATGTGCTTAAAAACATAAAGAAGGAAGATATAGCAAAGGCTTATGATGTTTC
>CAJOPD010000097.1 GCA_905236685.1 uncultured Clostridia bacterium
ATACTAAGGGCAAGCTTTGCCTTGCAGAATATAAAGTCAAGCTTTGAAATTACGCGGTAATTTTCAAGGATTGTTTGCTCCCGCACGGCAACCTCGCCCGAAAGCTCGGACAAAATCCTGTCTATTTCCGCCTGCTCCTGATTTAACAAGTCGCGGATTTCATTATTGGCATTGACGACGCTCATAGGCTCAATAAATATAGTCGAGCCGCTTGCAGAGGAGTCGTGAACAATGCCCGCGATTTCGTTGCGGTATTCTGCACGCACAGGTATTACATACCTGTCCGAACGGATTGTGACAATCTGGTCCTGCAAATACTTTTTATAGGTTTCCGACCTTATCATCATATTAAGGCTGTCCTTGATTTTTACATTAAGGCTTTTTATCTTTTTTCGGATAGCCGAAAGCTCCTTTGAGGCATCGTCTGCAATCTCCGTTTCGGACAAAATCGCACTGTTTATTCTGTCCTCTAAGTCCTTATCGGCAGTAAGAACTGCCCTGTACCCTGACAAAATTTCAAATTCTTCGCTTTCGGGAAGGTATGCCTTCATTCTCCTTGAAACATAAAGAAGGCGCGCAACGGCAAGCAAATCGCCTGGATTTAACTGCCCGCCCATAGCGCTCCTTTTTACCTGCGGGCTGATATTTCTTACGCCCAAATCGACAGGCGGATTTCCTGTACGCAAGCAAATTGTTTCCGCTTCCTTTGTCTCCTTTTGAGCGTACCTTGCGTCCTCAATTTCGGCAAAGGGCAAAAGCGACAAAATTTCAGCCTTTACCGTTTCGCTGTCGGTAAAGCCCGCCATTTTTTCGAGTATTTTATCAAATTCAAGTGTTTTGAAAACATTATTGTCCATTTTTGGCTCCTGATACATTTTATCCTAATTATTATAACAATTTTTTTACATAAAAACAATATCTATTGAAAAACTTTTGCTTTTATGGTAGAATAAATTAAATATGAGGAAATGCTATGGATATTAAATTTATGAAAATTGCTCTTTTTGAGGCAGAAAAGGCATTTAAAATCGGCGAAACGCCCGTCGGCGCGGTTATCGTGCGAAACGGCGAAATAATCGCCAAGGCGCACAACAGGCGCGAAACGAAGAAAAACGCTCTTATGCACGCGGAAATCACAGCAATAGACAAAGCCTGCAAAAAGCTCGGCGGCTGGCGGCTTTTGGATTGTGATATTTATGTCACGCTTGAACCCTGCCCTATGTGTATGGGCGCAATTATTCAGTCGCGGATAGAAAATGTGTATTTCGGGGCATATGACAAAAAAGCAGGCGCTTTGGGCAGCGTATGCGACCTGTCAAAAACACTTCCGCACAAGGTTAGCTTCTCCGGCGGAATTATGGAAAATGAGTGCTCGGAAATCATCAGTAGGTTTTTTAAAAATTTACGGAAGAAGGATATTTAAATGTATATAAATGATAAAACAAAAAAACTGCTTTGTCTTATTGTTGCCGTTTCGCTTATCGTTCCGATTGCAATCGGTATTGTAAGTATGTTTGTTGTTCGTTAGGAGGATAATATGAAAACACAAAACAAATTTTTAAAAGTACTTATCTGGATAATTTCAATTTTGCTGGTTATTGCATTAGCGCTTATCATCGCGGGATATTCATATCTTAAATTTTTTATTATGCCAAGGATTAACGACAATACCGAGAATGGCGATAAAATCAGCATTTTAGAAATCACAAAGGACCTAAGTGACAAGCAGATAATAGAGAATATAATGAATTTTGACAAGGACTCCGTTTCTGAAATGCTGGGGATAATTACAGAGCTTGAACAGGAAAATATTTCCCAAAATCCTAACGCAAACAACACAGAAAATACCGGCGGCGAAAAAGAGCCTGACACAACCGTATCAAAAGAAGGTACAACTCCATACGAGAGAATTGTAAACGAGGCAAGCAAGGAAGAGGTTTCGCAGGGCGCTGCCATAATGTCAAAAATAAATATGTCAAAGGTAAATGAACTCAGGAAAAGCGGCGACACCGCTGCCTTAAAAGCGTATATTAAAAGCGTTCTTTCATCAAGCGAAATTTCTGCTGCTTTAAGGCTTTACAACAAATACAAACATCTTCTATAAAAAAATGAATATTTTTACCTCCTTTTTGAAAAGATAATATCAGGAGGTGTTAATTATGGATTTTAGCTGTAAACCTAATGAATGTATCAAATGTACCGTTACTCAGTGCAGAAACCACTGCAAAACAAAGGATTATTGTTCCTTGGACTGCGTTACTATCGGTACGCACGAATCAAATCCTTCCCAGGATCAATGTACGGATTGCAAATCTTTTGAACTTTCATAAGAAATGCATTAAATCGGGCAGTTGTTATCTGCCCGATTTAATTTTTTTAGGAGATAAAAATGGAAAATAATTTTAAATTTTCATCAAGCAACAAGCGGTATCATACTTGGGATTATCATCTTAAAAGCACCTTTGGAAAAAAGGTATTTAAGGTTTCTTTAAACGCTAATTTTTCCTGCCCCAATATCGACGGCACAAAAGGCGTCGGCGGCTGTACCTACTGCCTTTCAGGCAGCGGGGATTTTGCAGGAAACCCAAAGGACGATATTTTGACGCAATTTGATTTGGTAAAGACGAAAATGCATAAAAAATGGCCCGACGCTCTATATATTCCCTATTTTCAGGCAAACAGCAATACATACGCTCCCGTAAATATATTAAAAGAGAAGTTTGAGCCTGTTCTCAAAAAGGACGGTGTTGTCGGGCTTGCGATTGCAACCCGCCCCGACTGTTTGGAAGATGATGTGCTTGACTATCTTTCCGAGCTAAACAGCCGCACCTACCTTATTGTTGAGCTGGGACTTCAAACCATTTTTGACGAAACGGGCAAAAAAATAAACCGCCAACACACTTTTGCGGAATTTTTAGACGGATATTACAAGTTAAAAAACCGAAACATAAAGGTTTGTGTTCATCTTATCGAGGGGCTTCCCGACGAAACGCACGAAATGATGTTAAAATCCGCCGAAACGGTGGCAAAGCTCCGCCCCGATTTTGTTAAACTGCACCTTTTGCATATACTAAAAGGCACAAAAATGGCAGAGCAGTACGAAAAGGGTCAATTTGATACCTTATCCCTTTCGGAATATGTCGGAATTATCTGCGACTGCTTAGAGGTTTTTCACGAAAACACTGTTATCCAGCGCCTTACAGGCGACGGCGGGCGGGACACTTTAATTGCTCCGCTTTGGAGCCTGAAAAAGTTTGTTGTTCTTAATGAAATTGATAAGGAAATGCTGCGGCGCGGAAGCTGTCAAGGCATAAAATTTACAGAATAACTATTCCGCTGTGCTTACCGATTAAAAAAATCGATAAATCGTTTTCTTGCAAAATTTGACATTTTATGTTAAAATTTCTAAAAAGAGGTGAGTTTATGGAAAGAGAAGATTATACCGACCCGCAATGCCCCTTCTGCACAGATTTATTCAAAAAAAACATAAAGCGTATTCCTACCGACAGAGTTATATCAAAGCTTGATGAATACTTCGGCAAAAATGATTATAACGGCGCAAAAAAACACCTTTTATACTGGCTTAAAGATGCCAAAGCAGAAGGCGACTTAAACGGCGAATTTACAATAAGAAACGAGCTTATGGGGCTTTACCGCAAAATCGGCGAAATAGACAATGCATTAAAGGAAACCTCCGCTGTTTTAAATCTTATAAAAACTATGGAAAATGAAAATTCCATATCTGCGGCAACTGCATATCTCAATGCAGGAACTGTTTACAAAGCGGCGGATAATCCGCAAAAGTCAATAGAGTATTTCGATTTGGCAAAAAGGATATACGAAAAGGATTTGGACAAAAATGACAGCCGTTTAGCAGGTCTTTACAATAATATGGCGCTCACCTTAACTGCCTTAAAGGATTTTGAAAGGGCGAGGGAATATTACGAAAGGGCAATCGCCATTATGAAAAATCACAAAAACGGGCTTTTGGACTGCGCTATTTCCTATCTCAATATGGCGGATACCGAGGAGGCGGAATTCGGCTTGGAAAAAGCCGAAGAAAAAATAAATTCACTCTTGGAAAAGGCAATAGATGCGCTTGACAGCGAAGAAAATAAGAGAAACGGATACTATGCCTTTGTATGCGAAAAATGCGCGTCTGCCTTTGGGTATTACGGCTATTTTGCTTATGAAAACGAACTTAAAGAAAGGGCAAGAAAGATTTATGAAGGGGCTTGAATTTTGCGAAAAATACTATCTTGAATTTGGCAAAAATATGCTTGAAACGGAGTTTTCCGATATTTTGGACAAGCTTGCCACAGGGCTTTTAGGCAGCGGCTCAGAATGTTTTGGGTTCGATGACGATATTTCACGCGACCACGATTTTGAGCCATCTTTTTGCATTTTTATCCCCGACGAAAGCATAATCGACCGAAAAACCGAATTCCGATTGGAGCGGGCATATGCCAAGCTTCCAAAGGAGTTTATGGGCTTAAAAAGGAGTTTAATATCTCCTGTCGGCGCTAAACGCCGCGGAGTTATACGCATCAGCGATTTTTTAATGTCCAAAACGGGAACGCCTGACGGAAATCTGTCACATACAGAATGGCTTTTGTCCGACGAAAACGCTCTATTAGAAGTGACTAACGGCAAGATGTTTTTTGACGGATTTGGCGAAATGACAAAAATCCGCCAAAAGCTTTCATATCTTCCCGATGATATCCGCCTTAAAAAGCTTGCGGGAAATCTTTTGATTATGGCGCAATCCGGGCAGTACAATTATTCACGATGTATTTCGCACGGCGAAACGGGTGCGGCACAGCTTGCCTGCTTTGAATTTGTCCGTGCCGCTGTCAATGTGATTTTTCTCCTGAATAAAAGGTATGTGCCATACTATAAATGGTCTTTTAAGGCGCTCCGCAGTCTTGAAAAGCTTTCAAACCTTGCGGAAACGCTTGAATTTTTGATAAGCTCGGACAATGACCTTTTTGAAACAAAGGCAGAAATAATTGAAGATGTTTCCAAAATGGTTATCGATGAGCTTCAAGCGCAAAATTTGACCGAAGCGATTTGCCTGGACCTTGAAAAGCACGCATACTCGGTAAATGACAGAGTGTCAAAACCCGAAATCCGTAATATGCACATTTTGGCGGCAATTAAAAGCTGAAAAAAAACAGCCTGTCAGGCTGTTTTTTTTTATTCAATTCCCAAAAAGGTATATCCGCTGTCCGTAACAATTTTTTCGATTAACTTATCATCGGTCGCAGCGGGAACATATGCGCATTTTTCATCAAGCACAACATCGGCAGTTATCCCTTCCTTTAAAAATGCATCCTTTACACGACCCACACAGTGCATACACATCATACCGTCAATTTTAACCTTTTTCATTTCTCTTTTCTCCTCTTTTTTGTTATCATCAAGTTTTAAACGCTTTAATCTCAATGCGTTGCTCACAACACATACGCTTGACATACTCATCGCCAAAGCCCCCAGCATCGGACTTAGCTTTATTCCAAAGGGCTGATACAGAACTCCTGCGGCAACAGGAATACCGATTATATTATAGAAAAATGCCCAGAAAAGATTTTCCTTAATATTTTTAATCACAGCCCGTGACAGCTTTAATGCATTCGGCACAGCGGTGAGGCTTTTATTCAAAAGTACAATATCGCTGCTTTCTATCGCGGCGTCCGTTCCCTTTCCTATCGCTATTCCTACGCTTGCAGCTTTCAATGCAGGTGCGTCATTTATACCGTCACCTACCATTGCCACTTTTCTGCCTGCATCAATAAATCCGCGCACTTCCTTTTCCTTATCCTTGGGCATTACATTTGCAATTACCCTTTCTATCCCCGCTTTTTTCGCAATTTGCGATGCGGAAAGCTCATTATCGCCTGTCAGCATAACCGTGTCTATTTCCATTGATTTAAGCGTTTGGGCGGCTTTTTGCGCACTTTCTTTTATCGTGTCCGAAACTGCCATAATGCCGAGCAGATTATTTCCATCTATGAAAAATATAACCGTTTTGCCCTGATTTGAAAGCAGTTCGTAGTCCTTTTCAAAACCCGAAATATCTATTCCGCTGTCAACGGCAAATTTCTTATTAACGGCAAAGCATTTCTCTCCGTTAATATTCGCCGTAACGCCCCTTCCGAAAAGCGCCTCAAAATTCTCC
>CAJOPD010000098.1 GCA_905236685.1 uncultured Clostridia bacterium
ATGATACTGCCTATGGACGAGGCACTAATCCTTTCGGCTGTGGATTTATCTGGGCGCAGCCAGCTTGAATACGGGCTTACCATTCCTTCGCAAAAGGTCGGCACATTTGATACCGAGCTTATACAGGAATTCTGGCTCGGCTTTGTGCGGAACACGAATTGCACCCTGCACATAAAGCAGCTTTCGGGCACAAATTCACACCACATTATAGAGGGCGCTTTTAAATCTGCGGCAAGAAGCTTAAAACAGGCAGTTTCCATTGACGCCTCTTTTGCCGATGAAATTCCGTCAACAAAAGGAGTGCTTTAATCCGTGATTGCGATAATTGACTATGGCGTCGGGAATTTATTTTCCCTTAAAAGCTCCTTTAAATATATCGGTGCAGACGCAGTAGCGACAAGTGACAAACAGGTAATTCATAACGCCGAAAAAATCATTCTCCCGGGCGTCGGCGCATTCGGCGACGCGGCAAAAAAGCTGGAAGAAACAGGGCTCAAAAACATTCTTTTGGAGGAAGTAGATGAAGGCAAGCATCTTCTCGGAATTTGCCTCGGTATGCAGCTGCTTTTTGACAAAAGCTATGAATACGGTGTGCATAACGGGCTGGGGCTTATTAAAGGCGAGGTCGTGCCTATTAAAAATGTTATTCCTGCTGATTATAAAATACCGCATATCTGCTGGAATTCCCTGCATTTTAAGGGCGAAAAGTCTCGCATTTTTAAGTACATAAACGAGGGCGATTTTGTTTACTTCGTGCACTCGTACTACGGCGCAAACTGCGATGGGTTTGTGACCTCGATCACAAATTACGGCGCCGAGCTTACCGCCTCGGTTGAAAACGGAAATGTTTTCGGTTGTCAGTTCCACCCCGAAAAAAGCGGCGATGTGGGACTTAAAATTTTAAAGGCATTTTGTGAAATATAAGAAAGGAACGGACGGCAAATGAAAATTTTTCCCGCGATAGATTTATATGACGGCAAAGCGGTCCGTCTTTTAAAGGGCGATTACGCCAATATGACCGTATTCAGCGATAAGCCTGAGGAAGTTGCGCGCGATTTTAAAAATTGCGGTGCGGAATATATCCATATTGTTGATTTGGAGGGCGCAAAAGCAGGCGAAGCACGGAACTTGGCTGTAATAGAAAAGATTTTAAAAACCGGGCTTTTTGCCGAAGTCGGTGGCGGAATAAGAACAATGGAAACTGTAAAAAAATACCTTTCAATAGGTGTAAACCGTGTTATTTTGGGCACAGCCGCAGTTACCGACAGCGATTTTTTAAAGGTTGCGGTAGCTGAATACGGCGACAGGATAGCGGTAGGCGCAGACATAAAGGACGGCTGTGTTGCTATTAAAGGCTGGACCGAAAAATCGGAATATATGCTCTATGATTTTTGCGGTAATTTGCAGAAAATCGGCGTAAAAACCGTTATCTGCACCGATATTTCAAAGGACGGCGCTATGCAGGGCACAAATACCGAATTATATGCCGAATTATCGAAAAGGTTTGATATGAACATAATTGCGTCGGGCGGGATTTCCTCTATTGATGACATTAAGCGGCTCTCAAAGCTTGATATACACGGCGCAATTATCGGGAAGGCATATTATGTGGGCGCGATTGATTTGAAGGAAGCAATAGAGGTGGCAAAATGACAACTAAACGCATTATACCCTGCCTTGATGTCAAAGACGGCAGGGTTGTAAAGGGTGTTAATTTTCTCGGGCTTTCCGATGTTTCCTCCCCCGTTGAGCTGGGCAAATTTTACAGCGACAACGGTGCAGATGAACTTGTTTTTTACGATATTACGGCGTCAAGCGAAGGCCGTGCGCTCTTTATTGACATACTGAAAGAAGTGGCAAAAACCATTTTCATTCCCCTCACGGTAGGCGGAGGAATAAACACGACAGATGATTTTGACAGAGTTTTAAAATGCGGTGCCGACAAGGTGAGTGTAAACTCGGGCGCCATAAAAAATCCCAACCTGATATATGACGCAGCCAAGCTTTACGGCAGTCAATGCGTTGTTATTTCGTCAGATGTAAAGCGTGTTGACGGCGTATTTCGCGTTTTTGCAAAGGGCGGACGGGAAAATACAGGTATGGAAGCGATTGAATGGATAAAAAAATGCGTCGGTCTTGGCGCCGGCGAGGTTGTTTTAAACTCAATAGACACCGACGGCGTAAAAGGCGGTTTTGACATAGAGATGCTGGACGCTGTATCAAATGCCGTAAATGTCCCGATAATCGCCTCGGGCGGCGCAGGCTCAACAGACGATTTCGTTACGCTTTTTAAATCTCTTCCAAAGGTTGACGCAGGGCTTGCCGCCTCCGTTTTCCACTTTAACGAAATAAGCATAAAAGATTTAAAAGCGGAATTACACAAAAATAATATACCCGTAAGGTTATAAAAGGAGAAAAAAATGATTGATATTAACAAGCTGAAATTTGATGAAAAGGGGCTTATCCCCGCCATTGTCGTTGACGCACGCACAAAAAAGGTGCTAACACTTGCGTATATGAACAGGGAAAGCCTTGAAATTTCGATGGAAAAAGGTCTTACTTGCTTTTGGAGCCGCTCCCGCAATACGCTTTGGTTAAAGGGCGAAACAAGCGGGAATTACCAACACATTATTTCCATTACGGCTGACTGCGACTATGACGCGCTTACCGTAACGGTAGAAAAGGACGGTCCCGCGTGCCACACGGGAACGAATTCCTGCTTTACAAATCCCGTATGGGAAAGCGAAAGTCTGCACGAATTCTCCATGGAAAATCTGATTGAGCTTATTAAGGGCAGAAAAACAGAGAAAAAGGAGGGCTCTTACACCACTTACCTGTTTGAAAAGGGGCTTGACAAGATATTGAAAAAGGTCGGCGAGGAAAGCACCGAGGTAATTGTCGCAGCTAAAAACAGCGACAAAAAGGAGACTGTTTACGAAATCGCAGACCTTACATATCACATAATGGTGCTTATGATAGAGATGGGAATTTCCTTGGAGGATATCTGGGCGGAGCTTGCCTCGCGCCACATTATCGACCACAAGGTAAAACAGGAGAAAATGGTATAATGAATTTATGCGACCTTCACATTCATACAATCTATTGTGACGGCAAGGATACTCCCGAGGAAGTGGTTTTGGAGGCTATCCGCAAAAATATGGACTGTATCGGCTTTTCATCACATTCCTACACCGATTTTGATGAAAGCTACTGTATGAAAAAGGACAAAATACAGGCTTACAAGGACGAGATTTCAGGGCTTAAAGAAAAGTACAAGGACAGAATTAAAATTCTGTGCGGAGTTGAGCAGGATTTCTATTCTTCCGAGCCGACCGACGATTATGACTATGTAATAGGCTCGGTTCATTACTTAAAGGCGGGAGACGGGTATATTCCCGTCGATTTGAGCGCCGATGACCTCATAAATTCTGTGAAAAAGTATTACGGCGGCGATTTTTACAGGCTCACAGAGGATTATTTTGCCACCGTTGCAAAAATTAAAAATACCGATATTATCGGGCATTTTGACCTTGTAACAAAATTTAACGAAAACTACCGTCTGTTTGAAGAAACGGACGCGCGGTATGTAAATGCTTACAAAAAGGCGCTTGATACGCTCCTTTTGCAAGATGCGGTTTTTGAAATAAACACTGGCGCAATTGCAAGAGGTTACAGGAGCAAGCCGTACCCAAGCAGGGAAATACTTGACTACATAAAGGCAGGCGGCGGAAAAGTGATTTTATCAAGCGACTGTCATTCAAAGGAAATGCTTATGCTCGGCTTTTCAGAGTACGGCAAATATTTATTTTAACAATTGGAGGAAGGACGAACAGACCTTTACAGCGCAAGAGCAGATACCCATCGTGCAAATAAGTCAAAACTTCATATTCCCACAATACTCCAAAATCAAGAGTAACATTTACCATTTCGTCGTCCTCTCGCCGCCGAAAAGACGGCGAAATTGATACAAATAAATGCCCGCAAATGCGTCTAAATACCTCTACATGCAGGCTCAAAAAAAGGGTACAAAAACGCCGTATTTCTTGCGAAATACGGCGTACTTTTTCCTTATTCACTATTACTTATTACTTCAAAATCGGCAGGATTTTTTAAGGAAGAGTGAATAGTGAAGAGGTAATAGGTAAAAATCGGCAAGAATCTTACGAATCTTGCCGATTTTTTGGCAGGGGTACAAGGACTCGAAGGGAAAGCACTGAAAATTATCAAATTTTATCTATTATTTTTTAGTGTTAACCATTCCCTTGAAAAAACCTTAAAAGCCCTTATCTATTGCGAATTATCGCATAAAATAGCAATTATAAAATTTCTCATAAAAAAAGATTTTGTTAGACAAATGTTAGACAGTCCGCCATATAATTTATAACTCTATTGATTTCTTACATAAAATGTCGAGCGACCGCCGCCGAATTTTGTAATAACCCCATCGACACACAGTTTTTTCAAATGTCTTTCGACAGTTGAGGCACTAATAGACGGGCAAATCTCCGTTATGTCCCTCTTTGTAAATTTGCCGATTTTACTTTGAACGGCATTTTTTACAGTTTCTAATGACGATTCACTCAAAATATTTATCCTATCCTCAAAATCTCTGTAAGCAGAAATTATTGTACCAAGCAAATATTTAATGAACGCCGTCGGGTCGTCCTTTTCTTCATGCCAGCCGTTTTGCGATTTTAATAGAGCATCATAATATGCGTCTTTGTCTTTTGCTATCTTCGCTTCAAGGGAAATGTACTTCCCCACTTCATATCCGGAACGATATAAAAGAAGAGTTGTCAAAAGACGGGACATTCTTCCGTTTCCGTCAATAAACGGGTGGATACACAAAAAATCGTGAATAAATATCGGTATTATAATTAACGGATCAACCTTGCCTTCACCTATCATACGGTTAAACTCGTCACATAACTCCTGCATTGCAGACGGTGTTTCATACGGTGCAAGCGGAGTAAACAGCGTATAAGCTACGCCGTCAGCGTTTGTTGCACTGATATAATTCTGCACATTTTTGAATGAGCCTCCAAAGCTTGAATCGGTATGACTGAACATTATTTTGTGCAGCTGTAATATATAATTCGGCGTTAATGGGATATACTCAAAGTTTTCGTGAACAACATTTAGTGCGTCTCTATATCCTGCAATCTCTTTTTCGTCGCGGTTACGGGGCGTTGTCTTTTCACTCATAAGCTGTCTGAGCCTTGTTTCTGTAGTTCTGATGCCCTCAATCAAATTTGAGCTTTCCGTACTTTGAATTTTTGCTATTTCAACAAGCCTTTTAAGCTCATCAGGTTTTTGTTTCAAATACAAGGACTGTTTGCCTTTGGCTTCGTGAATCAAAGACAAGTAATTCACTATCTCATTATCCCATTTTTTATCTTTCAGAATAGCAAAATTAAATCTCCGCATTCGCCTCACCTCATTTCTTTCTCGTCAATTATAGCATATTTGACGAGAATAGTCAATATATGATGTGAAAAATCCACTTACTATTTCATAAGCAAAATAATCACACTTCATTAGGAACAATTTTTTTCAGCCTTTCTCTTCTTTCTTGCCAATCTGGCAAGAATACCGAAAGTTGCTCATAAAACTTTCTTGAATGATTTGCCACGAGAAAGTGTGCAAACTCATGAACTACAACATATTCGACACAAGAAATAGGTGCGTTTATTAGTGCATAGTTGAATGTTAGAACGCCTTTTTTAGGTTGACAACTACCCCATCGGGAAATCATATTCCTGTATTTTATTTCAGGAAATTCTATGCCGTATTTTTTGAATTTAGGGTACACCGCTTCACATATCAATGAAATTGTTTTTCTACATTCCGATTTTAGCCATTTATTAATTGACTTCTGTTTGATTTCGGTACTATCACCTTCTTTAACATATAAATAGATGTAACTTTCATCACATTCAATATATCTTTTTGAGGAAGTTCTTACTTTTAGCCGCATTTCATGTCCAAACATCAAAAAGGTTTCCCCATCAACATATTCTTTTGTTGCTGATTCATACTTTTTTAGTTCCTCAAATTTTTTAAGAGCCCCCAAGACGAACTTTTCTTTTGATAAGATAAAGGAATCTATTTTATCCATATCTACAGTAGCATTTGCTGAAACATAAATATTTCCATTTGGCTTAATCCGTAAATTTATGTTTTTTACATTCTTTATTTGAAGCTCATAGATAATTGTCCCATCAGAAAGTTTTAATTCTCTTATCATTTAAACCTCCTAAGTGCAACGGTAATGACATTATCAATTATTTTGTCTATCGTATCAAAATCAATTTTGAGGTTTTGCTCCTTTTCATACCTATAGAACAAATCATCAATTGCTTGAGCAATTTTGTTGTGAATTGTCTGATTATCATGCCAGTCTACCATATCATGTTCCTTAATGATTTCTGTGATTTCCAAAGATATGTCGGAAACAGCATCAATATTTTCACTAAGGTTAATAACATCATCTAAAATTGCGGAAATAACTCCATAAAAAGCCTGTGCATGAACATCTTCTTTAATCTTTTCAGGATACGATATATTTGTTGTACCGCTCCTATAATCATCCATGATTTTACGCATCTTTTCAAGGTATTCGGCTTCTGTGATTATTCGATTTTTATACTCCTCCAAGGCATCTTTAATCCTTTTTGAAAAGGCTTCATAGTATGCAGGATTTTCGTCATATTTCTGTTTAATACTCTTTGTCATATGGGATAAAATAGCATCAGCCTGTGACCGAAAACTTCCAAGTTCTTTAAGTTCTTTTTCCATTTCATCTCTGTCTAAAATATCAACAGGATTGGTGATTTGCTTCAGTCCGCTAACAGTTATATAGGTATCTAATAAATTCTGCATTTGCTTTTCATATTCAGCATTATCAATAACATCTGCATACCTAATTTTTACGCTCCGCCTAACCTTTGCATAAAAAGCAAATTGCTTCTTGTACTTGTCAAGCTCCACCTTGTCAATAGAATTGTATGTGGTCTCTGAAGTTATAACAATATTTAATGCTCTTCCGAAGCCACAAAGAGTATCGTAGAATTTTGCTCTTAATTCATCATCAGCAAGGAATACTTCAATTTCCTCTGTATCTTCATTGTTATTAACCGGCAAAAATATATCACAAAGTCTTGAATACTCTTCTCGAAGTTTGCTGATACTTTGCATAATATCAACTACAACGCCTTTTATATCCTCGGAGTCAAAGTCTTCTAATCCTGCGCCGCTATAAACCTCCAAAGCGTCGTCAAGTTTTTTAATCAAGCCTCTGTAATCCACAATAAGTCCAAAATCTTTGCCCTCACAAAGCCTGTTTGTTCTGGCTATAGCCTGTAATAACCCATGTTCTTTTAGCTCTTTGTCAATGTATAGAACTTGTGTCAACGGTGCATCAAATCCTGTCAAAAGTTTGCTACATACAATTAGAATATCAATTTCACCGTCAATAAATTTAGTTTTAATAGTTTCCTCATATTCATCAGCATTGCCATACTGCGACATCATCTTTTTCCAAAATTCAATCACTAAATCATCAGTGCTTTCGTCGATATCGTCATTACCTTCACGCATATCTGGGGCAGAAATAACTACCGCTGTTTTAAGATCACCAAACTGCTCGAAACATTTTTGATATCTTACAGCATCTTTTTTGAAATTACAAGCGAGCATAGCCTTAAATCCCGTATTCTTATATCCATCCAAAAAATGCTGATTTATATCAAGGGCAATTCTTTTTATGCGTGCATCAGTTGAAGAAAGCCGCTTGATGCTACTCCATTTATTTTTCAAGTCAGCTTTTTGTGCCTCTTGCAGTCTTTTTGTAACTTGCTCGAACCATAAATCTATATTTTCTTCATCAACGGATTGCTCGATAAATTTTCCCTCATAAATTAACGGAACTATGGCTTTATCCTCAACACCGTCTTTAATTGTGTACTTGTGAATAAGCTTTCCGAATTTAGCCATAGTGTTCTTTTCAGACCTCATTAGCGGAGTGCCCGTAAATCCGATATAGCAAGCATTTGGAAATACAACACGCATTTTTGTTGCAAGATTCCCATAATTAGATCGATGACTTTCATCTACAAGAACAAATATATCACGGGAATCATTTTTCAGTCCGCTGCTTTCCACCGTGTTAAATTTGTTAATAATTGATGTAATAATATCCACGCTGTTTGAATTTATAAGCTCTATTAAGTGCTTTCCGCTGGTAGCTCTGGCAGGGGATAAGCGTGTATGCGAAAAAGTTTTTGCTATTTGTCGGTCAAGCTCTTTTCTATCTGTTACTATAACAACCTTCGGATTACATGCACACATTTCCATAAGGATATATTTTGCCACCATAACCATTGTGAGTGACTTTCCGCTCCCTTGGGTATGCCAAATAACACCCCCGTTGCGAATGCCGTTTTTATCAAAGGTGTTAATGTACTTTATAATCTCCTCAACCGCAAAAAATTGCTGATATCTGCAAATCTTTTTAATATTTGCATCATAAATTATAAAGTATTTTGTCAGTCGCAGTAACCTTTCGGGCAGAAAAAGCGAAACAATATTTCTGTCCTGAACTGTAATTTCTCTGTCAACTATCGCAAAATCAAGCATTTTGTCGCACAATTCATCGTCTTGCTCTTTCCATATACACCAAAAATTCTTACCCGTACCGCAAGTAGCATACTTGACAGCGTTTTTATTTGTTGCCATAACTATTTGGGCAAACTTGAAAAGCTGAGGAATATATTCCTTCTTTTGATTTCTTATCATTTGGCTTATTGCTTGTTCTTCAGATACCGTTGGAGCCTTACATTCAATAACACCAAACGGAATTCCATTTACGAATAAAACAATATCAGGTCTTGCATTATGCTGTCTGTCAATGCTGTCAACGGAGAATTCTTCTGTAACATGAAATACATTATTTTCAAGGTTGTCCCAGTCGATATATTTAAGATTAAAGCTTTTTTGCGTACCGTCAGGCAAATTTTCAAGATAACTTTTGCCGAGCATTAGGGCATCATATATTTTTTCGCTCGTGCGAACAAGTCCTTCTGTTAAAGGCTCATCAAGATCATTTATCGCTTTTTCAATATTCCCTGCCGTAAATTTATATTTGCTCTCCCCATACTCATAAGTGTTAAGCTTTATAAGCTGTTCTCTCAGTATATTTTTTAGCAAAACGCCGTAAGAGTTTCCACGCTCTGTTACGCAGTCATCGGGTGATATGTATTTATATCCCATCTTGCAAAGCAAATCTATTGCAGGATATTTGCTTATGTTATCCTCTAAGTATAAGTCTGCTTGGTTCTTGTAACTCATTATCGTATATCCTTTCAATAGGTATTGTATAAGTGCGTTAAGCGAGACAATATCTGTCTCGCTTATGAGTCATTACTTTCTATCCCTTGGCGGACATGGATCATTACCATGGCTGTCAGAATTAGCTATCTTACCATCCTTATTATGTATAATAAGTTCAGTATCCTGATTTTTGCTGATAGTACGAGCTTTGTCTATCGCTTCTTTTTTTGTATCTGTGTGTGCACTTGCTCTATCACTACCATTTCTTTTAATATCCCAACCGCCATTTTTGTTAGGTACTACATGATGTTCGTCTCTTGGCATTCGTTTCACCTCCTTTTCTTTATTTTTTGCTATAAGCTGTTTTTCGTATTCCTCTTTTATAATCTCGGTCTCAGTTTTTTGAGATATGGAATTTTCTTTATTTGAATAAATAGAATACATAATTTCATCATTATTAGACGAGATTGACTTTTCCATGAATGTATCCACGACATATTTAAACTTTTCCTCATCAACATCTAAAGGAAGGACAAGAACATTATTTCCAATTTTAAAATGAATATTTGCAGTTTTTTCTGTTATTTTCCCTCCTTGAAGTTTGAATATGGTTTTTTTGCTATATTTGAGGAAAATACGAACCAGTAACGCTTTTATCGCGTCCCATATCGCATTTGTCAATATGCCTTGCATAAAAGCACTTACCAATTCCGGTGACAATAAAACTTCGATAAATGGAAAAAAGAAATCCATTGACGCATTAGCAAATGCAGAACGTTCGTACAATGCTAATTTCAATTCGCAATTTGCTAACTCACTTTTTATCTCAACAAGTTCTGAATCATCAAAGCTTTTCTTATAGCAAACAATAGCGATGTCTGGTTTATCAGTTGTCATTATTTACACCTCACAATTCCTGTTAATAATAACTGCATTAAAGATTTTTTATAAGTTTTGTATTCATCAAGCTTACGCTGATGAAGGGTGATAAGGTTATCGATTCCTTCAAAATATTCTCCGATTTTCTTTTGCTCCGCTAATGTTGGGGGAATAGGGATATGAATTCCTGACAAGTTTCCGCGACTTATTCGCTGCCTTGTTCCTCCACCGAGGAATGAATTTACGACATTGAAATACATCGGTGTAGATAGATATTGAACAAGGTATTTATTATCATATTCCACAGAAATTCTAACAATGGTACAGTCTACTGCCGTAATCATTCTAGTGCCCAAAGCGGGCATAATACAGGCCCTTCCAGCAGGTTCAGGCAGCCTTGAAATAAGAATATCCCCCTCATAGATTTCTTCACAATGGAGTCTCTCAAAAGTGTCTTCTGAAATCCATTTTCTGTTGTTCTCTTTATCCAAGTATTCTGAAGTTCCTACGTTACCAGTTTGAACCAATCTTATTCCTGAATCACTTTGGTCTTTGGCCTCTATCCAGTCGCCATCCGTAAATACTTCACAAAGCGACTCTAACTTACGCTGTTCCCAAGGGGCAGTAAATTCCGGGAAACGAATTTCGGGGATATTTTCACCGTTCTTTGGGAACATTTTTTGTAGCATTCCTTTTTTGAGTCGTTTGTACCCATCAATCATCTTTTGTTGCAATTCAATTATTTTGTCTTGTACTGATAATATTTCTGCAATTTTCTGTCGTTCTATTTTAGATGGTATCGGAATGTTAAAATTTATAAATTCAGAATAATGCACCCTTTGTTTTTCCACAAGGGAGCCTGTGGAAACTTTGTTGTAATATGTAATCATAATATTACTAACAAGAAAATCATCCATAAATTTCAAATCAGTTTTTTCTTTTGTTGTAAAAACATCATAGTAGCCTGAAACACATACCGATGTTTTTCCTTTATGCCTTGCCACGGCACCAAATCTTACATTCATGGGGTTATAGGCAAAATCGTTCGGCTCAACAACTTTATAAGCATTTTCTTTTTTCACGAGGTGACTTCTTTCGTATCTTTCAGATTTTGGCGTAACACCGTCTTCTATCGTAAGACTATAAAGAGGGTATTTTTCTAAATCTTCTGTATATTCACTTTTTGTGACAAATAATTCAGCAAAACATGTATTGTGCCAATCGATAGGGGTTATGCCTATCTTTGTCTTTTTATATCCCTCCGGCACTTCACCGTTTTTTATTTGCTCTATTCGTTGTTTTATTTCAGGTTTCATTTTTTATCACCTACTTATAAATAAAGAGATTGCAGACAAAATCAATGATAAAACAGAGACAACCAAAGCCCAGACCGCAATGCCATCTCTTTTCTTTTGTTTTTCCTCTTCCTGTATTTTTTTATTAATTGAATAGGGTATTACTTTTCCCGCAGCAATATCTGGAATATCAATTTTCAAATTATCTATGGTACTCACTACCTTTCTTTTGATTTTGAATACTTTTATGATTTTGTTTTTGCTTATTATTCTGGGGTTTTTGATTTTTCCTTGAGTAGGACTTTCTAATTTTGTTTATTTTAGCGTTATGCTTTCTTCCAGCTAATATAAATGTTACAACTAATACGAAAAATAAAACTGAAATCCAGTATTCTTTTAAAACGACAGAAAGTATTGAAAAAAACAAATAAATCAAAATATGACTTCGCATCAAATTTAATTCTGTTATCATGGATTGAAATTTTGAATTATTTTCTGATATTTCTGATACATCTATATCATAATCATCCCTTGACCATATTTTTGTATTAGTTAAAATTGGTTCAATTGTGATAGAACTTATACGGTTAATTATAAAACCGATTTCATACATAACGACTACTAAAATGCCAGAAACCAGCACATTCCATCTAAGTGCAAAATCTAAATACTTTTCGTCAATACTTATTTTTTCAATACACATTAAAACCAATATCGTAGAAAAAATCGCTCCCACGAAAAACATATTTACAATATTATAAAACGGTATTTTATCTTTCATCAATAATCTTCCTTTCCCAAGTTAACAAAACATGTATTGTCCTTTATTTCAAACTCTATTGTACCATCACTGCGTGTTGTAAGTACATATCGCATTCTGCCTTCTATTTCCGCTCCTCTCCCTGCATATA
>CAJOPD010000099.1 GCA_905236685.1 uncultured Clostridia bacterium
AATCCCGTGCCGATAGCAGATGTTGTTACAACGACTACGCATAAAACCCTGCGCGGACCAAGGGGCGGCTTAATCCTGTGTAAAGAAAAGTACGCAAAGGATATAGATAAGGCGATTTTCCCGGGAATTCAGGGAGGTCCTTTGATGCACATAATCGCGGCAAAAGCTGTGGCGTTCGGTGAAGCCCTGACGCCTGAGTTTAATGAGTATCAGAAGCAAATTGTGAAAAATGCCGCAGAGCTTGCAAAAGCACTTAAAGAAAAGGGAATAAATCTTGTGTCAGGCGGTACAGATAACCACCTTATGCTTTTAAATCTTATAGGTACGGGAATTAGCGGCAAGGAACTGCAAGTCCGCCTTGATGAAGTGCATATCACGGCTAATAAAAACACAATACCGAATGACCCGCAAAGTCCGTTTGTTACGAGCGGTTTAAGAATAGGAACACCTGCCGTTACAACAAGAGGCTTTAAAGAGGCGGAAATGAGAATGATTGCAGACTGGATTTATGATGTAATATTCGATTTTGAAAACTCAAAGGAGCGCATAACAAAGGAAGTTATTGCACTTTGCGAGAAATATCCGATATATTAAAATAATATATTTCTACAAAAAAATAACGGGCTTGCCCGTTATTTTTTTAATATTCAAATTCGCCTTCAAAGACCAAAACGGTGTTTCCTGTAAGTGTTATTTTTTCGTCGGTGTAGTTCACAATTAAATCTCCGCCCGAAAGCTTTACGGTAATGTCTTTTCCTGTTTCGCAAAAACCGTTTTTGCAGGCTGCCGCAACGGCTGCACAGGCGCCTGTTCCGCAGGCGAGAGTTTCGCCGTTTCCGCGCTCCCATACCCGCATTCGCAAGAGGTTTTTGTTGATAACCCTGACAAATTCGGTATTTATCCTTTCAGGGAAAATGTCCGCATATTCAAATTTGGGACCGATTTTTTCGAGATTTAGGCTGTCAAGCTCATCGCAGAATACAACACAATGCGGATTTCCGACAGAAAGTGCGGTTATATTATAGCTGTCCTTGCCTATTGTAACAGGCATATCTGTAATTTCACGGCTGTCTGCTTTAACAGGTATTTTTTCAGCCTCATAGCAGGCTTTGCCCATATCCACCGAAACGGAGGATACTTTGCCGTCCCTTATGTAAAGCTTTAAGCTGTGAACTCCGCTTGCCGTTTCTATTGTCATATTCTCTTTTTTAACAATTCCCTTGTCAAAAAGGTACTTTGCACAGCAGCGGATATTGTTTCCCGCCATTTTGCCTTCGCTTCCGTCACGGTTAAAGGAACGCATTTTTGCGTCTGCTGTGTGGGAGTTTTCTATTAAAACAATTCCGTCCCCGCCTATGCCGTAATGGAGAGTGCAAAGGCTCACACAAAGAGATTCGGGACAGGTGATTTTGCCGTCAAAATTCTCTACAAAAATGTAGTCATTTCCGCAGGAATGCATCTTTGCAAACGGGATTTTGCTCCTTGATTTTCGCATATTGTTTATGTCAACAAGCTCGGTATTCTGCGCATTGAAACGGCTTTCTATAATATCTGCCAAAGCGTTTGCAGTATCAAGCGAGGTGAGACAGGGGATTTTTAAAAGCATAGCCTTTTGGTGCAAAAGCGTGTAATCGCCGAGTGTTGCGTCCAAAACCGCGCCCGTGTAAATTATATAGCTTATTTTTCCGCTTTCCATAAGCTTTGCAATTTCATCGCTTTCGGTAGCGTTTGCCACCTTGTGCACAGGAACGGATAGCTTTTCTATTGCAAAAGCCGTACCGTGCGTTGCGTAGATTTTTATTCCCAAATCATAAAATCTTTTGGCAAGGGAAATTACCTCCTGATAATCGCTTTCCTCAACGCTTATCAAAACGCCAGACGACTTTTTGTCATATGGCGACGGAACGGAAAGCCCTGCTGATGTAAGCCCTTTAAAAAGTGCCTCTGCCGTGCTTTTTCCGATGCCTAAAACCTCGCCCGTTGACTTCATTTCGGGTCCTAAAATCGAGTTTGCGTCACTAAGCTTTTCAAAGGAGAATACAGGCACCTTGACGGCGTAATAGGGAGGTGCGGGATAAAGTCCGCCTTCAAATCCCAAATCCTTTAAGGATTTTCCAAGCATAACCCTTGATGCCAAATCCACCATAGGAACATTTGTCACCTTGCTTATGTAAGGCACGGTGCGCGATGCGCGCGGATTTACTTCAATGACATAAAGCTCATCTTCATAAATCAAATACTGAATATTAACTAATCCCTTAGTCCCGAGCGCCAAGGCAAGCTTTTCTGAGCACGCGCATATTTTTTGCAAAAATTTATCGCTTAAATTATACGGCGGATAAACGGCAATAGAGTCACCGCTGTGAATTCCCGCGCGTTCTATGTGCTCCATAATCCCGGGGATTAAAACATCTTTGCCGTCCGAGATAACATCAACTTCAAGCTCGGTACCCTGCATATACTTATCGACCAAAACGGGATTTTCAATACCTCCCGCAAGGATTTTTTGCATATACGAAATTACGCTTTCCTTCGTCCTTGCGATTGTCATATTCTGACCGCCTATAACATATGACGGGCGCAGAAGAACGGGGTAGCCGAGCGTTTCTGCCGCGGATAACGCCTCGTCTGTTGTGGTCACGCCAAAGCCCTTGGGGCGCTTGATGTTAAAGCTTTCCAAAAGCGCATCAAAACGGCTTCTGTCCTCGGCAATGTCAATGCTTTCGGCAGATGTGCCTAAGATTTTTACGCCGTTTTCGCTTAAAAACTGCGTAAGCTTAATTGCAGTCTGACCGCCAAAGGCAACAACAACGCCTATCGGGTTTTCCACTTTTATAATATTCATAACATCTTCGGGAGTTAATGGCTCAAAATAAAGCCTGTCTGCCGTATCATAATCGGTTGAAACGGTTTCGGGGTTGTTGTTAACTATTACAACATCATATCCGAGATTTCTGAGCGTCCATACACAATGCACAGAGCTGTAATCGAACTCAATTCCCTGTCCTATGCGTATAGGTCCGGAGCCTAAAACCATAACGACATCTTTTCCGCTTCTTTTGAAGGCTCTTGCCTCACACTCGCCGCCCGATACGGAGTAGAAATACGGCGTTTCCGCCGCAAATTCCGCACCGCAGGTGTCAACCATTTTGTAGGAGAAATCGCATTTATAGGGTGCTTTTTCGCCTGTAATTTGGGCAATTCCCTTGTCGGTATATCCTAATTTTTTTGCGGTTTTGTAATTTTTTGCCGTAAGTCCTTCGGCAATCAAATTTTGCTCAAAATCGGCAAGATTTTTGAGTTTATATAAAAACCAGCGGTCAATTTTTGTGATATTGTGTATTTCATCAACCGAAACACCGCCTTTTAACGCCTCAAAAATGGTAAAAATGCGCCTGTCGTCCTGAATGGCGAGCCTGTCAGACAGCGTTTTGTCGGAGATGGGGGAGGAGTTTAATGTTTCCTGTGAAATTTCGGCTCCGCGAACAGCTTTCAATAAAGCCGCCTCAAAGCTTTGCGCGATTGCCATAACTTCGCCTGTTGCCTTCATCTGCGTGCCTAATTTTCGGCTTGAATTTGCAAATTTATCAAAGGGCCATTTCGGAAATTTTACAACAACATAATCAAGCGCAGGCTCAAAGCAAGCACAGGTTTTGCCTGTTATGTCATTTTTAATTTCGTCTAATGTATAGCCCAGAGCAATCTTTGTCGTGATTTTTGCAATAGGGTAACCCGTTGCCTTTGAAGCAAGTGCAGAGGAGCGTGAAACTCGCGGATTTACCTCGATTACCGCGTATTCAAAGCTGTCGGGATTAAGCGCAAACTGACAGTTACAGCCGCCCACAATACCGACGGCGGAAATTATGTCTAAGGACGCGCTCCGCAGCATCTGAAATTCCTTGTCGGAAAGCGTAAGGGTAGGCGCGACAACGATGGAATCGCCCGTGTGGATACCCACGGGGTCAAAGTTTTCCATTGAGCATACAGCGATAACATTACCTAAGCTGTCGCGCATTGTTTCAAACTCTATCTCCTTCCAGCCCGAAATACAGCGCTCTATAAGAACCTGCCTTATCGGAGATAAGTCAAGTCCGTTTTCTGCAATTTGGGAAAGCTCCTCTTTGTTATTTGCGATACCGCCGCCCGCGCCGCCTAAGGTGTAAGCAGGGCGTACAATAACAGGGTACCCGATTTTTTCTGCAATTTTAAGTGCGGAGTTTACATCTTCCGCAATATCGGAGGGAACAACAGGCTGACCGATTTTGCGCATCAAGTCGGCAAATTTTTCACGGTCCTCCGCTTTTTCAATCGCGTCGATATCCGAGCCCAAGAGCGTAACGCCGTATTTTTCCAAGGTCTTGTCACGGCAAAGCTGCATAGCAATAGTAAGTCCCGTTTGACCGCCCAGCCCTGCCAAAAGCCCGTCAGGGCGTTCCTTTTCAATAATTCTGCGTACCGTTTCCGCAGTCAGCGGCTCCAAATAAATTTCGTCTGCCAAATGCTTGTCGGTCATTATTGTCGCAGGATTGGAATTTATAAGGACGACATTTATGCCTTCCTCCTTCAAAACACGGCATGCCTGAGCGCCCGCATAGTCAAACTCTGCCGCCTGACCTATAACAATCGGGCCTGAGCCGATTACGAGGACTTTTTTTATTGACTTATTCTTTGGCATCTTTAAGTCCTCCCATCATAGAAATAAATTTATCAAACAGAAAATCGGTATCGTGCGGACCTGCGCAGGCTTCGGGGTGGAATTGCACGGTGAAACAGTTCAAGTCGGGGTAGGAAAGCCCTTCACAGCTGCCGTCGTTGGCATTTATGTAGCTTAAAACCGCCTTGTCCGAAATGCTGTCGGAAAGAACGGCATATCCGTGATTTTGCGTTGTTATAAAAGTCCTTCCGCCAATCAGGTCTTTAACAGGCTGATTTGCTCCGCGGTGACCGTATTTTAACTTAACCGTTTTTGCGCCCATAGCCAGTGCGGTAAGCTGGTGCCCTAAGCATATACCGAAAATCGCAGTCTTGCCGATAAGTTTTCTTATCTGCTCTATCTGGAATTTGTTGTCCTCAGGATTTCCGGGACCGTTTGAAAGCATAACTCCGCAGGGTGCAAGCGCAAGTATTTCCTCGGCGCTTGTATCACAGGGGACAACGGTGACCTCACAGCCGCGCTTTGTAAGGCTTCTTACAATATTTTGTTTTGCGCCGTAATCAATCAAAACTACCGAGTATTTTTTCTCGCCTTCCGCACGGTAAACCGCAGGTTTATCACAGCTTACGGCAGGTACGGGATTTGACAGCACAAAATTTTCAAGCTCGGAAAAATCGGCAGGTATTTCCTCAAATATTCCTGCCGTTGTGACGCCTTCTTCGCGCAGAATTTTTGTAAGCTCGCGGGTATCCACCCCGTAAATTGCCGGTATTCCGTTATCCTTTAAAAACTTTCCGAGTTCATATTCGCTCCTGAAATTTGAGGGGATTTCAGAGTATTCACGGACAACATAGCCCGAAAGCGCCGGTTTTCCCTCAAAATCTTCGGGAATAACGCCGTAATTGCCAATAATCGGAAAGGTCTGAATAACAATCTGCCCTTTGTAGCTGGGGTCTGTGAGCGTTTCCAAATATCCCACCATAGAGGTTGTAAAAACAAGCTCGCCGATAGCTTTTTTATCCGCACCAAAGGAGCAGCCTTCAAAAATTTTGCCGTTTTTAAGTACTAAATACGCTTTTTTCATAGTATCACCAACAGAATTACAAAGTTGCCGCAATAACGGCTTTTATAGTGTGCATACGGTTTTCTGCCTCGTCAAATACAATGGAGTTTTTGCCTTCAAAGACTTCGTTTGTTACCTCCATACAGTCTAAGCCGAACTTTTCATAGATTTTTTGTCCCGTTTCGGTGTCTAAATCGTGAAAGGCAGGCAGACAATGCATAAATTTGCAATTTTCGCCTGCAATATCCATAAGCTCCGCAGTCACGCGGTAGGGGAGCAGGTCATTTATACGCTCCGTCCATACGCTTTCGGGCTCGCCCATAGAAACCCATACATCTGTGTAGATTATATCTGCATTTTCAACGGCTTCTGCGGGATTTTCCGAAAATTCCAAAACGGCACCGCTTGTTTTTGCTATTTTTTGACATTCATCTATGAGCTTTTTATCGGGGAAATACTTTTTAGGAGAGCATGCCACGAAATGCATACCCATTTTTGCACAGCCCACCATTAAAGAGTTGCCCATATTGTACCGTGCGTCGCCCATATACACAAGCTTTATTTTCGGTAAGTCCCCAAAATGCTCGCGGATTGTGAGAAAATCGGCAAGAATTTGCGTAGGGTGAAACTCGTTTGTAAGCCCGTTCCATACAGGAACGCCAGATTTTTCGGCAAGCTCCTCGACAATTTTCTGACCAAATCCGCGGTATTCAATTCCGTCAAACATACGCCCTAAAACACGGGCAGTATCCGCTATTGACTCCTTTTTGCCGATTTGCGAGCTGTCAGGAGAAAGATAAACGGGGTGTATGCCAAGGTCCGACGCCGCAACTTCAAAGGCACAGCGGGTTCTTGTGCTTGTTTTTTCAAAGACAAGCGCAATATTTTTGCCCTCGCAAAGCCTGTGCGGAATTCCCTCCTTTTTCTTTTCCTTTAAAGACGCCGCAAGCTCTAAAAGGTATTCTATTTCTTCTTTTGAAAAGTCTAAAAGCTTTAAAAAGCTTCTTCCTTTAAGGTCCATTTCAGTTCTCCTTTTCGCAGATTTTTGATATGATTGACGCCGCCTTTTTAAGCAAATCAAAATCAATGTTAAGAGGTGGCAAAAGCCGTACCTTGTCCTTTGCCGAAAGCAAAAGAACACCCGCATTTAAAGCCTCGCCTATAATCTCGTTTGCGGGACGGGAGGTTTTAAGCCCAATCATAAGCCCCATTCCGCTCACAGCGGTAATGCCTTTGCATTTTGAAAAGTATTCAAAAAGATAATTGCCTTTTTCTTTGACTTCATCTAAAAAATCATCGGTCATACGCTCTAAAATGCTCAAAGCAGCCGCACAGGAAACGGGGTTTGCGCCGAAGGTTGAGCCGTGGTCGCCGAATTCAAAAATATCTTGAACCTTTTCGCCCAAAAGCGTTGCGCCTATGGGCAGACCTCCGCCCAAGCCCTTTGCCGTGGAAACAATATCGGGCATTATGCCGTAATTCATATACCCGTAAAGCTTGCCCGTTCTTCCGTTACCCGTCTGAACTTCATCAAGGATTAAGAGTATATCATTTTTCTCGGTTATTTTGCGCACGGCCTGCAAATAATCAGCAGAAAGGGGGATAACGCCGCCCTCGCCCTGAATACATTCCGCCATAACTGCCGCAGGCTTATAGAGCTTTATTGCATTTTCAAGCTCATCAATATTTTCGGCGGATATGCTGACAAAGCCGTCGGTCAACGGCTTATAAAGCTCGTGAAATTTATCCTGACCGGTTGCCGCAAGAGTTGTAAGAGTACGCCCGTGAAAGCTGTTTTTTAATGTAATTATTGTAAAGTATTCATCGCCTTTTTTTTGGGAGGCGTACTTTCTCGCCGCCTTTATTGCACACTCATTTGCCTCGGCGCCGGAATTTGAAAAAAAGACCTTTTTCATACCCGTCTTTTGGCACAAAAGCTTTGCAAGACGGGCGGAAGGCTCGGTATAGTAAAGATTTGAGGTGTGCTGGATTTTTAAAAGCTGGTCTTTTACAGCGTCGCACCAGACTTCATCACAGTAGCCGAAAGCGTTTACGCCGATACCGCTGCCTAAATCTATATATTCTTTTCCGCTTTTGTCGGTAAGAATTGCGCCCTTTCCGAAACTTGCCTCGACGGGAAAACGGTTGTATGTATTTGCCAGATATTTGTTATCAACTTCTTTTATGTTCATTTTCTGTCGCCCCGTATCCAAGTACCCGCGCCCTCATTTGTCAAAAGCTCCATAAGTATGGAGTGGGGAACACGCCCGTCCATTATAACCACATTTTTAACGCCCTGTTCTATTGCCTCGATACAGCAGTTAACCTTAGGTATCATTCCGCCCGAGATTATGCCGTCGTCATAAAGCGATTTAGCCTCTGTTACGGTAACTTCGGGAATTAAAGACGCGGCATCGTCTTTGTCACGGAGTATCCCTGCAATATCGGTCATCATTATAAGCCTTTCGGCGTTTAATGCGCCTGAAATATATGCGGCAGCTGTGTCGCCGTTTATATTATAGGCGTTGCCGTTTTTGTCACAGCCGATGGTGGAAATCACGGGGATATATCCTTTTTCCAAAAGGTCCATAACGGGCTTTATGTGGATTTTGGTGACCTCGCCGACAAAACCGAGGCGCTCGTCCTTTATTTTTGCTTCTATGAGCCGTCCGTCCATACCCGAAAGACCTATCGCTTTGCCGCCCTTCATTTCAAGGAGATTTACAAGCGTTTTGTTGACCTTTCCTGCCAAAACCATCTGCACAATGTCAATGGTTTCCTTGTCAGTAACGCGCAGACCGTCGATAAATTCAGGCTTTTTGTCAAGCTTTGTCATAATCTCGCTTATTTCGGGACCGCCGCCGTGAACAAGAACAACCTTTACGCCGATAAGCCATAATAGAACAATATCCTCCATAACCTGCTGTTTCAGCTGTTCATTAACCATAGCGTTTCCGCCGTATTTAATCACGACGATTTTTCCGTTGTATTTTTTTATGTAGGGGAGAGCCTGTGTAAGCACCTCTGCCCGTTCAAAGTTTGAAAATAACATATTTTCCTCCTAAGTCCTGTAATCTCCGTTTATTTTCACATAATCATATGTCAGGTCGCAGCCCCACGCGGTAGAGCCTGCAATTCCGTCCTTTAAATCAATCAAAATTTCTATTTCATCACAAAGCAAAATCTCTTTTGCGGTATCTTCCGAAAAATCTATCCCGCTGCCGTTTTCGCAGACAGGTATTATTCCTTTTTCGCTTTTGAAAGCCACATCAATCTTATTCACATCGACATCGGCGCCGCTGTAACCTATTGCGCATAAAACGCGTCCCCAGTTAGCGTCAGCACCGAACATCGCCGCTTTTAAAAGGCTTGAACATACAACGCTTTTTGCGACTTTTTTTGCGTCAAGCTCAGTTTTTGCACCCTTAACACAACATTCCAAAAGCTTTGTAGAGCCTTCGCCGTCACCTGCTATCATACGGCAAAGAGCGACTGTTACGGTGTTTAAGGCTTTCATAAATGTATCAAAATCTTCGCCTTCGCCTGTTATTTCGGAATTTTCCGCAAGACCGTTCGCAATTATAACCGCCATATCGTTAGTTGATGTATCGCCGTCAATGCTAAGCATATTAAAGGAATTTTTTACATCGCCCGATAGCGCCTTTTGTAACATTTCCCGAGAAATATTTACATCGCTTGTTATAAACACAAGCATTGTTGCCATATTGGGATGTATCATACCGCTGCCCTTTGCAATTCCGCCGATACGGCATACTTTTCCGCCCAACGAAAACTCAACGGCAATCTCCTTTTCCTTGGTGTCGGTGGTCATAATTGCATTGCAGGCATCAAGACTTCCGTGTTCGGAAAGCGATTTTACCAAATCGGGAACGGCATTTTTTATGGGGTTTATGTCAAGAGGCTGACCTATAACGCCGGTTGATGCAACAATGACATCATTTTCTGAAATATCGGTGTTTTCCGATAAACTGCGGCACATAGCATTTGCTATTTCAATGCCGTCGGCGTTGCAGGTATTGGCGTTGCCGCTGTTGCATATTACCGCTCTTGCGATACCGTTTTCAAGATGCTTTTTTGTAACCAAAATCGGTGCGCCCTTTACAAGATTTTGCGTATAAACCGCCGCTGATTTTGCGGGTACGGTACTTAAAATAAGCGCCAAATCCTTTTTGTTCTTGTTTTTGCGTATGCCGCAGTGCAGACCTGCCGCCCAAAAACCTTTTGCGGCACAAACACCGCCGTCTGTAAACTTCATTTTAATCTCCTTTTACATTGAGCCCTATTTTTTCATCAATGCCCATAATAATATTCATATTCTGAATGGCAGAGCCGGAAGCGCCCTTGCCAAGATTATCAAATCTTGCGGTGAGCAGGGCTCTTTCGTCATTACCTAAAACGGAAATCTCCATATCGTCCCGCCCCTTTAATGCCGCCGCCGATAAAAACCCGTTTTCGTCGGGAGCAGGATTAAAATACACAAGTCCTTTGCTGTAATAATCGGAATAAGTCGCCGATAATTCGCTTTTTGTAATGCCAAGGCTTTTCGGAAAAATGGGTACGCTTACCTCCATACCCGAATAAAAGGGTGCAACTATCGGCGAAAATACGGGCGGATTTAAAAGCCCGCACATTTTTGCCATTTCGGGAAGGTGTTTGTGACTTTGTGAAAGCGCATACTGGCGCGGAGCGGAAAAGAGTTCGTCCTCTGTTTCGTTATATTCTGCAATCATTTTTTTGCCGCCGCCCGAGTAACCCGTTATGGAAAAACAGGAAAGAAGCGCGTCATTTTTAATAATTCCGCAGTCGGTAAGCGGTGCAATTAAAGCAATAAAACCGCTTGCGTGACAGCCCGGATTTGCAATTCTTTTAGATACCGAAATTTTCCCGCGCTGACCTTTAAGCTCGGGAAAACCATAGACAAAATCCTCATCTGTTCTGTGCGCGGTCGAGGTGTCGATTATAGTCACATCTTTGTTTTCAGCAAGTAAAACAGCCTCTTTTGCCGCGCTGTCGGGAAGACATAAAAAGACAAAATCCGAGCGGTTAATCGCGTCCTTCCGTGCGGAAATATCCTTCCTTAGTTCTTCGCTGAGAGTGATTAGCTCAATGTCATTTCTGCCTTTAAGCCTATCGGCAATGCGCAGTCCTGTTGTGCCTGCGCTTCCGTCCAAAAAAACCTTTTTCATATCTTATCCTTTACCCATTCTATTTGTTTTTCAACCGACTGTATGCCCGTGCCGCCTTCGCTTATGCGGCGCTTGACGCAGTTTTGAAGGTCTATCGCCGAATAAACATCGTCAGCGAAAAAGTCGCCGTATTTCTTATAGGTATCAAGCGGCAAAGTTTCCAAAACAAAATCATTTTTTATGCAGTATGCCACAATTTCGCCCGAAATTTTGTAAGCCGTGCGGAAAGGAATACCTTTCCCGACAATATAGTCAGCCAAATCGGTAGCGTTTATAAACCCTGTTTTTGCGGCGTTTAACATATTTTCGGTATTTGCCTTCATCTCGGAAATCATTCCGCAAAAAACATCGAGACACGCCTTTACCGTGTCCAAAGCGTCAAAAACGCTTTCCTTGTCCTCCTGCATATCCTTGTTGTATGCGAGTGGAAGCCCCTTTAATGTTGTGAGAAGGGCTATCAAATCGCCGTAAACTCTGCCCGTTTTTCCGCGCACAAGCTCCGCCATATCGGGATTTTTCTTTTGCGGCATAATTGAAGAACCCGTTGTAAATGCGTCGGAAAGCTCGACAAATTTAAATTCCCAGCTTGACCAAAGCACGATTTCCTCAGAAAAACGGGAAAGATGCATCATAATTTGTGCCATAGCACTTAAAAACTCAACAGCAAAATCCCTGTCGGAAACGCCGTCTATCGAATTTTGGCAGATGCTGTCAAAACCAAGCTTTTCCGCCTCCATATGCCTGTCGGTAGGGTAGGTTGTGCCGGCTAAGGCGCAGCTGCCTATGGGCGAAACGCAAATGCGTTTTTTGCAGTCGGCAAGCCTTTCAATATCACGCAGAAACATCATCGCATATGCTAAAAGATGATGCGAAAATGTTATGGGCTGTGCGCGCTGTAAGTGCGTATATCCCGGCATAACCGCGGTTTTGTATTCCTCCGCCTTATTTATTGTTTCACCGATTAAAGCCTTCAATTTGTCGGAAATAATATCGGTTTCATTACCGAGATAAAGCCTGAAATCAAGCGCAACCTGGTCGTTTCTGCTCCTTGCGGTGTGGAGTTTTTTGCCGATATCGCCTATTCTTTCGGTTAAAACTTCCTCGATAAACATATGTATATCTTCGGCGCTTTTTGAAATTTCAAGCTTTCCGCTCTCAATATCTTCCAAAATATCGCAGAGGGTGTCAATAATATTTTCCGCTTCGGTCTGCTTGATGATACCGCAGGCGCCGAGCATAGCAGAATGTGCAATACTCCCTTGTATGTCCTCACGGAACATACGGGAATCAACGGAAATTGACGAATTAAAATCGTCCGCCAGCTTATTTGTTATGCCGTCTGTGCGGCCCGCCCACATCTTTGCCATATTATAACCTCCAAGTCAGATTACTTGTTCTTTTTGTCAACCATTGCCTGAACTGCAATCGGAAGCCCGTAAAGATTTATAAAGCCTGCCGAATCCTTCTGGTCGTAATCGCTTTCGCCGAAGGTTGCGATATCCTCGCTGTAAAGCGAATAATCGCTCCAAACGCCTGCTTTTATTATATTGCCCTTGTAAAGCTTTAACTTAACCTTTCCCGTAACCTTTTCCTGTGTTTTGTCAACAAAGGCGGACAGCGCCTCACGCAAAGGAGTGAACCATTGCCCGTTATATACAAGCTCTGCAAAGGTTATGGAAAGCTTTTGCTTTTCGTGCATTGTAAGCTTGTCAAGACAAATGCTTTCCAATGCCTCGTGCGCCTTATACAAAATTGTTCCGCCGGGTGTTTCATAAACGCCGCGGCATTTCATACCTACAAGACGATTTTCTACAATATCAATTATGCCAATACCGTTTTTGCCGCCCAGCTCGTTAAGTGCAAGAATAATATTTTTTGCGCTCATTTTCTTGCCGTCAAGTGCTGTCGGAACACCCTTTTCAAAATCAATTGTCACATATGTAGGTGC
>CAJOPD010000100.1 GCA_905236685.1 uncultured Clostridia bacterium
ATAAAAAACGAAAATGGCATTTATTACAGCAATTTAGACTGCAACAGCGGTCACGACAAGTTCGGACACGCCCAGCTTTGCGGCTCTGCAAGAGTTGTGGAAAGCATTATAAAGGAGCATTTTAAGATAAAAACACGCTCCGTCGAGCTTAATGTTCTGCAACGGTGCAGCTCGCATTTTGCCTCGCTTACCGACCTTGATGAAGCGGACGCAATCGGCGAATTCGGCGTAAATGCTCTGCTTTCGGGCAATACCGGCGTTACGGCAGGCTTTGAAAGGGTAAAGGAATACGAGGTCAGAATGGTTTTAAACGATGTTAAAAAGGTTGCAAACCTTGAAAAAACCGTGCCCGACACCTTTATCTCGGCAGACGGAAACGACATAACCGCGGGCGCTTTGGAATATTTAAGACCGCTCATTTTGGGCGAGCCGAAAATAGAAACGGAAAACGGAATACCAAAGCATATTGCACTGATATAACAAAAATAACCCCAAAAATTTTCGGGGTTATTTTTTGTTTACCGTTTCAAAGCTGTCAATTATCATATTTTTTATTTCGTCTTTTGGTACTGTGCCGTCCAAAATTATCGAATTCCAATGCTTTTTATTCATATGATATGCGGGAATTACCGAGCTGTATGTATTCCGCCAAAGCTCTGCAAGGCTCGGCTCACACTTTACATTCACCCAGATTTTGCCCTGCCGTTCAAATATAGCGCAGAACATTTTTTTGTTCTTTTCGCATCTCATTATTGTCCAGTTAAAGTCGCTGAAAGGATAGTCCTCATATGTACCCTTTAACGAAAGGCAAAAATCGATTATTTCTTTGCGCAATTTCACGCAATCACCTCAAATTTACTGCTTTTTGCACAGAATTTTTATGTAAAACCTCGTATACATTATAAGCGAAAGGCATAAAATCGCTCCGCAGAGTATAATCAGCACATTCACAAATACCATAGGCAAATCGGGCAAAAGTATCATCAGAACCATTGACGCAAACAGGACAATGGTGCTTAGCTTTCCGTACCACTTTGCGCTGTTTACCGAATCGGTGTTTCTTATCGTGATATATCCCAAAAGCGCCATAACAAATTCCTTCGCAACAAACAGCGAAATAAGCCAAAGCATATTGGGATATTTAAACGAAAGGCATATTATAAGCGTCCCTTGCGTAAGCTTGTCTGCAATAGGGTCAAGAATTTTGCCGAAATCGGAAATCATATTGAATTTTCTCGCAATTATCCCGTCTGCAACATCGGTAATCCCCGACAGGATTATCAGCACCGCTGCTCCGTAATAATTCTTTTTGCCTATGTAAAGCCATACAATAAACGGTATCATCAAAATCCTCAAAAGGCTTAAAAGGTTAGGAACAGTCAAAATATTTTTTTTGGTAAAAATTCTTTTCATATACTCTCCTTTTAACTTTAATCATTTGTGATTATACATCATTTTCAAACAGTTTACAAGATATTTTTTAATTATATAAAAACGCCTTTATCTCCGAAAGGCGTTTTTCCGCTTCCTTCCGTCCTTCCTTATACACCCGCTCCAATTCATCGCCGTCCTTTTCGGTACGCCTTATTCCGAGCGGCTTTTGCGGTCTTATTACTATTGCCGTGCCTGTGTCTTCTCGCAGCTTTATCTCATCAAGCTGCTCCGCATAAATGTTATGCCGCGCCTCCATAGCGGAAATTATCGCAGGATACTTTTTCATCATAAGCTTAATTAAGGGCACTGCTCTGCTGCGCCTTTTTCGATAGTCCAACGGCTGTGTTAAAATTATAACATTCCTGTTATAGCCCAGATTTTCCATATATTTAAAGGGTATCGGGTCGGAAATTCCGCCGTCCAAAAGACTGTATCCGTCCACCTCTACTATGTTGGAAAGCAGCGGCATTGATGCGGAGGCACGCAGCCAAAGCATATCGGTTTCATCGCAATTTGTGCAGTTGTGATAAACGGGCTTGCCTGTAAAAACATCGGTTGCGCCCGCATAAAACGGCATAGGATTTTCACGGAAGGCGTTTTTATCAAATATATCCAAATTATCGGGGATTTCCCGATAGCAAAAATCCGCTCCGTACAAATCGCCCGTTTTGATGAGCGACCTGATACTGCAATATCTCGGGTCTTTTGAATACTTTTTATTATAGCGTATGGCTCGGCCTATCTGCCCCGATTTATAATTACAGCCCAAAACCGCTCCTGCCGATACGCCTGCACAGGCGTCGAAAGTTATGCCGTTTTCCATAAACACATCAAGCACTCCGCTTGTAAACATTCCCCGCATCGCTCCGCCCTCCATAACGAGCGCGGATTTTGTTTTGTTTTCCATACTTTTTTACTCCGTTTCTCTGCAATAGGCTTATTATACCACAAATATCTTTTATTAACAATAAAAATATTTTTTGTTGATTATTTTCGGAAAATGTGTTAGAATTACAGTAATGATTACAAAAAAGGCGGAAATAAAAATGGAAGTATACGGGGTTAAGCCAAAGCCCTTTACAAAGGAGTGGCGGCAATACTTTTGGGAATATTACAAGCTGCATACAATAGGCGCGGTTTTTGCGGTAATTTTGCTCATTTTCACCGTGAGCGAGTGCAAAAACCAGAAAAACTACGATTTGCAGATTGATTTAATAACGGAAAATACAGTATCCGAGGAGGTTTTGGACACGCTTTCCGATATCGTTTGCGAAAACATTGACGATGTTACGGGAAACGGCAAAAGTGAGGCATACATATCCTTTCTTGATATGAGCGAGAACAGCAATCCTCAGATTACGGAAGCTATGTATAACAAGCTGCTTATAGAAACAGGGTATACCGAGGCATTTGTTTTCATTGTATCTCAGAAATTTGCGGACTATCTGAGCGATGAGGGCGTTTTAAAGCCAGCGTCCGACTGGACGGAAATGGAAACATACGACGGATACTGTGTAAGTCTTAAATACTGCGAAATTTTACAGAATATCGGCATTGATACAAGCGATTTATACTTAGGCATTACCGAACTCCGTGAGCGTGACGGAAAATCTGCATGCGAAAAAAACCTGCCCAAGCAGGAAAACGGCATAAAATTCGCAAAATTCTTATTGAACGAGAGGTGAGAATGTGACGGCGGAAAACGAGCTTTTTATAGAATATAAAAAAACGCACGACAAAAAAATACGAGATGAGCTTGTGAGTCGCTACACCTATGTTGCAAAAATTCTCGCATACAAATTTCAGGGATACGGCGTTGAATTTGACGACCTCTATCAAGTGGCTTGTATGGGCATAATCCTTGCCATAGACCGCTTTGACCCCGAAAGAAATGTGCAGTTTTCCACCTTTTTAACGCCCACCGTTACGGGTGAAATCCGCAAATTTTTGCGCGACAAGGTGCACCCTATCCGTATGCCCAGGAGGCTCTATGACGCCCTTGCAAAAGCCGAAACGGAAAAAATGCGGTCGGGAAATCTCAGCATATCGGAGCTTTCCGAAAAGCTCGGCATACCCGAAGAAACCTTGAAGGAAGCGTATTCGGCGGGCGATACTAATTTTATGAAATCGCTTGAAGACGAGGCGCTTTCCGACGCCGCTGTTTCCAGCTTTTTGGGGTATGACGACGACGGTTTTGCGCTGATTGAAAACCGCGATTTTTTGGACTACTGCATATCAAAAATGAATGAGCGGGAACGGGCGATTTTAAAAATACGCTTTTTTGACGGAAAGACGCAAAAAGAAACCGCCGACGCCTTGGGAATTTCGCAGATGTCGGTATCCCGAATTGAGAAAAAAATTGTCGAAAAAATAAAAAAAGATTTCTGGAACGCTTGACTTTTTGCCGTTTTGGCGGTATAATATGACAAAACTGCATACTAAGAAGGGGAGCTTGTGAACAGGCTGAGAGGGGATTATAAAATCCCGACCCTGTAACCTGATATGGATAATGCCATCGTAGGTATTCTTAACCTTTTTTCGCATATCCTTTGGGTATGCATTTTTTAATACAAAAGAAAGGAGTTTTTAAAAATGAAAAAAACAAAAATTTTGGTTGAAATCGCAATAAGTGTAGCTCTTGCCTGCGTTTTTCACTTCATAAGGCTTTGGGAAATGCCGCAAGGCGGCTCGGTATCGCTTGCTATGGTGCCGATTTTGTTTATATCATATAGGCGCGGCGCCAAATCGGGCATTACCGCTGGTGCGGTTTACGGGCTTATATCTATAATTTTTGACGGGACAATTTACCACCCTATGTCAATATTTTTAGACTACCTTTTTGCCTTTGGTGTACTCGGAATTGCGGGATTTTTCCCCACCGGCGTTTTTGGTGTGATTTTGGGCTCTTTTGCGGCAGTTTTGGGAAGATTTTTCTTTTCCTTAATGTCAGGAGTATTCCTCTTTGCAAGCTATGCCCCAGAAGGACAAAGCCCCTGGATTTATTCGCTCATCTATAACGGAAGCTATATGCTCCCCGAGCTTTTAATTTCGGTTATCCTTTTGACTGTGCTTTATCTTTCCGTTCCGAAGCTTTTTAAACCTACAAACTAAAAAATGCGGCGTAATTGCCGCATTTTTTAGTTATCCTTTTTGTCACAGTTCTGATTATCGTTCTTCTTGTTCGTATCCTTTTGATTGCTGTTTTTGTTATTGTTCTTGTTTTCATTCTTGTTTTCGTTCTTTGCCATAAAATCACTTCCTTTCTTTGCTTTTTCTATTATTCCGCTTTATGACAATTTCTATACATTAAGGCTACAATACTTGAAAAAATTTGAAATAAATGTTATAATAAGGATATAATATTTTTGGAGTTTTTTATGCAGGAAAAGATTTGGAAATACCGCGACAAACAACTAAAAAGCGAAGATATTTCATCTCTTTGCGCACAGTTCAAGCTGTCCTATGAAATGGCTGTACTGTTGCTTTTAAGAGGCGTATCGGACACAAATACAATAAACTCATATATGGCAAAGGGTTTGGACGGAATTCATAACCCGTTTCTGTTTAACGATATGGAAACAGCCTGTGAGCGAATTATCCGCGCCATAAAGGAAAAGGAAAAAATTACCGTTTACGGCGACTATGATGTCGACGGGATAACTTCTGTATCCGTTCTGACCGATTTTTTGTCGTCCTGCGGCGCTGAGTGCGACTATTATATTCCCGACCGTTTTTCCGAAGGCTACGGGCTTAACATTCTTGCCGTAAACAGACTTGCAAGAAGCGGGACAAAGCTTTTAATCACGGTTGACTGCGGCATTTCTTCAATCGGCGAGGTGGAATTTGCAAAAACGCAAAAGCTCCAAGTCATAATAACCGACCACCACTCCTGCAAGGAGGAAATCCCCAAGGCAATTGCCGTTATAAACCCCAAGCGCAAAGACACAACATATCCGTTTCCCGAGCTTGCCGGCGTCGGCGTTGCCTTTAAGCTTGTTCTTGCTCTTGCAAAAAAGCTCGGTATGCCCGCAAAGGACATATTTTTGAAGTATGCAGATCTCGTTTCAATCGGTACGGTTGCAGATGTCGTGTCGCTTTTGGGCGAAAACAGAGTAATAGCGGACAGGGGCATAAAGGCAATATCAAAAACGCAGAACTTCGGCATAAAGGCGCTTTTGGAGGTTTCGGGCTGTGCGGAAAAGGAAATAACCGCATCTTTAATCGCATTTTCGCTGTGCCCCAGAATAAACGCGGCGGGGCGAATGGAAAACGCATCGCTTGCGGCAGAACTTTTTAAGGCAAAGTCTTATCAGGAGGCTTTGGAGCTTGCACGGCGTTTAGACGAACTTAACCGCCTCCGTCAGCAAACGGAGCAGAAAATTTTTGAGGAGGCGTCCCGTCTTGCAGATTTGCAGGAAAATCCCCTTGTGTATGTGCTTGCGGCAAAAAACTGGCATATCGGCGTTATCGGAATAGTTGCCTCAAAGCTGTGCGAAAAGCTCGGCAAGCCCTGTATTCTGCTTTCGGGAGAAAACGGCAAATACAAGGGTTCGGGACGGTCAATCGAGGGCTTTAACCTGTTTGACGCACTTTCTGCAAATGAGGAGCTTTTGACCGCATTCGGCGGTCACGCTTTGGCGGCAGGTTTAAGCATATCGGAGGAAAATATACCGGAATTCACAAAAAACATAAACGCATACGCAAAAAAGCACATAACAGGCGATATGCTTATGCCCAAGCTTATGATAGACTGCGCCATAAGCCCGTCACACATAACGCTTAACTGGGCAAACGCATTAAAAAGATTGGAGCCCTTCGGAAGCGGGAACGAAGTCCCCGTATTTGCGTTGGAGGGCGCAAAAATCATCTCGGCAAATGCAATCGGAGCAGACGGAAAACATCTTGCCGTGCGCATCGAAAAGGACGGCGTTACGGCAAACGCCGTATGGTTCGGTATGGGCGCCGTTAAAAATGAATTATTTGCAGGCGACAGGGCAGATATTGCATTTACGCTGAATATAAATACATATAACGGTAACAAAAGCGTACAGCTTATATTAAAGGATATTAAAAAGTAAGATTGGAATTTTAGATTATGGACGGCAAAAATATATTTGAAAATGCGGAAAAGCTCGGGCGTATTACCGACGAAACGGACACCGTTGTCGAAAAGGTTGTTGAAAGGGTTAAAAACTATTCCCCGAAGGCGAATACCGATATGATTGATGTTGCATACAGGGTTGCAAAAGCGGCGCACAACGGACAAAAGCGAAAATCGGGCGAGCAGTATATAATTCACCCCGTGCAGATTGCATATATTGCATCGGAGCTTTCTATGGACAGCGTGGCTATATGCGCGGGACTTTTGCACGATGTGATAGAGGATACTCCGTATACCTATGAAGATGTCGTTGCGCTTTTCGGCGAAAGCGTGGCGGAAATTGTCGACGGCGTTACCAAGCTCAAAAAGATACAATATACCGACCAGCAGGAAGAGCAGGTAGAAAATTTAAGAAAAATGTTCTTTGCGATGAGCCGCGATATACGGGTAATCATAATCAAGCTCATTGACAGGCTCCACAATATGCGTACCCTTGATTTTCAGCCTCACGACAAACAGCTTACGGTGGCAAAGGAAACGCTTGATGTCTATGCCCCGCTTGCGCACAGGCTCGGTATTTCAAGAATTAAATCGGAGCTTGAAGATTTAGCGCTTAAATACTTAGACCCCGTTGCATATTCGGAAATCAACGAAAGCGTCACGCAGAAAAAGAGCGAGCGTGAGGATTTTGTTGCGCAAATCATAGAAACTCTCGGCAGCCGCGTCAGAGAAAGCGGCATAAAATGCACTATTTCAGGGCGCACAAAGCACTATTACAGCATTTTCAGGAAGATGTACGCGCAAAACAAGACTATTGATGAAATTTACGACCTTTTTGCCGTGCGCGTAATTGTCGATACCGTTTCGGACTGCTACGCCGTTTTGGGCGTTGTTCACGATATGTATACACCCCTTCCTATGCGGTTTAAGGATTATATTGCGATGCCAAAGCCGAATATGTACCAGTCGCTTCACACAACTGTTGTGGGAACTGACGGAACGCCTTTTGAAATCCAGATACGGACCTGGGATATGCACAAGGTTGCAGAGGAAGGTATCGCAGCGCACTGGAAATACAAGGAAGGGAAATCGGGCGCTGATAATATGGACAAAGAGCTTGAATGGGTACATTCGCTTATGGAAACCCAGTCAGGCATTATGGACCCTGACCAGTTTATGAACAGCCTTAAAATAGATATGTTTTCGGACCAGGTATTTGCATTTACGCCGAAAGGCAAGGTGATACCCCTTCCCAACGGCTCAACCGTTATTGATTTTGCGTTTGCAATTCACTCGCAGGTCGGTAGCAAAATGGTCGGCGCAAAGGCGAACGGAAAAATCGTCCCGAACACATACAAGCTTATAAACGGCGATATAATCGAAATTCTGACCTCGCCTCAGGCAAAGGGACCGAGCCACGATTGGCTCAAAATCGTAAAAACTTCCCAGGCAAGAACAAAGATAAATCAGTGGTTAAAGCGCGAAAGGCGCGACGAAAACATTATCCACGGCAAAGATATGCTCGAAAGAGAAGCAAAACGGATAAATATTCCCTTTAACTCACTTTTCCGCGAGGAATGGCTTTCGGCTTTTTACAAAAAATACACCCTTTCGGGCTTGGACGACTTATATGCAAGCGTAGGCTTTGGCGGTCTTTCCGCGCAAAAGGTCGTTATGCACCTTAGGGAAGAATACTTAAAGGAGCAGCGCAAAAATGCGCCTAAGGAAGCGCGTCCTACCCACGCTATACGCAGGAAAAACAATACCTCGGGCATTGAGGTAAAGGGCATTGACAACTGCCTTGTACGCCTTTCTAAATGCTGCAACCCCGTGCCGGGAGACGATATTGTAGGATTTATCACAAAAGGCAGGGGCGTTTCGATACACCGCGCCGATTGCCCCAACATTCAGCCCTCCGCGCTTTCGCCTG
>CAJOPD010000101.1 GCA_905236685.1 uncultured Clostridia bacterium
CGGCATTATGGCAAGCCGTACAATAGAAAATGAGCGTGACCGCCGTATGACGATTATAACGACTACATTCATACCCTGCGGAGCGAAGGTTCCGTTTATTTCAATGATAGCGGGCGCTATTTTCGGCGGCTCGGCGTGGGTTGCCACTTCTGCATACTTTATCGGTATGGCGGCAATAGTAATATCAGGTATTATGCTTAAAAAGACAAAAATGTTTGCAGGTAATCCCGCACCGTTTGTTATGGAGCTTCCCGCATACCATATGCCGACGCTTTTAAATGTTTTGCGGTCAATGTGGGAGCGCGGCTGGTCCTTCATTAAAAAGGCAGGAACAATCATTCTCTTATCAACTATATTTGTTTGGTTTACAAGCTTCTTTGGATTTGCAGAGGACGGTTTCAGAATGCTTGCGGAAGATGAACTCGATTTATCTATCCTTGCAAGGATAGGAAGCATTATAGCGCCTCTCTTTGCGCCGCTCGGTTTTGGAAACTGGCAGGCAACGGTTGCGTCTATAACAGGACTTGTTGCTAAGGAAAACATAGTCGGTACTATGGGTATCCTTTACGGCGGCGAAGGCACGGTATATCAGGCGATAGCGGCAGCATTTACAAGTATTACAGGCTTCTCGTTCCTGGTATTCAACCTGTTATGTGCTCCTTGCTTTGCCGCAATGGGTGCAATCAAGCGCGAGATGAATAATGCAAAATGGACTTGGTTTGCAATTTTGTATCAATGCGGATTTGCATATGCGATTTCGCTTATGATTAACCAGTTCGGCGGTGCGTTTGCGGGAAAGGTAAATGCTTTCGGATTTATAGCGGCGCTTGTCATATTCTGTGCTATGGTATATATGCTGTTCTTCAAAAAGTACGAGGAGGCAACAAAATTAAAGGAGGCGTAAATTATGTCAACTGTTATAATAAGTCTTGCGCTTTTGGCAATAGTAGCGGGCATAATCGCGAAAATGGTAAAGGATAAAAAAGCAGGAAAATCCTCCTGCGGCTGCGGTTGCAGCTCTTGTCCTATGAGCAGCGAATGTCATAAAAAATCATAAAAAAAATACGGTGCTCTCCGCACCGTATTTTTTATGATTTTGACGGAAGTACTATTGCGGCAATTATATATGCCAAAAGCCCTGTGCCAAGACATAAAATGGATATTGCCCAAACAAGCCGTATTACAGTTGAGTCAATGTCAAAGTACTCTGCAATTCCGCCGCATACACCAAAAACTTTTTTATCTGTGTCTGATTTATAAAGCTTTTTCATAAATTCATCTCCTTGTAGCTATTATATCATAATAACCCAATAATTCAATATAATTTTGCCAAAAAAACAGCATCTGCTTTTTACAGATGCTGTAAATTTTATCTCTTTGAGAACTGCGGTGCACGACGGGCTGCCTTTAAGCCGTATTTCTTTCTTTCTTTCATACGGGAATCTCTGGTTAAGAAACCTGCCTGTTTTAAAGCTTGTCTGTATTCGTCCGAATCAACTTCCAAAAGTGCTCTTGAAATGCCGTGACGGATAGCGCCTGCCTGACCGGTAAAGCCGCCGCCTTCAACTGTCGCAACAACATCAAATTTAGCTACTGTGTTGGTAAGAACCAACGGCTGACGAACGATAACCTTCAATGTATCCAAGCCAAAATAGTCGTCAATATCTCTTTTGTTTATTGTTATATTACCCTTACCCGGAATCAGTCTGACTCTTGCAATAGATGATTTTCTTCTTCCGGTTCCGTAGAACTGCTCTTTTGCCATATTAAAAATCCTCCTTACCTAATTTCCTGAGTCCAAGTTTCAGGCTTTTGTGCTGCATTGTTGTGTTCCGCATCCTTGTAAACACGAAGGCGGGTTAAAGCCTTTCTGCCGATTGTGTTGTTGGGGAGCATACCTTTTACAGCATACATCATAGCCTTCTCGGGATTTTTTTCCATAAGCTCGTCATAGTGGATTTCCTTGATACCGCCTACCCAGCCTGTGTGGTAGTAACGGATTTTTTGTGCGCGCTTGTTGCCCGTCAGAACTGCCTGTGCCGCGTTGATTATGATAACATGGTCGCCGCAGTCAACATGCGGTGTGAATGTGGGCAAGTGCTTGCCTCTTAAAATGCTTGCTGCCGCCTGTGCCACTCTTCCCAAGGGCTTGTTTGCAGCATCAATGATATACCATTTTCTGTTGATTTCTTCCGGTTTTGCCATATAGCTACTCATTGATTTTTACCTCCTTATAAAACGGTTAAAACTTATGTTTATCGCTGTGATAAACCAACGCTGTGTATTTTACTACATAAAAAATGCAAAGTCAATATATTTTACAAAAAAAATTTAACTATAAATGCTTTTCTTTAAAATTCTCTTGTTTTCTTCAAAATTCTCTTGTTTTCTCATCTTTCATTTTGAATTATTTCCAATATTTCCAAAGGCTTTTCTGCGATAAAATCGGCACCGCAGCCCAAAAGCTCTGCTTTATCGCGAAACCCCCAAAGAACTCCGCAGGTTTTCATTTTCGCATTCCTGCCCGTTAAAATATCTACATTCGTATCCCCAATAAAAAGGGTATCCTCGGGCAAAACTCCGAATTCGGAGCAGATTTTTAGGGCTGTGTCAGGCTCCGGCTTAGACCTTACATTGTTAACAGCTCCTTGCACAAAATCAAAACTGTCGCCGAAAAATATTTTTATCGCATCTTGCGCAACATTATCGGGCTTGTTTGATAAAACCGCGGTTTTTATACCCATATTTTTCAGTTTTTCCAAAAGCTCCGGAATATCGGGGAAGGGCGCGGTTTTAAAATTCGGCGCTTTTTCATACTCAAAATCGTATAAATCGCCCACTTTTTTGTGATTTTGGGGCGTATCTGCGCTTAAAAAATCAAGCATACGGTGAACGAGTATAAGCCGACCGTCGCCTGCAAAATATTTATAATTCGGCTCATCAATCGGCGGAAATCCGCACTTTATGAGCGCGTTGTTGCCGAAATAGGCAATAGCAGAAAGGGTATCCAAAAGTGTTCCGTCCAAATCGAAAATACATAATTTTATCATAAAAGTGCTCCAAAAATTTAAGTTTTACCGTTATTTTAGCAAAAAAAAGGCGAAAAGTCAAAAAAAATATAAAACCGCTTGCAATTTGCGGTGTAATAATGTATAATATGTATAAATATACAATTCTGTGAGGACAAGCTATGAAAAGGATTGCGGTAATTCCAAATCATATCAAGGATAAAGATTACAAATACACGAAAGAGCTTTTTGAAATTTTAAAAGGAAAAGCTTATATTGTTATGCCGAAAAGCGATGAAAAGTCGGGAATTGACGCCGAATTTAAAGATGATGATTTATATATAGGAGCGGACGCGGTAATAGTTTTGGGCGGCGACGGCACAATGCTTCAAGCGGCGGAACCGTGCGGAAGACAGGGCATTGCGGTTATGGGCATAAACCTTGGAAAAGTGGGATTTATGACCGAGGTTGAAACGGAATATATGCGCTCTGCGTGCGAAAGGCTGTTGGCAGACGATTTTGAAATTGAAAAACGAATGATGATGGAAATAGAAGTTGAGGAAAAGGGCGGAAAAATCCAAAAATTCCTTGCATTAAATGACGCGGTAATCGCAAAGCCGAGCGCGGAAATGATAGAAATGGGGCTTTATACGAACGGCGAAAAGGTCAGCGAGTATATATCGGACGGGCTGATAATTTCGACGCCGACGGGCTCAACGGGATATTCCCTGTCGGCAGGCGGTCCCGTTGCCGATCCGCAGATGGAGCTTTTCATCGCAACGCCTATATGCGCGCATATGCTTTCGGCAAGACCTATGCTTTTGTCGGCGGAAAAGGTGATAAATATCGAGCTTTTTGAAGGCGGGGACGACAGTGCAACGGTTACGGTGGACGGCGAGGATAAATGCGTTATTAAAAAGGGCGATAAAGTGACGGTAAAGCGTTCGGATTGTGTCTTTAAAATTATTAAACTCGGCAGACAGTCCTTTTACTATACAATGATGGCAAAGCTATAAGGGGAATTTTGGTATGAAACAGAAAAGACAACAGCAAATTTTAAAAATAATATCCGAATCGGATATAAAAACGCAGGAGGAGCTTACCGAGGCGCTGTTTTCGGCAGGCTTTCCCGTAACACAGGCGACCGTTTCGAGAGATATAAAGGAGCTGGGCTTAATCAAGCTTTCGCTTTCCGACGGAACATATAAATATGCAATAACCCAAGAGGAAAAAAAGGATAATAATGAGCATATAAGCATATTTTCCAAGTCAATAGTAAGTATAAAATATGC
>CAJOPD010000102.1 GCA_905236685.1 uncultured Clostridia bacterium
TACAATCCTTAGCTCCGCCATCTTTGCCGTCAGCTTTTCATTTTTCTTTTCGACCTTTTTAAGCCGATAATTTGCTGCGACAAGAAGATTACAGGCTTCGTACAAGACCTGTCTTGAAAGCGGCTTTGACACCGTCAAAACGCCGTAATCCATAACCTTATCCAAGACCTGCTCATAATATTCATTATTTATCAAAAACAGCACACCCGCAGAGTTTTCAGCGGCAATATTTACCGCAAAATCTATCCCCGTTTCATCTTTTAAAGGCGCATTTATTGCCACAATATCAAAGCTCTGCAAAAGGGTAATTCGCCTTGCTTCGCTTATGCTCGATGCGCGATGTATATATGTATGAAATCGGTCTTTAAGCAAATCTGCAAATATATCATAGATTTTTTCCGACACCGAAACAACGAGTATGCTTAATTCTTCCCTGTCAAAAAGCATAGCTCTCACTCCGATTTGTCTTTAACTTTTCCGAATGTCTCCAAAATTCTGTCGGGCATATATTTTTTTACTATTTCGCTGTCCTTTGCAAGCAAAAACGCGATATCAAGCGTCTTTGGCAGACACGGCAAATCGTCCGTTACAGCCTTTTCCGCACTATAAAGATTTATATTGCAGGGTGCAGCAAGCTCTTTTTTATTTATTACACCTTCTGTTCCCGCGTAAATCAAAAGCGCATATGCAAGATACGGATTTGCCATAGGGTCGGGAGAGCGCAGCTCGAAACGGCTTCTTTCCCCGTTTTCCGCAGGAATTCTGATAAGCTGCGAACGGTTACCCTCCGCCCAAGTAATATAAAACGGCGCTTTTTTCTCGCCCAACCTGTCATACGACTCTTTTATCGGGTTTAAAAATGCGGTAATTCCTGCAATATTTTCTAAAATGCCCGCTATAAAGCTGTCGGTTTTTGATTTATCGGCAAGCGATATGTTTATATGCATACCGTTTCCGCTTGAATTTTTGACAGGCTTTGGCATAAAGCTTGCATAAAGTCCGTTTTTGGCGGCTATTGTTTGCGTTACCGATTTGAAAGTTATCGCATTATCCGCACTTGATAAGGGGTCTGAGTGCTTAAAATCTATCTCGTTCTGCCCCGGACCTTCCTCGTGGTGCGAACTTTCGGGGTAAATGTCCATATTTTCAAGGGTAAGGCAAATTTCACGGCGCACATTTTCGCCGCGGTCAAAAGGCGCAATGTCAAAGTATCCCGCATCATCAAAGGGCTCCTTTGTAGGATTTCCTTCATCATCTGTTTTGAAAAGAAAAAACTCAAATTCCGAGCCTATTTTCAGCTCGATACCGTTTTTCTTTGCAAAGCTTACGGCATTTTTCAGAATATGCCTTGTGTCCGCCTCAAAAGGTGTGCCGTCAGGATTTTTGATGTCGCAAATCATTCTCACAACCTTGCCCTGCGTCGGACGCCACGGCAAAACCTCAATGGTTGACGGGTCAGGAAATAAAAACAAGTCTGAATTTGCCTCATCGCCAAAACCGCATATTGCCGAAGCATCAAAGGAAATCCCGTTTTTAAACGCCCTTTCAAGCTCGGTTGAAAGAATAGATATATTCTTTTGCACGCCAAAGACATCACAAAACGCAAGCTTGATAAACTTGACATCTTCCGATGATATGTACTCCAAAACCTCTTCCTTGCTATACATAATAATCACACACCCTTTTGTTTTTTTGATAATTTAAAATTATATACGCATAAATTCAATAACTCTCTCTACTTTGCCTGTTTCATTTTTAATGTGCTGATAAACCTTTTCAGTCCGTTCGGAGCCTGCTCATTTGTGTCCATTCCCGTATCGCCTAATTCAATGAGCTTGTTTTTTCCGTGATAGTCGCTTCCGGCAGTCACATACAAATTATATCTGTCTGCCATAGCGAGCATCTCGTTAATCTGCTTTGGTGAAAAGCCGGAATAAAAAGCTTCCACGCCTTGAACACCGAATTCAATAAGCCGCATCAGCCGTTCTTCCATTTCTTTGCCTATAATCAGTTCGCCGCCGCTGCCAAAAAACGGGTGTGCAAGGACCGGAATACCGCCCGCACCGCAAATCCCGCAAATTGCCTCCTCCGGACGAATATAAGCATTTTTAAAGTGTATTTTATCTATATAATCCTTAATTGCCTGCCCTATCGTTTTTGCATACCCGTATTTTATCATAAGATTGCTGATATGCGGCTTTCCGGGATTATCCATAGCAAGAATATTGTCAATTTCTTCCTGCGGGAAGGAAAAACCGTATTCCTTTTCGATAAAATCAAGCCTTGCGCGGACCTTGTTCATACGGTATGTATGCCCTTTTTCTATGACATCAAGGATTGCTTTGCTTTCGGGATTATAACCGTAGCCGAGGATATGGTATTTCCCCATTTCGTCCTTACAGGAAAATTCCACCCCCGTTATAAAGGTAAGATCTGAATATGTTTCTGATTTTTCAAGTACCGAGCGTATTATTTCGCACCCTTTTGTCGCATCGTGATCGGTCAGCGAAAAGAACGAAATTCCGCTATTCTTCACATTGTAAAGGATTTCTTCCGGGCTGTCCGTTCCGTCAGAAACCGCAGAATGCATATGGAAATCGATTTTTCCGTACCGGCTCATCTGATTACACTCTCCTTTTTTTGTATTTTTGATAAAACATTACTTTAAAAAGAATTACAATAATCGGGCGCTGTGTCCAAAGCTAAGATAATTCATTCCAAATCGGGCGGTAATTACTTTATCAATCAAAATATTCATTCCTGCTTTACTCAATTGTCAAAATATCCGAAAATCCTGTGACCTCAAAAATCTCCATAATAACATCGTTGACATTTAAAATCCGCATTGCCCCCTGTTTGTTCATAATCTTCTGCGCTGACAGGAGTACACGAAGCCCAGCCGAAGAAATATATTCCAGGCTTTCAAAATCAAATATGAGTTCCTTAACATCGGTCAGAGACTCCTTTAAAACAGCTTCAAGCTCCGGAGCAGTTATTGTGTCCAGGCGCCCTTCCGGTGCAAGAGTAAGATTGGAACCGTTAATAGTTTTGTTAATATTCATCGCAATTCTCCTTTTTAATCGGTATATGGTTACAAATTCTTTTTTAAGGTTAAAATGTTTTTGCCGTCAACATATTTATAGGCAACATCGTCCATTATTTTCTTTGTCATAAATATGCCCAAGCCTCCCACTTTTCTTTCTTCGGCGGAAAGCGTTATGTCAGGGTCTTCCTTTTTAAGCGGGTCGTAAGGAATGCCGTGGTCTATAAAGGTAATCGAAACGGAAACCGGTTCTTTTGAAACCTCAACGCGTACAACTGTGTTTCCTTTATCCGATGTGTACGCATAGTTTGAAATATTGATAAAGATTTCTTCTATGGCTACACCTATCTGCATAGCGGTTGCCGGCGGACAATCCACTTTTGCAAGATGTTCCGCCGCAAATTTTTGCACTTCCGGTAGGTTTTCATTTTCAGCCCTAATATCAAGCTCATTACGGCTGAACACGAGCGTGTCTGTCCTTTCCAAAAGCTCCAAAAGCTCTTCCTTCCAAAGATTTATCTCCGCTCTTCCCTTTTCCGTTTCCAAGCCGTTTCGCCTTATTGAGCGCCTAATCATACGGGTATAACCGATAATCCGCGCTTTATCCTCAACTTCGCGTATCTTTGTTTCACAATCGGTACCAAGATAAGCAGCCAGCGACTTTTTCCAGAACGACACACCTATCTCCCTGTCAAAACCCTGAAATTTTTTGAATATTTCGTGGTCGTATTCGGAGTATCCGACAAAGGAATTATACATACTTGCCAGCTCAAATATCGGGTGTCCTACCGCCAGCGTGTCCATATCGATTAAAAGCACTTCATTTTGCGTCAGTTCCAAATTTTTCGTATGATAATCTCCGTGTATCATATGGTCGTCGTGCGGCACCGCTTCAACGAGGGAAACAAGCTTTTTTGTGGCAGTCTCTGGCAGATAATCGAGCATAAATTTTGCCCAAGACAGCGCTGTTTCTTTCATATCGGGGAGTTTTCCCTCAGGCACAAGAGTTCCGTGAATTTTTTGAAGCATTTTCACATATTCCTCTACGCACCAATCAAACTTTTCCGGCTCATTTGCAAGAATTTCGGCAAAGGAGGACGCATTAAGCATCTCGAATACCGAGCCGTAGCTATCGCCAACCTTTACCACATCATAGGAAATCGCCGTGGGAATACCTAAAATCAATGCCAGCTTTGCAACTTCACGCTCGTGCTGAATATCGGCAAGCGCATCGGCATTGTTATAAACCTTAACCACATTGTCCTGGTCAATGCAGTAAATTGTGCCGTTGGCACCTTGACCAATCTTTTTGCAGCCTTCCACCGAAACAACACGATAGGCTTTTTCTACTGTCATCAGCTCGGTAAATCCGGTCATATCCATTATTTCATAAATCTCGGAGCTTACATTTGTAAGCCTAATATCCGGCGTATAGTCTTTTTTAAGATTTAAAAGAATTCTAAGCCCGGCGCTTGATATATATTCAAGCTTTTCCATATCAAGCGTAAGCGAGCTGTCATTATCCTTTTCAAGCTTTGTAATAATTTCCTTTTCAATTTGCGGGGCATTGTTGGCATCAATGCGCCCCTCTAACTTAATGTTCATTTCCGTCTTCCTTTCCCTTATATTCAATACACAGCATTGTCAAATCGTCAAATTGCTCTGCTCCGTTTACAAATTTGTCAACATTCTTGCGGACATTTTTGAGTATTTCCTCGGGGGCCGCATCGGGTGCTTCATTCAGTGCCTTCACCATTCTGTCCGTGCCAAAGAGCTGTTTTTCAGCATCTGTTGCCTCCGGCACACCGTCTGTATATACAAAAATCCGGTCGCCTTTTTGCAGCTGAATTTCATACTCTTTATATTGCACGCCCTCCATACCGCCAATTACCAGTCCGTGCTTATCCTTATAAAGCTCAAAACCGCTGCCTGCGCGTTTTATTGCGGGATATTCGTGCCCTGCGTTTGCTGCCGTGAGCTTTCCGGTGGAAATCTCCAATATACCGAGCCATACCGTGACAAACATTCTCGCCTTATTGTTAGAACAGATTGCGGCATTTGTATCTGTCAGAATTTGCGCCGGGGATTTCCCCATCTTTGCATTGTTTGCAAGTACAATTTTAGACGCCATCATA
>CAJOPD010000103.1 GCA_905236685.1 uncultured Clostridia bacterium
CTCATCTTCATCGAGTCGGCCAGGAAGTTGTATCCCGTGCTGATGTTAAGCTGGTCTATCAGCTTTATCTTCTTGACTCCCTTGCCCCTAATTATAGAGAAATTTTCTCTAAAAGTCAATAGACGAATTTTGTCTATGATAAGCTTTTCTCGGGTGATAAAAATGAAAATCTCTTTTGGCGAGAAAATAAGAAATTTACGGGAAGACAAAGACCTTAATCAAACCCAGCTTGGAAAGGCATTATGTATGACGCAAAGAAAAATATCGCATATAGAATGCGGTCAATGTGAGCCGTCTATTGATGATATTGTTGCCTTTTGTAAATTTTTTGATGTTTCTGCCGATTATTTATTAGGCATAAAGGATAATATGAAGTAAACATTATGCCGCTTAACAGCTATAATTAAAAGGAGGCGGTGGTGCTTATATGGCAAAACAAACAAATCGCTGCGAAACCTGTTTATATTACTCCTATGATGACGAATACGACTGCTACTGCTGTGAAATGTCATTAGATGAAGACGAGTTTTTCCGTTTCCTGCACGGTTCTTTTGATAACTGCCCGTACTTCCGTGCGGGCGATGAATATTCCATAGTCCGAAAACAATGTTAAATCTTCTCTTTTTTGGGGGAGATTTTTTTGTACTAATTTTTTCTTCGTCCAAATATATATGTAGTAACCTGTACTATAAAGGAGGAGCTGTTTGTGGCAGACTACAATATTTATCAGGATATAAAGGAGCGGTCGGGCGGAGATGTTTATATAGGCGTTGTGGGACCCGTCCGCACCGGTAAATCTACTTTTATAAAGAAATTTATGGATTTGCTTGTAATACCCAATCTGGAAAACGGGTATCAGGCGGAGCGCACCCGCGACGAGCTTCCGCAGTCGGCGGCGGGGCGTACCATTATGACAACCGAGCCGAAATTTGTGCCTAATGAGGCGGTGGAAATCGCGCTCGGCGACAACGCGCATATGAATATGCGTATGATAGACTGCGTGGGCTACATAGTGGACGGTGCGTCCGGGTATATCGAGGACGATATGCCCCGTATGGTTTCTACTCCTTGGTCAAACGAGCCTATGCCGTTTTTTGAGGCGGCGGAGCTTGGCACAAAAAAGGTTATTTGCGACCATTCCACCATCGGTATTTTAGTGACTACCGACGGTTCCATCTGTGACATTGACCGAAACAGCTATGTTCAGGCGGAAAACCGCGTTGTAAACGAGCTTAAAGCGATAAACAAGCCTTTTGTAATCGTTTTGAATTCCGCCGACCCCGCATCTGACGCCTGTCAGAATTTGCGGGCGGAGCTTGCTGACAAATACGGCGTTTCGGTCGTATCGGTAAATTGTCAGGAGCTGACCGAAAACGATATTGCAAAAATTATGGAAACCGTTCTGTTTGAATTCCCGCTGAACGAAATAACTTTTGAGTTCCCGAAATGGTTTATGCGGCTCGGCAGCGGGCACTGGCTTTATGAAGATGTCTTAAATGCCATAAAGACCGAAATTGCTCCTCTTTCAAAGATTAGCAACATCAAAAATCTGTCAGACAGTCTTTCGTCCTACGATTTTATCGATAGTTCTGCGATTGACGGCATTGATTTGGGCGCAGGAAATTCCATATTAAAGCTGAACATTCCCGATGAGCTGTTTTATCGTATTCTGGGCGAGGAGTCTGGTTTTGCGATAGACGGTCGGGAGTCCTTAATAACGCTTATCCGCGACTTATCAAAGACAAAAGCGGAATACGACAAGGTCGCCGACGCATTAAATCAGGTCCGCACCTGCGGCTACGGCATTGTTTCGCCGTCAACCGATGAGCTTTCCTTAGAAGAACCGAAAATTGTGCGTCAGGGCGGGCGGTACGGCGTTCGGTTAAAGGCGTCTGCGCCGAGTATTCATATGATTCAGGCAAATATTCAGGCAGAGCATTTAATATACAAAATGAAGATGGGAATTAAATCGGAAAAGAAATATCAGGATTTTGAAATAGAGTATCGCATAGCAGTATAAATGCAAAACTTTTAAGGCGGCAACTTGCCGCCTTTTTTTATACCCAAAGTAAGGAGGTGAAAACAATGTCATATAACTTTGAATACTTCTACGGTGCAGAAGCTGAACGCTTTATCTTCTTCCGTATTCCTAAAGTGCTGATAACAGATATTCGATTC
>CAJOPD010000104.1 GCA_905236685.1 uncultured Clostridia bacterium
GGCAAAGGAAACCGTACCGAGCGCGGTACAAAAATTATTCTCACAATAGCGGAGGACTCCAAGGAGTTTTTGGAGGAATTTACCGTGCGTGAAGTGCTTTCCAAATACTGCGCGTTTGTGCCCGTGCCGATTTATTTTGAGATTATCGGCAAAGCGCCCGAAAAGGACAAGGACGGGAAGGAAATCCCGCCCGCCCCAATCAACGATGTCACTCCGCTTTGGGTAAAAGCGCCCAAGGACTGCAAGGACGATGACTATAAGGACTTTTACCAAAAGGTTTTTCTGGACTTTAACGAGCCTCTTTTCTGGATACATTTAAATGTAGATTTTCCGTTTAATTTAAAGGGAATACTCTATTTCCCGAAAATAAACCACGAATTCACGGCAAACGAAGGGCAGATAAAGCTTTACAATAACCAAATTTTTGTAGCTGATAATGTAAAAGAGGTAATCCCCGAATTCTTAATGCTTTTAAAGGGCGTAATCGACTGCCCCGACCTTCCGCTTAATGTATCGCGGAGCTTTTTGCAGAATGACGGGTATGTAAGAAAAATATCGGCGCACATAACCAAAAAGGTTGCGGACAAGCTCAAAGAGCTTTACACCAAGCACCGCAAGGACTATGACAAGTACTGGGAAGATATAAATGTGTTCATAAAATACGGCTGTATGCGCGACGAAAAGTTTTATGAAAAGGTAAAAGACTTTATCGTCTATAAAAACCTTGACGGAAAGCATATAACCCTTTCGGAATACTTACAAGACAAGGAAAACAAAGATGTTTACTATGTGTCGGACGAAAGCTTGCAGTCGCAGTACATCAATATGTTCCGCGAACAAGGGCTTGACGCAGTAATTTTGCCGTCTGTAATAGATACGCACTTCATCTCATTTATAGAAATGAAGGAGGAGGGTGTGAAATTCAAAAGGATTGACTCGTCGGTTGCGGAAACAGCCGATAATGACGCCGAAAAGGACGAAAAAGCGGACGGCAAGCTTATCGAAATCTTTAAAAATGCGCTTTCGGACGACAGCTTAAAGATAGAAGTTCAGGCGCTCAAAAAGGAAGATATGCCCGCAGTTGTGCTTTTGTCGGAGGAAAGCCGAAGAATGCAGGAACTGTACCGCTCGTACGGTCAGCAGTTCGCGGGTATGGGCGATATGTTCAAGGACGAGCTTACGCTGGTTTTGAACTCAAATAACCCGCTTATCAAAAAGCTGGATACGGCGGAGGAAAGCGACAAAACCGCTATCGCAAATCAGATTTTTGACCTGGCTATGCTGTGCCACAAGCCCCTCTCTCCCGAAAAGATGACCGAGTTCATAAAGAGGAGCAACGAGCTTATGGGCAGGCTTATATAACGGCAAATACAATCGTGGTAACATAAAAAGCCCTCCTTTACACAAGCAGGGCTTTTTTGTATAGTCAAGCCACCGACAGAGCCTCCACTTTTTAAGGGGGGTGCGCAGCAAAAAGCGGAAGGGTTGGGAAATCAGCGATATTGAAAAGATTTATGTATGTACTTTGGCTTGCCCCAAAGTACCAAAGGGCAAACAAGGGGCTAACCCCTTGTTTATCCCCGAATTTGCCGGCTCAGGTTGCGCAAGTTTGCAGAAAAATCTATATTTTCGCAAACTTCGCAATTCGCCTAAAATGCCATCTTCTGCCTTTCGGCAGAGGCATATTTGCATACGCTCGGGCAAACTTTTCCGTGCCTTTCGCGGTTTACACCCCACCAAGTGTACTGTTTTTCCTTACGGCAGGGGATAACCCCACCGATAAAGTTGTTTGATTTGTTTGTTTACACAAGGAGGTTTTTTGTGGGTGTATAAAAAGGCGCAAAAAAAAAAAGGACGCAAGTATTTGCGTCCTTTTTGATTTACTTAGTTATGAAAATCGTCATAATCAATACTGTTCAAAATGTTGCCTTCCCCAGTAGCTTCCAAGAAGGTAAAGTTATTTCCTTCGCCGTCTGCAACCGTTAAGCCGCTCAAAACATTATTCTTAGACTGCATTATCTCTTCGGAGACAAAGCTTTCCAATACCACGCTGGGTTTTCTATAAATCTTCTTCATTGTGCTTTACCTCCCGATTATTCAACAATATTTGCATCAAGCTTTACTTCTGCGGTAACAGCGTTCTTTTGTGCCTCAGGAACATCATACATTGTTAAGCCATAAAGAACTGAGTAACCACCCGTAATTTCAAGATCTTGACCTTCAAGACTAACTGAACTATTGTCGGCAATGCCGGCAGTATTCATTCCAAATCCAACCTGCTTTGAAACGCCGTTTGCAGTTATTTTAAAGCCCGCATTAGGAGCTATTTCATGAATGTTTATTGCACCAGTATCTACCTTAACCTTGCCAACAAATCCTATGGACCATTTGCCATCATATGCCTCCATTACATATGCAGAGGTATTTGAAATCGCAGGCGAAGCTGTAATCAGCTCTACTGTCGGAGTACCTATCTTATAGTAGAAATCCGAAAGCTTGTTTCCGTTTTCATTTATACTCAACACATATATACCAGCATCTATATCCCTTACTGTGTATGAAATTGTCTGACTTGTCGTAGTGGTATACTGGTTTATGTACTGCACGGTAGAATCACTCAGCGATCCGCCGGATTTATAGGTTATAACCGTTAATTCTTTACCGCTGGTCAAATTTGATACATCAAAAGTGACTGTATCTCCTACTCTAAAACACGGCATACTTGATACGAGCGAAGCATTAGATACAAACGCCGTGGTACCCTTTCTGTTTGCAGTTGTACCTACATCACCGTCGGTAGCTGCCATTGCACTTGTGGCGAAAGCCATTGTAGCTACTGCCAACAGAATTGAAATTGCTTTCTTCATAGTAACTCAATCTCCCTTTTTGAAATATATTAAGCTATTCTAAAACATTAGAATTAAATACACACGATAATATTAGCACACCTAATATAGTTTGTCAATACTTTATTTGAAATTTTTTTTGAAATTCCGAAATTATTTGGTAGGCGTTGGGGTGAATGGCTTGTCCGCGCTTTTTGTTTACCGCAACGGTTGCCGTTACGCACTCAAAAACTGCCCTGTCGATATCTTTTTTTGCAATTTTTCTGATTTTGTCCGCGTCGGGAAACTTTCTGCCACGCTCGGTAAGGTCTGCGACAAAGACGATTTTCTCCAAAAGGCTCATATCCCGCCTTCCCACCGTATGCCACCTTATCGCGTTTATGATTTCGCTGTCGGTTATGCCGAAAATGCATTTTGCCGTTTCTGCGCCGAGCTTTGCGTGGACAAGGGCAGGATTTTCCCGCTCCGCGCTGTCAAGCTCTACCTCCAAATCGGCACAGCGCCCGTAAATATCGTCCATATTTTTGGCGTTATCGTGCAAAAGACCCGCAATTTCCGCCTTTTCTATATCCGCGCCGTGAATTTTTGCAAGCAGGACCGCCATATCCCGAACGCCCAGGCTATGCAAAAACCGCTCGGGTTTCAGCATTGTTTTGAGCTTTTTCTCAAAATCGGGCACGAGTGCGTAAATCTCATTTCTTCTTATAAATTGTGCGACAGCGTCAGGCACTTTGCCGTCTATGCTTTTGCCCGCTTTTATGCTGTCCCTTATTTCGCTTGACGAAATCTCTATTTTTGCGCCCGAAATTTTTTTTGCAAATACAGCCTCCGCCGTTCCGCCCGTTCTGTCATAGACCAGCAGTTTACAAAGCTTTAAAATTTCCTGCGGTTTATGCCATTTATCAAAATCACGCAGCGAGTCGCCGCCGATTATAAAGTAAATTTCGGCTTTCGGAAAAGTTTCATTAAAGTGCAGGAGCGCGTCAAGCGTATATGACGGCGCGTCCCTTTTGATTTCCCAGTCGCACGCCTCAAAGCCGTCAAGCCCCGAAACAGCGCGCTTTACCATAATATGCCTTATTTTTGCGTCAAGAATTTGCCGACCCTGCTTATGAGGCGGGTTTCCGCTCGTCAAAAAAACCACCCTATCGAGCCCGTACTGCTCCCGCGCGCGTTTTGCTATTTCGATATGTCCGTTATGAATTGGGTTAAAGGTTCCGCCCAGAATTCCTATTTTACACATTTTTTGGGTAACTCAATCCTTCTGTTTTTTTCTTTATTCGCCCGCTTATATATGACGATTTTTGAGCCGATTGCCTGCACAGGCTCTGCTTTTAACCGCTCCGCCACCTCGTTTATTGCCGTTTTTGCGTCCAAGAGCGCCGTTTCGAGAATATGGATTTTTATAAGCTCGCGCGTTTCAAGCGCAAGCGCAAGCTGGGTTATTACCTCATCGGTAATCCCGCCCTTGCCTATCTGGAAAATCGGGTCAAGACCGTTCGCCTGTTTCCGCAAAAAAGCCCTTTGTTTACTTGTTATCATATTTTTTCCTCTCTGTTACTACCCTCTCGCGCGCGCTTTTGCGCGGAGGTCGGTTTTCAGTATCCTTTTGCGCATACGCATATGCTTAGGCGTTACCTCCAAAAGCTCATCATCTGCGATAAAGTCAAGGCATTGTTCAAGCGACAAAAATCTCGGCGGTGTGAGCTTTAATGCATCGTCCGAGCCTGACGCCCGTGTATTTGTCGCGTGCTTACGCTTGCAGACATTTACCACGATGTCCTCATTCCGCGCATTTTCGCCCACTATCATACCTTCATACACCTCCACGCCCGCACCGATAAACAGCGTTCCGCGTTCCTGTGCATTATACAGCCCGTAGGTTACGCTCGTGCCCGTTTCCCACGCCACAAGCGCGCCCCTGTTTCTCTGCTTTATCTCGCCTTTATACGCCTCATAGCCCTCTAAAATGCTGTTTATTATGCCCGTGCCCTTAGTCGCGGTCAGCATTTCGCTCCTGTATCCGATAAGCGCACGCGACGGAATTAAAAATTCCAGCCTTGTATAGTTCTGCGCCGACGGCGTCATATTGACAAGTTCGCCGCGTCTTGCGATTATCCCGTCCATTATCACGCCCGTAAATTCTTCGGGAATATCCACCGTCAGCCGTTCTATCGGCTCGCATTTTACGCCGTCTATCGTTTTAAAGATTACAACGGGATTTGATACCTGAAATTCATAGCCTTCCCTGCGCATATTTTCTATCAGCACCGAAAGGTGCAGTTCCCCGCGCCCCGATACGAC
>CAJOPD010000105.1 GCA_905236685.1 uncultured Clostridia bacterium
CCGCCGCGGCACGATACGCCGAAAAATCGCGAAAGTTTTCCGAGGAATTTTTGGTCGGTCGGATATGCAAAACCGCAGAATGCGACCTCAAAATAAAGCAGGGTGCGCTTGACGAATGGACCGCACTGATACAATATGTGACAGAGGCAATAAAATAGCACAGCTTACGCTGTGCTGAGCGTGTCGATAAACCTTCGACACGCTCGCAGATGCCGAAAAAGGAAGGCGGATTTGTCGATTTTAGGCTCGTCGGCGTACGACGGTACGGTAGAGCTTGAAATCGGCAAAAGCAGAAAATAAAGCGCTTTTTAAAGAAGTGACACATTTCACAAAAGTAAAAATCAAAAAAAGGCGCCAAACACAGAGTAAATAAATTACTGCGGTCTGGCGACTTTTTCGACAGTCTGAGCACAGCTATAAGCTATGCTATTTTATTATTCGTCTATCGGCTTTGTGATAACTACCTGTTTTGTTTCCTCAACCCAGTCAACTTCCGCCCCCAGATTTTCCGAAACAAACCTAAGTGGCAGGAATGTTCTGTCCTTTTCGATAAATGCGGGACTGTCAAGCGAAATTTCTTTACCGTTTACAACCGCAACGCTTTTATCTATCGTAATTTCAATTGTTATTTTGTCGTTGGTTATTGTAACAACTTTGTTCTCGCTGTCCCAGCCGACTTCCGCGCCAAGCGCCTCCGCGATAAATCTTATCGGCAGCATCGTGCGGTCATTTCTTATAATCGGCGCAACATCATTTGATTTTGCTTCGCCAAACACCGTTGCATTTTTGTCCCCGATTGTTAAGGTCATCTGACGCACGGGGTCCACCTTCCAGCCTGCATAAAGCGTTGTTGACGCCGTCACCTTTTCATCAGCGGAATAAAGCTTGGTCAAATCTTTGTCTGCATACCAGCCGTCAAATACATATCCCTTCTTTTGCGGAGTTTGTATTGTTCCGATTGACTGACCTTTTTTCACAATTATGTTTTTAAGCTCGTTGCCGCCATTGGTGTCAAGCTTAACAGTATATGTTGACGCTCCGGCGCCGCCACCGCCACCGCCACCGCCGGTCTGTGCGGGTGCAGGGTCTTGCTCGTTGCAGAAAACAAATGTTGAGAAGCTTGTCAAAACAAATGTCACATATGCCTTTCCTTCGCCATCATAAGATACTGCGGGGTGTATTTCCTCCGATGTCCCGTCTGCGTGATAATGAATGATTACCAATCTTTCGGGCAAAACACCTGTCGGAACGGGCATTTTTATCTGAATGGGGATATCAAGCTTTTCCGCATCTTTAACACCTTCTATGCCAATGTTTACAGCAACGGTATTCTTATAAAAACTTTCATTCACCTGCGGCATTTCCTCAACCTTAGAAAAGTTTATATTGACATCGGCACCGTCTTGTGAATTCAGCGCCGCTCCAACAATCGTCACTTTGCTTACATCAATTCCTCTGGTTTCCAAATATTCATTGTCTTCTTCATTATTTCCTATCGCTACCTCTATGCCTGTTTCTTCGCAGTAAGCGGCTTCAAGTCTGCTTATACTGTTTACAAACTGCTCGTTTTGCTGCATTGATATAGCAATGTCTGTATTTTCAATATTGCTGTCCTCCATTTGTTCGAGGAAGGAATCAAGCGCCTCTGCGGCAGTAGATGTTTCATTGTCTATATCCTCTAAAAGAGAATTCATACTGCTTTCTGCCGCGCTTTCGGCAGCTTCAATGTTATATATTGCGCTGAATACAGATTTATCGCTGTTTTGATATTCATTTATATTATATGTCAGTGCTGTTACAGTAACATATATGCCTTTAAGGTCTTCTTCCCAGCCTGATACCTCAATCATATACTTTGATAAATCTTTCTCTGCATACCCCGTTGCACTCGCCGACAGTGTGTTGTATGGCGGGTCCCAAAGAATTCCAAGTGATTTTTTATTTTGATTATACACCTCATACAGATATCCTCCCGCATTTTCAACCGCCTTATGCCTTAAAATGCCGTTTTCTATCCATTGCAGCTCTGTCGGCGTTTCAAGCTTTTGGTTAGGAGCTGTAAAGTGAAATCCTCCGCTCATCACGGGCTCACTGTCAACCCATTGAATTCCGTCACCTTCTGCAACTACTGAAAAGGTGTAAATCCCCGATTCGTTAAAAATATTACTGTGTACTACATCTACGGATTGTCTGTCTCCATAGTACAATTCTCCCCACGAGGTATGAAATACATCTTCACCGTTACGGTATACCGTTATATAATATTCACCTTCACAATTTTCTACGCTGTCCCAGGATATGCTGCCATATGCTGCTTGTCCGTTCTCGTCCTCATTCCAGCGGAGATTTTTTGGCGCGGGAAGCTGCTGTAAACCACCGCCGCCGGAGCCGCTGCCGCCGCTACTTTCACCGCTATGGTTCGGTTCTGAACCTTCGGTTTCTAAATATTCCCATTCACCTCGGTAATACTCTTTGGCATATTCTTCTGCAAATGAATTTGCATAAAAACGAAGTTTTGCAACGCTTCCTTGTTGAAAATCCCCGTATCCATTACCAGTATCATCTATTACAAAATCATCTTCAAATATCGTTTTGTCACCTAAAATCGTAATGTCTTCCAAAAGGGGACAACGGTAAACAAGACATCTTCCAAGTTTTTGAACATTTTTACCTATTGTAATATGTTTGCAAAGTGCGTTAGCAAACACTCTACCATAATATCCGTCGTTTTCCCACAGAGCTTCCCCTCTATATGCGCTCGTCATCATTGTTGTGACATTATCCGAAATTGTTATACTGTCAAACTGGCTAAATACAAACGCTCCGTCGCAAACAGTTGTTACACTGTCAGGTGTAACAAAATCACCTGTAAGTCTAGGCGAAGCATATACCAGTTTTGTCATATCAGCAGAATACAAAATCCCGTCAACTAATTTAAAATACAGATTTTCGCTGTCAAGTTCAAGTGAAATCAACGGACATCTCGCAAACGCATACCCATCAATCCATTCAAGCGTTTTGGGCAATGACAAAGTGATATTATTCGCGCAACCGTCAAATGCCTGACTGTCAATTCCTATTACATTGTAACCATCGTTAGTTGTTTCGGGAATGACAATATGTCCGCTTATCTGCGGATTAACTGAGGAGATTATTGCCTCTTTGCTCTCTGTTACATAATATGTAAAATCCCCCTCTGTATTTTCCGCCCCCACGGGCATTACCAATATGCCAAAGAGCATACAAAGCACTATGACAAAGCTCAAAATTTTGTTTTTCATAAATTCCGTCCTTTCTTATTAAAATTTATGTTTAACATTATAACACTTACCTTTTACTCTGTCAAGTAAAAGTTTTAAAATAAAACTTCTACTTGATTATATTTAAAAATTTAAAATTCTATAATATATGTGTAAGTTTTATAAATTTATGATTTTAAGGAGTTTTTATATGAAAATTAAGAATTATGATTATGAGCCGATAGGCAAGCGAATAAAAGAGGTAAGAAAAAAAAGAGGGTTTACACAGGAATATATAGCAGAAAAATTAGATGTGAGCTGTCAGCATATAAGCGATATTGAAAGAGGTTTAAACGGAATGTCGGTACCGAC
>CAJOPD010000106.1 GCA_905236685.1 uncultured Clostridia bacterium
ATCTAAAAAATATCCTGCCTGTTTTACGGCTTTTGATATTTTATATTACAAAGACCATGCAGTAAATGATTTACCTCTTACAAAGCGCAAGGAGCTTTTAAGTCAGGCTGTCACATACGAATCAGACCGATTTGCTGTTTCAAGAGTTATTGAGGGAAGCGGCATTGCTTTTTATAACCTTACCAAAGAGCAAAACTTGGAAGGCATTGTAGCGAAGCGAAAAGACAGCCGATATTATTTCGACAAGCGGACAAAAGACTGGATAAAATGCAAGAATCTCAAAGACGAGGATTTTGTCGTGTGCGGATATATCCCCAAGCCGGGCATGACAAGTATTATTTTAGGGCAGTATTCAGGCGGTATCCTTAAAAGCAAGGGGCATGTTACTCTCGGCGTCAGCAGTGAGGCTTTTCAAAAAATCAGCTCCGTTCCGCATACAGAGCCTCTGTTTGCAAGTTCTGAAACAGCCGTCTGGATTGAACCTGTGCTCTGCTGCACCGTCAAATATATGGAAAAGAACACCTCCGGCAGTATGCGTCAGCCTGTTTTTAAAGGTCTGCGCGATGATAAACTGCCGGAGGAGTGTGTTGAAAGTTAATTGATCCTATGCACCGGAAATGCCTATAAAATTATCCGATAATATACGGGTTTTTATAAACTTATTATCAAGAGCAGAAATATCGCCTATTTGTTTAAAGCACAATGTATATGCATGCTCTTCTTTTATTTTTACATTCTTAGGCACGACAACTTCGTATTCGTTATCGCCGTTTGTAATCTTTACTGTTTTTGTCCCGGTAAGTCTCCCAGGCGTTATTCCGGTACAAACCCCATAAACTTCAAAATATTTTTTCCATTTATCAATTAAATACAGATTGGATGCTTTTGCAAGGCTCATAACTAAAACAGCCAAACTCAGCAGCACAAAAACTCTGTCCTTAAAGGCTACGCCTGCAGAGATTCCAAGCACCGCACAGCCTGCTCCAATAAGCGATGTGATGACTATTTTGCGTAATATTATTTTATTCATAGGTTGTTTTCTCCAAAAAAATAATGGCACGGTTTGCACCGTGCCGCATCAGTTTTAATTCTCGAATATGATCCGTTTTTTCAGATACAGATTTGCCACAGTTTTGAGTACATCTGATTTCACTGTACTGAATCTGGTATCTGTCATAATTGTTTCTGAAGTGTCGTCATTAAAGGCATATATTTTGTCAATGACATCCTCTTCGTTTTTAAGCTTCTTTATGTTATTTTCCGTACACCTTATAATCTCAGATGTCGTAACGGCAACGCTTTTTGCTAAATTCAAAATGCGTTTTTCTTCAGAACTGATATTTTGCCCGAAGTATTTCTTTATACACTGCACTACCGGTACATTCTTACATAAGCACATATAAATACAGCTCTTAAGCTTATCAGCGGTACTTATTATTACCGGCCGTATTGTCAGTTTCGATAAAAGATTATACAAAGCGTCCGCAGCAATATAGTCAGTGCCTTCTTTAACAAGATTTCTTTGTTTCAGTCTCTCAAGCGTTCTTTCAAAAGATACATCATCAGAAATATGCGCTGCTTCTTTCCGTCTTAAGTACTCCTTTTCAAGATCCTGCTTGTTTAAAAAGTTCCAGTGAAGACTCCCCCATATCATAAGTTCGTCAATACTCATACCGTACTCACCGCTGTCCGTAATAATCATTGGTACTTTATTGCCGTTTTCATTTTTAACAACCATTCGTCCTATTGATGTGTAATATGTAATCATTGTCTGCCTCCGTTTATTCAGTATATTTATTTTTACGGAATTTTTCAAAAAAGCGCAACAAATTTTTCATCAGCAAGCAGAATCTTTTTTGCTCTGCTTATCCAACTTCGCACCGAGTTTGCCGGTACATTGTAAAGCTTTGCGATTTCACTTCCGGTCATACCGGATATTTTAAGCTCAAGCGCTTCAAAGCCTTTAACAGTCGTGGGAGTCTTGCACTTCCTTTTAGCCTCGCTTATCATTTGCTTTATATCTTTTTCAAGGACTGACGAAAGCACTTCTTTTTCGGTATCAAGTTCGCTTTTTAAGAATTCTTCAAGCAAAGCACCGTCGTCGGAAAGCTCCTCCGACAAAGATATATCACCCGAAACACTATTTTTATTTTTCCTGTATAAATCAACAAACGCATTTTTTAGCACCGTCTCGGCAAAGGTGCTGAATTTAACCCTACCGTCGTATTTCCCCGCCTTTTCACAAAGCATAAGACATCCGTACTGAAAATAATCGTCGTATTCGGATTGATTTATTTTGCCGCCGTAGATGAGACTGTTTACAGCCGATTTTACTGTCGATAAATTGTTTTCAACCAAATTTCTCTCATATTCATTCATGTGTTTTCCCACCTTTACGCCGCCGGAAGTTTAATATGGTTGTTAACAAGGACCTCCCTGCATTTATCTATCAAAACTTCGCATCTGTAATCCGAAAACATTGCGATATGTCCGTCATCTTTTTTAAGTCCCATAAAGTATTCCATCCAGCGGTATGCTTCTTTTTTTGTCATCAAATGCTTTTCCCACAAAAGATTAAAAATTCTGTGAGCTTTCATCCTTTTTCTGCGCAAAGCTTTATTTGCCAACGTCCCCATAGGGATTTTGGTTCCCTCGTGTACTCCTACGTAGGAATCACATGCGGGATAATTTTTGCAAACATATAGAAACTTTCCCTGTCCGCGGCTGCCATGTACATAATCATCCTGCCTGAAAATTGCAGGTGCGCCGCAATAGGGACATGTTACCTTTTTTACTTCTTTCATTTTCCTGAACCTCCTTCCGACTTTATTGTAAACTGTTTTTTTATTCAAGAAAATAGGGTTTCAGCAAATAAGTGCGTAAATATGGGCCAATTTCCCTGTGTTTTTCCATTTATTTCCCATTATTTACCATTTTCGCAATTTTAAGAAAGGGACAATCACTCGTAACTTCATGTGTATATTTGTCTAAATAGTTTTCAAAAATGCACCTGAATTTTGCGTTGCTCAGTTCAAGAAGGCATTCGCTCTTGTCAATGATTGTTCCAAATATAAAATTTGCGTCCGTAACGGTAATTATCAAAGGCTTACCCTCTTTGTCAAAACTGACTAAAAGGTCATTACAGCAAGCTTCCTGCTTATATTTGCAAACGCTGCAGGTAACATACATACTGTTTCTCCAGTTGCCGTGTACATTGTTTATAAACCTTGCCACATTGCAACAATGCGTATAGCATTTTTCCATTAGCTTTTCACCTCCCAAAAATTTTGGCGGCGGAAGGTTTCCCCTCCGCCGCATGGTGTTTAAATTACTTGTTTGATTATCCTGGTAAGTACGCCGCTGACATTTCCGTAGTCTTCGTTTATTCTTGTCACCACAAAGCTTACAATATCGCCCCGCCCCGGCATTCTTTTATCGTAATTTGTGTGCGATATCGCATTGACGCCTATTTTAAGTCTGATAAACACAGTGCCGTTTCTTACATTTGTGACCTCACCTATGTATTTCCCCTGAACTACGCACTTACTTAAATTATCTTTTGAGGTATTCGGCGTTATGCTTTTAACATCAACTTCAACCTTCAAATTATCCGGTGTTTCTCCCTCGACCTTTGTCACGAGAACATTTAAAGTCTCTCCAACATGAAAACTTTCCGATACATCAGAGATCCAATCCCAACTGATCTGAGATGCCGGAATTGTAACTTCGAGCCCGAACAATTCGATCCTTGCAACCATGGGTGACACTGCAATAATTCTGCCTTCCGCAATCCTTCCTTCTCTTATGTGTGGAAGGCCGTCAGAAAGCGGCGTCAGATAGAATCTCTCACGTTTTTTTATCATTGCCTCTTTCCTGCTTGCGACAACGCTTAAAGCTTTTTTATCAATTCCTTTGATAATGACATCCGTCTCTGCGCCCAGCATACTGTTACAGATTCTTGTTAGTCTTTCGTCCATCGTTTCGTTCTGATAATTAACACTGTTTAGCGTTATCATCATTTCACTTACGGGTATTACGATTCTTTGCTCCTTGTAATACGCTATTGCAACATTACCGTAAACTTTGGTTTTTTCAAGTCCAGAAATCACTACGGGTATAATGCGTTTTGCATGATATGCGCTTGATATTTCGCTCCATGTCGTATCATTCTTTACTTCCGGTACTTCGATTTCCTCCGGATCCAGTTTAAGGATACCGAGACTTAGTTTTTTCTCCTCGTTTTCTCCTGCTTCAGCATTTTCAGTGTTTTCTGAAACTTTAGTGTTTTCTGTGAATTCTTCTTGTTCGATTGCTTTTTTTCTTGGCATAATAAAACCTCCTTTTTTAAATACTGTTTCTGTCAACCTTTCTTACATTCGAAACATCACCATCGCTATCACCCCCTCTGTCTCCCAAAAGATCGTTAACAGCCCGATTCTCAGATTTATTCCGGCGGTTAATAACTTGCGGCGAAACCCTTGCGCGGTCGTTTGTTTTTATTTCAGTTTCATGCCGCCACTTTGGAATATGCATAACCGCCTTCTCCTTCACGAGCAGATTTGAAAACGGGTGCTTGGTATAGTCAAATTTATCGACCTTAAGCACCTTTTCGCCTCTCATGATTATAAGCGCCTGATTTATTGGGAGCCTTAGCACTTCATCAGGAGTGAGCAGCTTTCTTTTGCCTATTGAGCGTGCTTCGCGGAAGTCCGTCGTATAATCCGTAATTCTCATTGAGTTGAGAGTTTTTGTTTTGCTTGCTACTCCTACCGTGACATCTCCGGTTCTGTCGGAAATGTACGCTGCCGTTTCCTGATCTGTACACCCAAGGAAAAGTTGAGTGTCGCAATTCCCCAGTATCTCCTGCCACGCTCCGTATGGATATCTGTTCTGGAGCTGAGCAATGTTCTGGAATATTACTGATATATTTATACCGCGGCTTCTTACCGTACTTATCTTTTTCTTGAAATCGGGTATGGCCCCGATATTCGGAAATTCATCAAGTACAAAATTTACAGGCACCGGCAGTTTTCCGTTTTCCCCAAAGTTATCCGCATAACGAACAAGCTTTATAAACAAAAAAGAAAAGAACAGCGACGACAAAAAATTGAACGTGCTGTCCTGATCCGACGTTATGCAAAAATATGCCGACTTTGTTTTACCTGCGTCTTCTAAGTTTATCTCATTATATGATGTAATGCTCCTTATCATCTCGTTCTGGAATACCTGAAGCTTCGCACCGAGTCCTATAATTGTGCTTGACCTCACATTTTCGGAAGCCTGTTTAAAGATGTGATACGGTGCAAACGCAGGGTGGCTGATATCAAGTTGAGAGAACATAGCATCTAATTGCTGCGC
>CAJOPD010000107.1 GCA_905236685.1 uncultured Clostridia bacterium
GACGGAAGACCTGTTATGGAGTTCGGCTCGCGCAGGGCGCAGGGGTCGGACGCGGCAATTTTGGGCGCAAGAGCGGCATATATCGGCGGCTGTGTCGGCACGGCGTGCGCTTTGGCGGATAGGGAGTACGGAGTTCCCGCACTCGGCACAATGGCGCATAGCTGGGTGCAGATGTTTGACAGCGAGTATGAGGCATTTGCCGCATATGCAAGGCAATACCCCGACAGCTGTACCCTTTTGATTGATACCTATAATGTCTTGGAATCGGGGCTTCCCAACGCAATTAAAGTTTTTGACGGGGTTTTGAAACCGATGAATAAACGCCCGAAAGGCGTGCGCATCGATTCGGGTGATATAACTTACCTTTCCAAAAAATGCCGTAAAATCCTAGATAACGCGGGATACAGCGACTGCGGAATATGTGCGTCAAATTCACTTGATGAATATATAATACGCGATACCTTGATGCAGGGAGCGCAGATTTCCTCCTTCGGCGTCGGCGAAAGGCTTATCACATCTATGGAGTCGCCAATCTTTGGCGGAGTTTATAAGCTGGTTGCCGTTGAGGACGAAAAAGGGGATATTATACCCAAAATAAAGGTCTCGGAAAATGTCACAAAGATAACGACGCCGTGCTTTAAGCAGGTTTACAGGCTTTATTCAAAGGAAACGGGCGCGGCGATTGCCGATGTTGTGACTTTAAGAGATGAAAAAATAGACAACGAACAGCCCTATGAGCTTTTTGACCAGGAGCATATCTGGAAGAAAAAGACGGTGACCGACTTCTATGCGCGTCCGCTTTTGAAGGAGATTTTCAGAGCAGGCGAATGTGTATATGAAAGTCCGTCCTTAGAGGTGCTTAAAGAGTATTGCGCCTTGGAGGTGGACAAGCTGTGGGACGAGGTAAAGCGATTTGAGAATCCGCACAAATACTATGTTGACCTGTCAAAACCGCTTTGGAATGTGAAATATAAGCTCTTGTCGGAGATTCAAAGATGAAAACACTGATTATAGAAAAGCAAGATGAAAAATCGCTTATGGCGGCGGGTGAAATCATAAAAAACGGCGGGATTGTTGCGTTCCCGACCGAAACGGTTTACGGACTGGGCGCAAATGCATATGACGAGGCGGCGATAAAAAAGATATATAAGGCAAAGGGCAGACCGTCAGATAATCCTTTAATCGTGCACATTGCAAGTGCGGAAGATGTAGGCAAAGTTGCGCGTGAGATACCCGAAAATGCAAAAAAGCTAATAGAAAGATTTGCGCCGGGACCCTTTACCCTAATTCTCAAAAAACAGCCGAGTATTCCCGATATTGTAACGGCGGGACTTGATACGGTCGGGGTGAGGATACCGAAAAGTACAACGGCAAGAGCCTTTATAGAGGCGGCAGGCGTGCCGATAGCGGCGCCGAGCGCCAATATTTCAGGCAAACCCAGCCCGACAAAAGCGGAGCACGCAATAGCCGACCTGGACGGGAGGGCGGACGCGATAATCTGCGGTGAAAACTCGGATATAGGCGTGGAATCCACCATAATTGATGTTACGGGCGAAATTCCTGTAATTCTGCGCCCCGGCGGGATAACCAAGGAAGATATAGTTGAAGTTTGCGGAGCGGCAGAGGTCAGTAAAAATGTTTTGACGGGAGTAAAGGAAACCGAAACGCCGAGATGCCCCGGAATGAAATACAAGCACTATTCGCCAGATGCGGAAATCACGGTAGTCGAGGGCGGACGGGCGCAAACAGCCAAAAAAATAAAGGAGCTTGTGGCAAAGGACAGGGAAAACGGCATAAAAACAGGTGTTTTAATGGCGTCGAGCAATCAATTTGAAAACGATTTATACATTTTTGAAGGAAATAGCAACGGCGAATTAGCCGCCGTGCTTTTCGGCGCTTTGCGTGAATTTGACAAAAATGGCATAGAAAAAGCGTATGTGCAGATGTGTATGAAGGACGAGATGGAGCTTGCGGTAAAAAACCGCCTCTATAAATCGGCAGGGCATAAAATCATATATGTGGGAGAATAATCAATGAACATACTTTTTGTTTGTACGGGCAATACTTGCCGTTCTGCAATGGCGGCGGCGCTTTTCAACAAGATAGCAACAGAAAAAAATCTTGATGTGCGCATTGAATCGGCGGGGCTTTTTGCACTTGACGGCGAGCCTGCGTCAAATGAAGCAATAATTGCAATGAAAAGGTACGGTATAGACTTGCTCGGACATCACGCGCAGACAATAAACACGGAGCTTATTGAAAAAAGCGACTTAATACTGACTATGACCAAAGCTCATAAAATGGTTTTGGAGCAGGCGGCAAAGGGCAAGGTATTTACACTTTGCGAGTATGCGGGGCTTGACGGCGATATTGCCGACCCATACGGCAGCGATGTTGAGGAGTACGAAAAGTGCGCAGATATGCTTAATAATGCGCTTAGTAAGGTGGCGGAAAAGCTTGGAAATAACTAAAATGACCGAAAAAGACTGCCGTATTCTTGCAGAGCTTGACAAAAAATGCTTTGCAGTTCCTTGGAGCGAGCAGTCCTTTTTGGAGGAGACAAAAAATCGGCTCGCAACATACCTTTTGGCAAAAGAAAACGGTAAAATCTTGGGTTACTGCGGTTTCTGGCGGGTTTCGGGGGAGGCGCAGGTCACCAATATTGCGGTTTTGCCCGAGTATAGACGTAAGGGAATAGCAAGGATATTAGCAGAAAAAATGCTTGATATATGTAAAGATGA
>CAJOPD010000108.1 GCA_905236685.1 uncultured Clostridia bacterium
CCGCAGGTGTCGAAATCGAGAGCCCGTCTCTTAAATTCTTGTGGTGGCGGTATATAAGCTCACCGAGCTTTGCATTGTCAACCTTGCCCGATGCAAACATTGCCTTTGCTTCGAGGAGAATTTTGAAGTCGTCAATATCCGCTTCCAGAACACGCCTCAAATCAGGCTCAAGCTCGTCAAGATATTTTAAATTTTCCTCATTCACGAAATCGCGTATATCCGTTATGCCGTATTTTGAAAGTGCGTCAAGTGCCTTTAATGCGGGAGTTTTTGCCCTTGCAAGAACACCGATTGTATCCTTTTGCACAAGCGAATCAAAAAGGATAAACTTGCCCGAAAGATTACAGTCAAGCGGGAAAGCCTTTGTTTCGCCGCCCTTAAAACTGAGATTTACAAGTCCGCCGAGGGCAGAGGTATAATGGTCCATCATTCCGCCCGGTTCTCCAAATTCAAGCACCTCTGCGCTGTAACCGAGGTAAGCAACCTTTTCGGGGTTGTCCTTGTCGGGGTGACCGCACGCCTCCAAAAGCGCCTTGATAAGCACAACAACCATCGTGCTTGACGAACACATTCCCTTGCCAATCGGGATAGTGGAATCCATTTGAATATCATAGCCCGAAAGCTCACAGCCGTATTTTAAAAGCACATTTACACAGCTTTTGAGATAGTCTCGCTTTGATTCGTATTCTATCGGCTTTGACAAAGCAATTTCGTACTCGTTGTAAAGCCCAAGCTCATTATCCATACCAAGCGAATCTATTTTGCTGTCGCGGATTTTAATTTTAATAAGCTTATCGTCACGCTTTGTAACCTTTGCCGAAAATCTTAGGTTAATGGCAACCGCAATAACCTCAAGCCCGAGGTAATCGAGATGCTCACCGAAAAGGCAAAGCCTTGACGGCGTTGAAACAGAAACCTGTTTGTTCATTGTAAAAACATTCCTCTTTTCAAAATCAGACTATTGATTTTTTTGCTGTTTTAGTGTACAATATAGGTAAGAATAACCTAACCACACTAAAAACCATTTATATTCTACCATAAACACATTTTAATTTCTTTACAAATTAGGACATATATTTTGTAAAATAGGACAGAGGTGATTATTTTGGAGTACATTCCCGTTACGCCCGAGAACCTTATAAGCGTTGACAGGCTTTATACCGTGCATTATTTTGAATATGCGCGCGGCTACTCATTTTACGGCGAAAAACACGACTTCTGGGAGCTTGTATACGTTGACCGCGGCGAGGTCGGTATTCTGGCGGACACGCGCTGCTATGTTCTGCGTCAAGGCGATATTGTATTCCATAAGCCGTATGAATACCACAACATATGGGCGCTTAACAGCTTTGCGAACTCTATTATAATCTCGTTTTCGGCATCGGGCAAGGATATGGATTTTTTAAAAAACAAAATAATGCACCTCGACAAAAACGACAGAATTTTGCTTTCCAAAATCATACACGAAGCCGAGCATTGCTTTAATGAGCCACTCAATATCGTTGAACTAAACACTATGACTAAAAAGGACACAGCACCTTTTGGCTCCGAACAGCTTATAAGAGTGTACCTTGAAGAACTGCTGATAGGCATAGTCCGCAAAAACAACACAGCGCAGATAACACGCCCGTCAACCGAAAGAGCCGCCGAGGAAGGCAGGCAGATGATTGTCGATACAATTATTACATATCTAAACGAGCATATTTCAGATTCCGTAACGCTTGACGATGTGGTTGAAGCAATATGCTTCAGCAAAACCTACATTAAAACTCTTTTCAAAGAGAAAACAGGCACAACCATAGTTAAATACCTCACTAACCTGCGTATTGACAAGGCAAAGCGCCTGATAAGCGAGGGCAAAATGACATTCAGCGAAATTGCCGCCGCCTGCGGCTTTGCCAGCGTGCATTATTTTTCAAATACGTTCAAAAAAATAACCGAGATGACACCTACCGAATATTCGATGAGCGTTAAATCAAAGGGTATACTGTAAAATTTTTCCATTTTTTAAAAAAAACCTATGGACAAATTGCAATTCTTATGGTAAAATGAAAATGCCAAACAAATTGTTTTAAATATTCCACAAGGTAGCAGTGTATGTGTTTTTGCCTATCGGCAAAAACGCTTACTCTATTATCACATACTCTGCTATTGTGGATAATACGATTTGTTTGGCGACAATCGGAGTAAAGCGTTTTTCGTGCGTCAACTCCTGTTGGCGCATTTTTTGTTCGGAGGTATTTATTATGGTAAAAAATATTGGTTTTCCGAGGAAGGTCGAGGGCAGTCTCGGCAGGCTTGTAATTCCTGCGGAGTTCCGCGAAGCATTGGAAATAGGCGATAACGACTATGTAGAGCTGTTTCTGAATAACAAGGAAATAACGGTGCGAAAGCTAAACCCGTTCTGCATATTCTGCGGCAGTGAGGCAAACCTTGCAGAATATGAAAACAAAAAAATATGCCCCGACTGCGCCAAAAAAATTATGAAAAAATTTGACGGTCAAAATTAAAACTTTGTTCAAACTTTTTCTGTTGACTTTTTTCCCATATAATAGTATAATTAAGAAAGTACATTTTTTACATCGGAATACACTATTTCGGTGTAACTTTTTTTGCGGCAATTATTCATATGAAAGGACGTGATGCTTATGATAAAACGGCTTGCAGAGTCGCTAAGAGAATACAAGCTCCCGACAATTCTCACTCTTGTTTTTATCA
>CAJOPD010000109.1 GCA_905236685.1 uncultured Clostridia bacterium
ATTGAGGAGCAGACCTTGGCAAACACCTACCTTGCGGTTGAACATAATCTGGAAATTGTTCCCGTTATCAACAAAATAGACCTGCCGAGCGCCAACCCCGAGAACGCAATCCGCGAAATTGAGGACATAATCGGCATACCTGCCGAAGATGCCCCGCGCGTTTCCGCAAAAACAGGACTGAATGTTGAGGAGGTTTTGGAGGCGATTGTAAACAAAATCCCCGCGCCCACAGGAGACAGCGGAGCGCCTTTAAAATGCCTTATTTTCGACTCTTATTATGACAGCTACAAGGGCGTTATCGTGTATGTGAGGGTTAAGGACGGCACCTTGAAGGCGGGCGACAGAATACGAATGATGGCGACAGGCGCGGAATTTGATGTTGTTGAGGTAGGAACAATGCACCCCAGCGGTTTAAAACCGACGGGGGTTTTGTCCGCCGGCGATGTCGGTTATATCGCCGCGAGCATAAAATCTATCCGTGACACGCGCGTTGGCGATACGGTCACAAAATGCGATTTTCCCGCAGGGGAGGCTCTGCCGGGATACAAGAAAGTAAACCCTATGGTTTACTGCGGAATTTATACGGCGGACGGCGCGCAGTATGAGGACTTGAAAGAAGCGCTTGCAAAGCTTCAACTAAATGATGCGTCCCTTATGTTTGAGCCGGAAACATCAATTGCTTTGGGCTTTGGTTTCAGGTGCGGATTTTTGGGGCTTTTGCATATGGAAATCATACAGGAGCGATTGGAAAGGGAATACAATCTCGACTTGGTAACAACAGCACCGAGCGTTATATATAAGGCACATAAAACGAACGGCGAAATCGTGATGGTTTCAAACCCTGCAAACCTACCCGAAGGCTCAGAGCTTGACTATATGGAGGAGCCTATGGTGAGGGCGGATATTATGGTGCCTGTTGATTTTGTCGGAAATGTTATGGACTTGTGCCAGGAGCGGCGCGGTATCTTCAAAAATATGACTTATATTGAAACAACAAGGGTGCAGATACATTACGAATTGCCGCTTAACGAGATAATTTATGACTTTTTTGACGCATTAAAGTCAAAAACAAAGGGGTATGCGTCTTTCGACTATGAAATGAAGGAATATATGCGTGCCGATTTGGTAAAGCTTGATATTTTGATAAACGGCGAAATGGTTGACGCGCTTTCCTTTATCGTGCATAAAGACAGCGCCTATAAAAGAGGCAGAAAAATGGCGGAAAAGCTCAAAGAGTCTATCCCGCGCCAGCTTTTTGAAGTGCCTATCCAAGCCGCAATCGGCTCCAAGATTATCGCCCGCGAAACAGTAAAGGCTATGCGCAAAGATGTTTTGGCGAAATGCTATGGCGGCGATATAACCCGTAAAAAGAAGCTTTTGGAAAAACAAAAGGAAGGGAAAAAGCGAATGCGTCAGGTAGGAAATGTGGAAATTCCGCAGGAGGCTTTTATGTCCGTCCTAAAACTCGACTAAATATACAAAAATCACAATATATAGTGGGATAATTATTGAAATATTACAAAAATTATACAATTTTAAAAAAATATTGCTAAAAGTTTTTTAATGTGTTAAGATGTAGGTATAAGTATATGATACAGGAGGAAATATTATGAAAAAACTTATGTCAGCGATTATAGCTTTTGCCCTTTCGGTATCGGTTTTGGTTCCGGTATTTGCGGCAGATACATTTAAAGATGTAAATTCAAAAAGCTACGAATGGGCGTACAGCTATGTTGAAGATATGGCAGAACGCGGGCTTATAAAGGGCTATGAGGACGGGACATTCAGACCGGGAAATTCAGTTTCAAGAATGGACGCGTTTGCACTTTTTTCGAGGCTTATGGGCTCAAACAGCGATGTAAACGCTGATTTGCTGGCACAGGCAAAGGAAAAATATGCAGGTGTTTTGGCGAAATACGGGCTTTCCTACGCTGAGGGCGATATTGCTTTTATGCTTATGCGCGGTGTTTTGACGGAGAACGAGCTTGATACATATTTTGACGGCAAGAAAAAGTCAGAGGCTATGCCCAGATATGAGGCGGCAATCCTTATAACAAAGGCTATGCTCGGAGAGCAGGACGCAAAAAATGAAGTTTTGGTAGATTTGGACTATACAGATGTGTCGGCAATACCGAAAGCGGCTAAGCAGTATGTTTATTATGTGACGCAGAAAGGCATAATGAGCGGTATGGGAGGCGGCGAGTTTTCTGCCAATACCGATGTTTTAAGGGGTCAGATTGCAGTAATGCTTTCAAAGACGGCTGATGCGACAAACTATACTTTTGACAGTATTACAATAGATGAAATAGACGAGGCATCAAAAAATATTTCGATTAAAGATGCTGACGGCAAGGGCTTTACCATAGGATATGACGATGATGCGCGCTTCTTCAAAAACGGTGAGGCAGTTGCAGCATCACAGTTAAAGGGCGGACAAAAAGCGATTTTAACATATGTTTCTGACGAAAGCGGGACAAGACTTGCATTTGCCGATGTTGCGGCAAACAGCATTGACGAGAGCAAATCGGTTATCTTTAAGGCATATACAAGCAGCAGCGGAGTTCTCATTATAACCGTTGTTGACCCTGCAAGCGATGCAGTTCAGAGTTATACTATCAGCAATTCCGCAAGCATAAGCGCTGACGGCAAGGCAGTTAATATAAACAGCCTTAAAGAAGGCGATTATATAACAATAGGTTTAAGCGGCGATGTTGTTGTCTCGGTAGATGCGATGAAAAAGAGCACAAAGATAGACGCGGTTATCGAAAAGCTGGGAACGCTCGGCACGATTACAATCAGCTCGGAGAACGCCGAGTTCAACGGAATTACACTGTCGTTATCTCAGAATGCGGCTATTTATAAAAACGGCGATAAGGCAGGATTTTCCGACCTCGGAAGAGGAGATAAGGCTAAAATCACCTTGGAATACGGTGTGGTTAAAGAGATAAACGCAAACTCTTCAACAAAGACTGTTACAGGCGTTTTGAAGTCGTATACCGTTTCGGAAGCTCCTACGCTTACCATAAACCGCGACGGAACAAATTATACCTTTGATATTCCTGCAAATGCAGATATCACCTTAAACGGTGAAAAAGTGGCGCTGTCCGCATTCAATATAGGCAGCAGCATTACCGTTACCGCTGAGAGCGAGGTTGTAAAGAAGATAACCGCTACCGATACATCAGGAACGCTGACAGGCGACAAGGTAACGGGTACGGTTGTCGGAGTTTATGACAAAACAATCAATATCCTGAATTCTGACAACGGCGGAGATGTTGTAATAACAATTTCCTGCACCACAGCCACAAAGATTATATCTGTTCCTCAGCTCACCGAGTACAGCATTAAAAAGATAAAGAACGGGGACTCTATAATAGCGTATGGCTCATATGCAAGCGGAATTTTTGTGGCATCGGGAATTACGGTAACGCCCGCAGCCGAGTAAGTTAAACCAAAAAAAGTTGCTTTGCCGTAGCTTTGGCAGGGCAACTTTTTTGTAATGGGAGGTAATTATGGAAAGACTTGAAAAATACGGAAAATGGGTTATGTGGCTCATTTTTGCCGTAATTGTAATTGCAGTTTATAAGACTTTCGACAATTTTAACAGCATAATCGGGGTAATAAAAACTGCGTGGACGGCGCTTACTCCGTTTGTTATAGGCTTTGTAATTGCCTACATATTCAATATGCCGTGCAAAAAGCTTGACGCGGGACTGAAAAAAAGCAAATACGGCATTTTAAACAGAAACAGTAAGGCGATAAGTATAGTTTCGGTATATTTTATAGCGGCATTGTTGCTAATTATCGTAATACGCTCAATAGTGCCGGCGCTGTATAAAAATATTGTTGACTTGTATTATAATGTTCCTAAATATTTTGACGAGGCGATTTCCGCGCTTGTCAAATGGCAGCAGAAACACGATATAACGCTGTTTGAAGTGGATAAGCTGACGGCTACAAATGCATTTAACAATATTTTGAGCGGTATTGATATTACGCAGTTTTCAAAATATGCACAAGGCGTCGTAAAGATAACATCGGGCGCAGTAAATATTATGATAGGCGTAATCGCGTCTGTGTATATGCTGATTGAAAAGGAAAGAATTATAGCAGGCTGTAAAAGGCTTGTAAGGCTCATTTTCAAGGAGGAAACGGCAGAAAAATTCATAAAAGATGTAACTAAAATAAATGACATATTCTCAAAATATATATTTTGCCTGCTTTTAGATGCGGTTATGATGACGGTGCTTGCGACAATAATTCTTTCGCTGTTAAGAGTGAAATATGCAATAATCCTGGGCGCGCTGATTGGCGTGTGCAATTTAATTCCATACTTTGGCGCAATGATAGGCGGCGTTTCGTCAGTTTTGATAACGCTGATAACGGGCGGACTTTTAAAAGCGGTATGGGCTGCGATAGCGATTGCACTGTTGCAGCAAGTTGACGGCAATATTATAGGCCCGAAAATTATGGGTAATGTCCTGAATATTTCGCCGCTTTGGATAATTTTTGCCGTAACGCTCGGAGGAGGGCTTTTCGGAATAGGCGGAATGGTTATATCGGTTCCGATTTTTATGGTTTTGAAAATGATTTTTGCCGAGATAGTGGAGCAAATTGAAACAAGAAAGGCAAACAAGGACAATGAATAAAGTAGCTGTTCTGGGCGGCGGCGCTTCGGGCATAATGGCGGCAATAACTGCCGCGAGGGGCGGAAGCCGAGTGGTTTTGCTTGAAAAAAACAAGCGTATAGGCAAAAAGCTTCTTATGACGGGTAACGGGCGCTGTAATCTTACAAATATCAATGCAAAGGCAGAGGACTATAATTCTGCCTTTGTCCGTGATGCGATAAATAGGTTTTCGGCAAAGGACACAATATACTTTTTTAAGGAGCTGGGGCTTTTCACCTTTGTTGAGGACGGGGAAAGGGTATATCCTTTGAGCAATCAGGCGGCGGCGGTTTTGGAGGTTTTGCTTCTGGAACTTGTGCGGAGAAATGTGGAAATAATTTGCGATTTTGATGTATCCA
>CAJOPD010000110.1 GCA_905236685.1 uncultured Clostridia bacterium
AATATGATAAGCACAATTCTTGCAATTGCAGTTTCCGCTCTTGTATATATTGTTTCGGTTGTGCTTTTGAAAATATTAAATGACAGCGAAATTTTGATGCTCCCGATGGGAAACAAGATTTATAAATTCCTGTTAAAGTGCGGAATTTACAAATAATTTGACTTTATCCGCTTTTTTTGATATTATAACTATGGTAGTTAATTTTTGAAAGGATGATGATTTTTGGATTCTCTTCCCTCCCGATGTTTGCTGATTTTTATTCTTATACTGATTACCGGTATTTTAAGATGTTTTGCGGCATCGGTAAGAAACGCAAATATTGCGAAATTACAGCATCTTGCCGAGGACGGCGATAAGTCTGCCAAAAGGGTTTTGACCTTTGCGGATAACCCGAACAAATTTTATAACTCGCTGAAATTTTTGACGGTGACACTTGACCTTATTATGATTTTTGAGGCAGCATATTTTATGCCGTATCAACTGTTCAAAAATTTCAAAATCGGTACGGCATTTCTTTTGAGCGGGCTTTTACTTGGTGTTTTTATACTGATTTTCGGAGTATATATCCCCAAAAGAATAGCGGATATTGAGGCGGACAGGATTGTGCTGTCACTTTCTCCGTTGCTTAAATTTATCTATTTTATCGGGCTTCCCTTTTCGCTTTTGCTGACTGCTGTTGCAAATTTATTTTTACTGATTTTTGGGATAAGCCCGACCGACACTGATGATGTGACGGAGGAAGAAATACGAATGATGGTCGATATCGGCAGCGAAAGCGGCGCCATCGACCCTGACGAAAAGGAAATGATACATAATATCTTTGAGCTTGACGACACGCAAGTTCGCGATATTATGACCCACAGAACCGATACCGTTCTTTTATGGCTTGATGAAAAGGATACCTGGGAGGAAAGTATATCGGCTTCAAATCATTCTATTTATCCCGTTTGCAGCGAAAGCATAGATAATATTGTCGGTACCTTAAACAGCCGTGATTTTTACCGTGCTTTAATAAAAGGAAATGATACCGCGGAAATACTCCGTCCCCCATACTTTGTCCCCGAAACTTTAAAAGCGGACGAGCTTTTCAGGCAGATGCAGAAAACAAAGTCGCATTTTGCCGTTGTTTTAGACGAATACGGCGGTCTGGGCGGGATTATAACTATGTCCGACCTCTTGGAAGAAATTGTCGGCACTCTCTCTAACGAGTATGACGATGCCGAAGAAGATGACATCGTAAAGATAGACGAAAATACCTATAAGATTTCAGGCTCCTGCGATATTGACACGGTTTCTGAGGTCTTGGGCGTCAAATTCCCCGATGAAGAATACAACACCTTTGCAGGTCTTATTCTGTCGGAGCTTGGCGAAATTCCTGAGGACAATTCGCGCCCCGAAATTGAGGCGTACGGACTTAAAATAAAGGTCACAAAAATCTGCGACCACCGCATAGAAACCGCAAAAGTTACCCTTTTGGAAAAGGTACAAGACTAAGGCTAATAATAATATACATCATATCATATATTTTATCGGGTGATATGATGTATTTTATTTTGAGCAAAAAAAATGCCGTTCTGCTTTGTCTGCTTTTCGGTATGGGGCTTTTTTTCGGCTCTTTTTTGGTTATCCGCTCATATGCGGGCAGCGGCGATAAAAAAGAAGCGGTTTCGGTTATAATTGACGCAGGGCACGGACTTCCTGACGGCGGGGCTGTCGGCACAAGCGGGATAATTGAACAGGAAATCAACTTAAAGATTGCCGAAAAGGTTCGTGAGGTTTTGGAGGCGAAGGGCATAACCGTTATTATGACACGCGATACGAAAAACGGGCTTTCCACAGAGAAAAGCAGGTCCCTCCGCGAAATGAAAATCGAGGATATGAAAAAGCGCAGAGCTATTATGAAAAAATCAAATGCCGACCTCTTTATATCTATTCATATGAATTCCTTCAAAAACGGCTCTGCCAGCGGGCTCAGAGTTTTCTATTCGGAAAATTTTGAGGATATAAAGCCGCTTGCCGAAAGTATACAGCTGCGTATGGCAGATGTCACGGGCGCCGAAACTGCCGCCGTAAAAACGGCCGACAAAAGCCTTTTTTTAATGAAAAATCCGCCCCTTCCCTCCATTTTGGTTGAATGCGGATTTTTGTCAAACCCCGAAGAAGAACAAAAGCTGACATCTGGCGAGTATCAGTCGCGGCTTGCCTGGGCAATTGCTGACGCTGTTGAAAAATATTATGCACTACAAAAAAGCTGACAAAGCTAAAAAAACTGTTGTTTTTGACGAAAATGATAAAATTTTAACAATTGGCTTGACCAAAACTGCATTATACTGTATAATTAAGGTAAATTTTGATAAGAAGGAAGTTGATTTTGATGAGCAGAGTTTACAATTTTTCAGCAGGACCGTCAATGCTGCCTGTGGAAGTACTTAAAAAGGCGCAAAATGAGATGGTTGAATACGGCAATTCAGGTATGTCCGTTATGGAGATGAGTCATCGCTCTTCCGATTATGAAGAAATTATCTTCGGCTGCGAAGCATTGGTAAGAGAGCTTATGCATATACCCGATAATTATAAGGTTTTGTTTTTACAGGGCGGCGGTTCCAGCCAATTCGCTATGATACCGCTTAATCTCGCAACTAAAAACAAAAAGTGCGATATTGTAATTACGGGACAATGGGCAAAAAAGGCGGCTCAGGAAGCGGAACGCTACGTTACGGTTAACAAGGTTGCCTCCTCTGCCGACAAGACTTTTTCATATATTCCTAAACTTGATAAAAATACCTTTTCAAAGGACGCAGATTATTTCTACATCTGTATGAACAACACTATTTACGGCACAAAGTGGAACGAGCTTCCCGAAACCGACGGTATTCCGCTTATTGCCGACATTTCCTCAATGATTATGTCGGAGGAAATTGATGTCTCCAAGTTCGGTCTTTTGTTTGCAGGTGCGCAGAAGAATTTGGGACCTGCGGGCGTAACTCTTGTTATTATCCGCGAGGATTTAATCGGCAACGCTATGGATATTTGCCCGACTATGTTCAATTACCAAATTCACGCTGACAACAAGTCGCTATACAACACTCCGCCTACATACAGCATTTACATTATGAAGCTTGTTTTAGAGTGGATTAAGGAAAAGGGCGGCGTTTCGGCGATACAGAAGATGAATGAGGAAAAGGCAAAGGTTCTCTATGATTTTCTGGACAGCTCCGAAATGTTTAAGGGTACGGTTGCCAAAGAGGACCGCTCTTTAATGAACATACCCTTTATTACAGACAACGAGGAATTAAACGCAAAATTCATAAAGGAAGCCAAAGCGGCAGGTTTTGTTAACCTCAAAGGTCACAGAACTGTCGGCGGTATGCGCGCAAGCATATACAATGCTATGCCGATGGAGGGCGTTAAAGCGCTGGTTGAATTTATGGCTAAATTTGAAGCAGAAAACAAATGAGGTGATTTAAATGTTTGATATTTTGACCTTAAACAAAATTGCAGCCTGCGGTTTGGAACAGCTGAGCGTCGATAAATACAAGATTACCGACAATGCAGACGCTGACTGTGACGGTATTATTTTAAGAAGTTTTGCTATGCACGATATGGAGCTTCCCAAATCTTTAAAGGCGGTTGCCCGTGCAGGTGCAGGTACGAACAATATTCCAATAGATAAATGCTCCGAAAAGGGTATTGTTGTTTTCAATACCCCCGGCGCTAACGCAAACGCTGTAAAAGAACTCGTTTTAGCAGGGCTTTTCCTCTCATCAAGAGATATTGTAGGCGGTATAAAATGGGCTTCTACCCTATCGGGTGACGATGTAGCAAAGCAGGTTGAAAAGGGAAAATCTAATTTTGCAGGAAACGAAATCCAAGGTAAAACCCTCGGCGTAATCGGGCTTGGCGCCATCGGCGTTTTGGTTGCAAATACAGCCACTCATCTCGGTATGAAGGTTATAGGATTTGACCCCTATCTTTCGGTTGACGCTGCTTGGAGGCTTTCAAGCCACATAAAGCACGCAAAAAGTGCAGACGAAGTTTTTGCCGAGGCTGATTACTTAACTATTCATATCCCGCTTACAAGCGAAACAAAGCACACAATAAACCGCGACACAATCGAAAAGATGAAGGACGGCGTAAAGGTGCTGAACTTTGCAAGAGGCGAGCTTGTTGATATAGACGCAATGAAGGCAGCTCTTTCCTCAGGCAAGATTTCTAAATATGTTGTTGACTTCCCGTCGGTCGAGGCGTTAAATGTTGACGGAATTATAGCAATTCCGCATCTTGGCGCGTCCACTTCGGAATCGGAGGACAACTGTGCCGTTATGGCGGCGCAGGAGCTTTCTGCATATTTGGAAACGGGAAATATATTAAATTCTGTGAATTTTCCGAACTGTGAACTTCAAATTAGCGGCAAGGGTAGAATTTGTATTCTTCACAAGAATATCCCGAATATGCTTACGCAGTTTACCACCCTCTTTGCTGAAAGCAATCACAATATTGCAGACCTTATCAACAAGAGCAAAAAGGATTTGGCTTACACGATTATCAACACAGATGATGTCGTTACAGATGATATAATCGATAAAATCAAGTCTGTAAGCGGCGTTTTGAGAGTACGGGTTATAAGATAAAACAAAAACCTTATGATAAATTCATAAGGTTTTTCGGTTTTTGGAATGAATTTTAACAAATGGAGTTTATAGCTTATGGCTTTCTTTTATAAAGATAGTTTTTCAGTTTCAGAACTGCAAAAAGATTATAATTTCAATGGGATTGATTTGATAAAATTTGTGTGTACATATATGATATGTGCTATTCACATTAGTCCTTTTTATCCTAATACAGATTTAGCAAAAGATATCAATTTCTATATACAGAATGGTTTTTGTAGAGTCGCTGTCCCATTTTACTTTGTCACATCAGGCTTTTTATTGTTCAGAAAAATCAATTCACTGTATACTTCAAACTTTGAAATTATCAAAAAATATTGCTTTAAAATTCTACGGTTACTGGGAACTTGGACTTTTATATTATTTGGCGGAGGTACTGACCATCTCTGGTATTTAGGTGCTTCTGCATTGGCAGTTATTCTAGTTGGATTTGCATTTAAAACTAAACTCAAAACAACCTACATTATTTTAATTGCAATCATACTTTATATCATTGGTCTTTTGGGAGATTCATATTACACTTCTTTATCATCTCTTAAAGCTTATCCCTTTACCAAATTCATAATAGATAGTTATGACAGTATATTTAAAACTACGCGAAACGGAATATTTTTTGGCTTTATTTTCATTCTTATGGGTTCATTATTCGCACATAAGAAAATCACTATAAATAATACTGTTGCTTTTTTGGGTCTTTTTATTTCATTGGGGTTGCTTTTTATGGAAGTATATTTTATCAAAAACTTTTCCCGCTCAAAAAACTATAATATGCTTATATCACTTGTGCCAACTGTTTTCTTTATGTTTTATATTGCATATCATATGCCATTAAAAAACCATCCAATATTTAAAGAATTAAGAAATGTAAGCGTACTAATATATTTTACGCACATATATGTGGGATACTTTGTTGACTTTATTCTTTCATTTTTTGCAAAATTGGGTTTTAACTTTATGAAATGGGAATTTATTATGACTATACTGATAGTAACTCTGTTATCAATTACTATCGAATGGCTATCAAAAAAGGACCGCTTTCACTTACTTAAATACCTTTATTCATAATATTCATATTTATAACAATAAAAAAGGCGGTATGAATACCGCCTTTTTTTATATACCCATCTGCCCTTTTACATCATCAATGAGCCTGTCTATAAGCTTTTCTCCATTTTCCATTGTGTCCGCTGATGTGCCGCTGTAAATTTTTATTTTCGGCTCTGTTCCCGACGGACGAATGATAAAATATGTCTTGTTATCGGAAAGCTCGTACTTTAATACATTTGATTTGGGAAGTCCCGTTTCATCATATTCATAGTCGGTGGTCTTAACGACTTCAAGCCCTATCGCTGATTTTATCGGTGTTTTTCTTAAATTCACCATAATCTCGCTCATTTTTGCCATACCGTCTTTTCCCGGCATTGTAAAGGAAACTGTCCTTTCGGCATAAAAACCGTATTTTTGGTAAATTTCCATAAGCGCATCATAGAGCGTTTTTCCCAGATTTCTGTAATATGCCGCCATCTCGGCAATAAGCATTGTTGCGACAACGCCGTCCTTATCCCGCGCGTGATTTCCCACAAGATAACCATAGCTTTCTTCAAAACCGATTAAAAAGGTATGGTTTTTCTTTTCGGAAAACTCTGTCATCTTCTCGCCTATATACTTAAAACCTGTAAGCAGGCTCATACACTCAATACCGTAGGATTTTGCAATTTCTGCCGCAAGCTCGGTCGTAACTATCGTCTTGATAACAACGCTGTCCTTGGGCAGTTTTCCGCTTTCTTTGCGCGCTCTCAAAATGTATTCAACCAAAAGTGCTCCCGTCTGATTGCCTGTGAGCGTCTTATAATCGCCGTTTTTATCGCGGACCATAATCCCCACGCGGTCACAGTCGGGGTCTGTACCGATTATCAAGTCAACATCATTTTCCTTCGCTAATTTTTCGGCAAGATAAAAGCCTTCGGGATTTTCAGGATTGGGAGATTTTACGGTCGAAAAATCGCCGTCCTCATTATCCTGCTCTTTTACCACCAAAATATGCTTAAATCCTATGCGCTTTAAAATCTCCTTTACCGGTCTTGAACCGCTGCCGTGAAACGGAGTATATACAATCTTCATTGTGTCGGCAACTTTATAAACGCTTTCGGGGTTTATCTGCTGGGTTTTAACCGTTTCCAAGAACTTTTCGTTTAGCGCTTTTCCTACTATTTTGATAAGTCCTTTATCTTCCGCCTCATCAAAAGGCATAACCGAAATGTCGGAAAATACATCATAGCCGGCTATTGCGCTTATAACTATCTGTGCCGCCTCGGGCGGAAGCTGACCTCCGTCCGGACCGTATACTTTAAATCCGTTATACTCCTTTGGATTATGGCTTGCCGTAATCATAACTCCTGCTCCGCAGCCAAGCTCACGGACACCGAAGGACACCTCAGGCACAGAATGTACCGTATCAAAAAGATATGCCAAAACCCCTTCAAATGCAAGAGTTTTTGCTGTTTCCTCCGCAAAAATTCTCGAAAAATTCCGCGTATCGTACCCGATAAGTACACCCTTTTCGGAAGTGCCCATCTTTTTCACATATGCGGCAACGCCTTTTGCGGCACGGCGGACATTATAGATATTCATACGGTTTCTTCCGATACCCAAAACGCCGCGCATACCCGCTGTTCCAAACTCTAATTCGCGGTAGAACCTGTCCTCGATTTCCTTTTCGTCCGAAAGAGCCAAAAGCTCCTGCTTTTCTTCTGCTGTTAGAACTTCGCTGTCAAGCCACTTTTTGTATTCCTGACTGTATTCTGACATAAAATCTCATGCCCCTTCCAAGTTTTATACTTACATTATACATCTTAATACCATATTTTTCAAGTACTTTGTATATTTTAATTTATCAATTCAAAAAGACCGCAGAGTAAAACCTACGGTCTTTAAAAGAAAAATTATTTTGCAACGAAAGCTCCGTCTTCTGCGTCTACCGTAATATTTTTGCCAACGCTTCCGTCAATGATTTTTTCGGAAAGCATATCCTCAATCTTATTTTGAATTGCGCGCCGCAAAGGTCTTGCACCGTAAACCGCGTCAAAGCCTTCCTTTGCGATTTCCTCAACAGCTTTATCGGTAAATTCTGCCGTAATGCCGTTAGCCGCAAGCCGCTGTTTCAGTCCCGAAAGCATAATATTTGCAATCTTTTTGATGTCCTCCTCTGTCAAGCGGTCAAATACTACGATTTCGTCTATACGGTTTAAAAATTCAGGTTTAAAGACTTCCTTTACCTTTTGCATAACCTTTTCCTCAATCTTGGCGTGCTCATCTTGCGCTGATACGGCATTTTCCGTGCCGAACCCCATTTTTGATGTGGTATTCAAAATATCCTTTGCGCCCAGATTTGATGTCATTATAATCACCGTATTTCTGAAATCAACGCGCCTTCCCTGTGCGTCGGTCAGAATTCCGTCATCTAAGATTTGGAGCATTATATTGAACACATCGGGGTGTGCCTTTTCAATTTCGTCAAAAAGTATTACCGAATAGGGCTGTTTTCTTATCTTTTCGGTAAGCTGTCCGCCCTCGTCATAACCGACATATCCGGGAGGCGAGCCAACGAATTTTGATACTGAATGTTTTTCCATATACTCGGACATATCAACCCTTATCATAGCGTCCTCCGAGCCGAACATCGCCTCCGCAAGAGCCTTGGAAAGCTCCGTTTTGCCCACTCCCGTAGGTCCTAAAAACAGGAAGGAGCCTGTCGGGCGTTTCGGGTCTTTAAGTCCTGCCCTTCCGCGCCGTATGGCACGGCTTACCGCACTTACCGCCTTTTCCTGACCGATTACACGCTTATGCAAAACATCTTCCAAATGCTTTAACTTTTCGCTTTCCTCCTCGGCGATTTTTGCTACCGGTATTCCAGTCCATTTTGCGATTATCTCGGCTATGTCCTCCTCGCCGATTTTGAGCTCTGCGGAGTTATGGTTATCCTTCCACTCACTCTTGCCCTGCTTCAATTTCTCCTCAACTTCTTTTTCGCGGTCACGGAGTTCCGCCGCCTTTTCAAAGTTCTGAGAAATTATCGCCTCTTCCTTTTCCTTTTTGATTTCTTCCGCCTCTTTTTCAAGAGTTTTTACATTATCGGGCGCGGTAAGAGCCGAAAGCTTCTTCTTGCTCGCCGCCTCATCAATCAGGTCGATGGCTTTATCGGGTAGAAATCTATCGGTTATATACCGCTCTGAAAGCTCTGCCGCCGCCTTTATTGCACTGTCTTCAATCTTTACGCCGTGATGCGCCTCGTATTTATCCCTTAGCCCCTGTAAAATCTCAACAGTCTGCTCGGTTGTGGGCTCTCCTACCATAACGGGCTGGAAACGGCGCTCCAAAGCTGCGTCTTTTTCGATGTATTTCCTGTACTCGTTTATAGTCGTTGCACCTATTAACTGGACTTCGCCTCTTGCCAAGGACGGCTTTAAGATGTTTGATGCGTCTATTGCGCCCTCTGCCGACCCTGCTCCGACTATGGTATGAAGCTCGTCAATAAACAGGATTACATTACCCGCAAGGCGCACCTCCTCAACGGCTTTTTTAAGTCTATCCTCAAATTCACCACGGTATTTCGCACCGGCAACCATTGATGATAGGTCCATAGTAACAAGCCGCTTATTCTTCAACAGCTCCGGAACATCGCCGTCGGCGATTTTTTGCGCCAAGCCCTCTACAACCGCCGTTTTTCCAACACCCGGCTCGCCGATTAGGCAAGGATTGTTCTTTGTCCTTCTTGAAAGAATTTGTATAACCCTTGAAATTTCCTCGTCTCTGCCGATTACGGGGTCAAATTTGTTTTCCTGCGCCTGCTTGGTCAAATCCCGCCCAAACTGGTCAAGAGTTGGTGTTTTTCCGTTTCCCGCACCCTTTTTGGAAGAAGGTTTTCCCTCGCTGTAACTTTGCTCAGTAGAGGAAATTATGTCGTTATAAATATTATTAAAGTCAACGCCTGCCGAAGCTAAAACATTCGCGCCTACACCGTCGCCGTCCTTTATAATTCCGATTAAAATATGTTCTGTGCCGATGTAGTTATGCCCCATATTCCGCGCTTCCATAGCCGCTATTTCAAGTATTCTTTTGCTCCTTGGGGTAAGCGCAAGCTCTGTGTTTTTATTAAGCGGCATATTTACTCCCATAATTTCTTCAATACGCTTTACCAAAACTTCCTTTTTAGCGCCTGCATTTTCCAGTATTTTTGCGCCTACTCCCGTACCCTCTGTAAGTATTCCGAGAAGTAAGTGCTCGCTGCCTATATACGCGTGACCAAGTTCACAAGCTATATCGTGCGCATTTTGTATTGCTATTCTTGCTTTTTCTGTGAAATTTGAAAACATAATCCTTCACCTGACCTTTCAGCTAATTTATATATTTTCTCTTAAAAGCTCCGCCCGCTTTTTATCCCTTTCCTCAGGTGTCAGTTCTTTATCCGCCATAATCAGCGCAGGCTCGCTTTCTATCATAAGTTCCATCTTTGCCTTTTTTCCTTTAATATCTATTATACCCATATTTTCCCCTAAAATTACATCTGAAATAAGCGCCTTTGCCTCTTTTGAGGATATGCTCCGTGCAAATTTTAAGGTGCCGTACGAGCGCCAAAGCTTATCGCAAACAGAATCCTTATTCTTGATTGCCTCCTCCGATTCGCGCTCATGCTTTTCAATCTGTGCGGAGATATTTATAAGCTTTTCGATTATTTCCTCCTCGGAAATTCCGAGCGTTATTTGATTGGAAATCTGGTATAGGTTTCCGTACGCCTTCGAGCCTTCGCCGTAAAGACCCCTCACGGTAAGTCCCAAAGCAGACGCCTGGGAAATAATTCTATTTATATTCCCCGTAAGCGTGAGCGCAGGAAGGTGCATCATAACCGACGCGCGCATTCCCGTTCCCGTATTTGTCGGGCAGGCGGTCAAATATCCAAACTTTTCCGAAAATGCATAGTCAAGATTTTCCTCCAAAACATCATCAACCTTATTGGCAAGCTCCCACGCCTTTTTAAGCTGATTACCCGCCAAAATCACTTGAAGCCTTATATGGTCCTCCTCCATAAGCATTATGCTCATATTTTCGTCCTTGCTCAAAAATACCGAGCCTTCATCATTTTCCGTCATCTCGCGGCTAATCAAATGCTTTTCCGCAAGGGTTTCCCTCTTAATCTGAGTTAAATCCTGCATTTTTATCAAGGAAAACTCTTTTGAAAGGGTGGAATTTGAGCCTAAAATTGCATTTTCCACCTTCTTTAAGACCTCATTTTTCTGCGCCTTGGATATTGCAGGCGGAAATGGATATTTTTGAAGATTTCGCGCAAGGCGAATTCGCGTACTTACGATAATGTCATTATCCTTTGCTTCTTTATACCAAATCATAGTTATCCCTCCATTTCCTTTATTTCTTTATGCAGCTTAGCCGCAAGCTCGTAATTTTCTTCCTTGACAGCCTTTGCAAGCTTATCTTTAAGCTCCGCAAGCTTGCGCTTTTTGATTATCTCGCCCGAGGATTTTGACGGAATTTTTCCTATATGCTCGCTTGACGCCTGAACCTGCCTTAATGTCCTTGCTATCGGCTCCTCAAACGCCTTATAGCACTCACTGCAACCGAATTTCCCCGTCTTTTGAAAATCGTAATAGGTCTTGTGACAGTTAGGACACCTCGTTTCCTCGCGGTAAACGGGGAAAATATCAAAGCTGTCAAAAAAGTCTGAAAATAAATCGTACATAACACATCTTCCTTTCTACAAATTGGCAATTACATTTTTTAAAATTCTCGCTCTTAACTCGTCTTTTTGCGGTATATCGAAAAGTGCTTTATCCGATACTGCCGCCAAAACCGCCCTCGCGGTCTGCTCGGAAATCCTATGTGAATTAAAAAGCCGTTTTACAGTCATTTCTGCGGTTTTATAATCGCAATTTTTTTCGATTTCAATGTTTTTGTCATCTTTCTTGCTTATCCTTATATATCCGCCGCCACCGCGCCGTGATTCAACCAAATACCCGTTTTCCTCGTTAAATCTGGTTGCTATTACATAGTTTATCTGCGACGGAACACACCCAAAAATTCCCGCAAGCTCATTTCTGCCGAACTCCGCAAAATCGCTGTCCTCACGCAAAAGCTCGCAGATAAACGCTTCAATTCTATCGCTCAATGCCATTTTAACACCTTCTTTGACTTTGACTTTCTTTGACCTTTGATTACATTATAGCATATTTTCCCCTGTTGTCAATGAAAAAATTTGGCATATTTTGTGAACATTTTATGAACAAATCTTGCAGTTTGTAAGGTTTTAATATATAATGAAGGAAATTGATTTAAGGAATGATTTTTATTATACCCGTTAAGAAAAATGATAAAATTACAGTTACCGTTTCTGCACTTTCTTCAAGCGGCAGTGGGATTGCAAAGGTTTCGGGATACACCCTGTTTATTCCGCAGACGCTTCCCGAAGATTTGGCGGAGGTGCTTGTTTTAAAGACAAAATCAAGCTACGGATATGCAAAGCTTATAAAGCTGATTTCCCCTTCTCCCCACCGCACAGCTGTTCCCTGCCCGCATTTTGAAAAGTGCGGCGGCTGTCAGCTTATGATGGCGGATTATGAATATCAAAAAGAGGCTAAAAGGAGTTTTGTTGAGAACGCATTATCGCGTATCGGCGGGATTGATATAAAGGTTGATACAGTCGGCGCAGATACGCCCTTTCGCTATCGCAACAAGATGATTTTCCCCTTTGACAAAAAGGGAAATTGGGGATTTTACCGCGAGAGAAGCCACGATGTTATACCGCTTTCCGACTGTCTTTTGGGCGACGAGCTGAACAAGGATATTATGAACGCCGTAGCCGACTATATGAAAAAATACGATATTTCGCCATATGATGAGGAAAATCACACAGGAATTATCCGAAGGGTTTTTATCAGAAATTCAGGCAAAGAATTCATTGTAATTATATCGGCAAACGCCGATTTTCTACCACATTCTGACAAGTTTACAGCTGCGCTCCGAGCTGTTTCGGATAAAATTTCGGGAATTATATTAAATATAAACAAAAAACGCACAAATTTGGTGCTTGGTGATAAAAATGTAGCACTTTGGGGAAAAAGTACCCTGTCTGCAAGTCTTTTGGGGCTTAAATATGAGGTTTCGCCCGAGAGCTTTTTGCAGGTAAATCCTGCTCAAACCGAAAGGCTGTACTCTCTTGCGCTTGATTATGCCGATATCAAAGACAGCGATACCGTTTTGGACATATACTGCGGAATTGGTACTATTACGCTTTCTGCCGCAAAAAAATCAATGCGGGCTATCGGCGTTGAAATTGTTGAAAAAGCAATAGAAAATGCGCAGGAAAACGCCGAACGGAACGCTATCCAAAACGCCGAATTTTATTGCGGCAAGGCGGAAAATATTGTGCCCGAGCTTTTGGAAAAAGGCATTTCGCCAGACATTGTGATTTTAGACCCCGCAAGAAAAGGGAGCGACGAAAAAACGCTTACTGCAATTGCCGAGGCTGTGCCGAGGAAAATCGTCTATGTTTCCTGCAACCCTGCGACGCTTGCAAGAGATTTAAAGTTTTTGGCAGGGCTCGGATATGAAGTAAAAAAAGCAACCGCTGTCGATATGTTCCCGCATACAGCGCATATCGAGACGGTAGTTCTTTTGACTAAGGCTGGCTTTAAAACAAATTAAGGAGCGAAAAAATGAACAAGTATATAAATTTGACAGCGGAAAATATCGACAGCGAGCATATTTGCTGTGCAATAGGCGACCCTAAGCATCAAGCGGGTGTCAATGCCAAAAAGGAATGGATAAAGGAAAGGCTCAAAGAGGGGCATATCTTTCGCAAGCTCGATGCAAGAGGCAAAATTTTTATTGAATATGCGCCGATTGAGACCGCTTGGGTGCCCGTTTTTGCCGAAAATTATAATTACATATATTGTCTTTGGGTAGCGGGCAGTTTTAAAGGCAAGGGCATTGGAAAAGAGCTTTTGGAATATGCAATAGCCGATTCAAAGGAAAAGGGCAAAAGCGGACTGTGTGTATTAGCCTGCAAAAAGAAAAAGCCGTTTTTGAGCGAAAAAAAGTTTTTTGAACATTTTGGGTTTAAACCGGTTGACGCAATCGACGATTATGAGCTTTTGGCGCTTTCATTTGACGGCGGCGAAACGCCAAAATTCAGCGATACTGCCCGGGCTATGGAAATTTCCTGCCAGGATTTTACCGTTTATTACAGCAACGAATGTCCCTATACCGAATATGAAGTGAAGGAGCTTTCAGAATATGCAGAAAGCAAGGGAATAAAAATCAATTTTATAAAGATAGATTCTCTTGAAAAGGCGAAAAACATGCCCTGTATCTTTAATAACTGGGCTAATTTTTACAAAGGTAAATTCATTTCAAATACGATACTTAACTCAAATTCCTTTGAAAAACTTATAAAGGGGTAGTGCCTTTAATGAATAAGACTTGTGCGATAATTTCGGGCGGAGAGTTTGCTCCGCTCTCCGACATAGAAAAAGCAGATTTTGTAATTGTATGTGATAAGGGGTATGAATATGCCAGAAACAGCGGCATTATCCCACACCTTTTTATCGGCGATTTCGACTCTTTTTTGCAAGATGTGCCGAACGATTTGCCGACTATCGCGCTCCCTTGCGAAAAGGACGAAACCGACACTATGGCTGCTGTAAAATATGCAGTCAAAAACGGTTTTACCAACATTTTACTCTTTTGTGCATTGGGCGGGCGGCTCGACCATCTTTTAGGAAATTTCGGGACGGCGGCATACGCCGCAAAAGCGGGACTGACCGTCAAAATAACCGATTATGACAACGAGATTTTTGTGTTTTCAAATTCACAAATCACGATACCGAAAAAAGAAGATTTTTCAATATCTCTTGTTTCTTTAACCGATAAATGCGAAAATGTCAGCATTTCGGGCGGAAAATACCCGCTCCAAAACGCAGTTTTGACAAATATATCAACGCTTGGTATAAGCAACGAATGGAAGGACGACATAACCGTAACCGTGGGAACAGGTGTTTTGGCAATAGTTATGTCTAAAATAAAGGATAAATAAAATGCAGTTAAAATCATTGACACATATTTCGATTATGAGCGTAATTATATCAATTTGCGCCTGGCTTACCATACCCGCCGCCGTACCCTTTACAATGCAAACCTTCGGCGTATTTTTTGCTCTTTTATTTTTGGGCGGCAAAAAAGGTACCGTATCAATTATAATATATTTGCTCTTGGGCGCTTTGGGGCTCCCCGTTTTTTCGGGTTTTTCTGGCGGATTAGGGCATATTTTCGGCGCAACGGGCGGATATATGTTGGGGTTTTTGCTGACAGGGCTATTGTATATGCTTTTTGAAAAACTTTTCGGAAAATCACTCAAATTCGCAGTTTTATCGCTTGTGTCAGGGCTTTTTGTCTGCTATGCCTTCGGTACGGTTTGGTTTTCAATATACAAGGATAATATGGGCTTACTCCCTGCATTTTGGCTATGCGTCGCACCCTTTATTATCCCTGATTTATTGAAGCTCGCCCTTGCCGTTATTGTTGCAGAAAAAATCAAAAAAGCGCCAGTCTGACGCTTTTTTTAGTCTATTCCCAAATCGTTATTTATAATATTTGCCTTTTTTATACTGTTTTTGCCGTAGGTTTTGCGGATTTTATCAATTGCACGCTCCAAGTTTTCCTCTTTCTGCTCCTCCGCGTCTTCAAAAAGGCTCATCTGTCCGCCTACGCTGCCGCTTACAAAGCCGCTACCCGTTACCGTTATCATTCGTATCGGCTTTTTCATACTCCAATTTGAAGTTATCAGTTCCTCCGCCGTTTCAAATATTTCCTTTGCAAGATATGTGGGTTTATCTATATGCTTTTGCCGTGAAATTGTTTTGAAATTCGTATCCTTTATATGCACCGTTACAACTGTACATTTTAAGCCCTTTTCCCGCATTTTGACCGCAATATACTCGCAAAGCACCGAAAGACCTTTCCTTATATCTTCTATTCCCACAAGGTTTCGTGAAAAGGTCAGCCCCTTTCCGATCGACTTTATCTCGCGCTCATAACCGATTTTTGCAACAGGGGATTTGTCCTCGCCTCTTGCATACTCCAAAAGGACAAGCCCTGTTTTGCCGAGCAGTTTTTCTGTAAATGCGTCATCTGACGCGGCTAAATCCCCCACCGTTCGTATATTGGCTTTATACAGCTTTTCGCCTGCTCTTTTTCCTATAAAAATCATCGAGGAAACGGGCAAAGGATATATTATTTCCTTATAGTTCTCTCGTGAAATTACGGTTGTCGCATCGGGTTTTTTGTAATCGCTCCCCATTTTTGCAAAAATTTTGTTGAAGGAAACGCCGACAGATACGGTAATCCCTATTTCTTTTTTTATGCGGCTGCGGATAGTATCGGCAATTTGTTTCCCGTCTCCGAAAAGCTTTGTGCTCCCCGTCACATCAAGCCAGCTTTCATCGATACTGAACCGTTCAACAAGGTCGGTGAAATCTGCGTAAATTTTGTTTATTCTCTCGGAATACTCCTCATAGAGTTTATGCCGCGGCGGTACGATGACTAAATCGGGGCATTTTTTTAGAGCTTGCCAGATAGGCTCTGCCGTTTTTACGCCATAGCGCTTTGCGATTTCATTTTTTGCAAGGATTATCCCCCGACGCCTTTCAGGGTCGCCTGCAACTGCAAGCGGAACTTCCCACAAAAGCGGATTTTCGGCACACTCTACCGAGGCAAAAAAGTTGTTGCAGTCGCTATGCAGGATTATTCTGTCCTTCATAACTGCGCCCTTCTCAAAAGATATATAACAGCAATATTTAAAAGCATTGCAAGCGGCACGCAAATTACAAATTTCAAATGCCGTGTCTTATGCCTTAAAATCTGCATTCCCAAAAAAGCGCCAAAACCGCCCATACAAAACGCCATTGACAGCAGATTTCTTTCGCTGATACGCCTTTTTCCGTTAATTGCGTTATATTTATCAAGTCCGTATGTTGCAAAAACTATCAAGTTCCATATAAGAAGAATAATCTTTTCCATAACAAAACCGCCTTGCCTTTATTAAGTAAATTATAATAAGTCTTTACATCATTGTCAACTATTGTTAATTTTTTGTTAAAAGGTGCGACCCCTTATTGCATACTTGAATATTATATGGTATAATGAAAAAAAGATGTGAAGGAGTAGTGATTTTATGAGTACATTGTGGGACGATTTAAAAGGCAAATTTTCACAGGCGAAGGAAGAAGCAGGAAAAATCGCAAAAATTGCAATTGACAAAACAACAAACGCTGTGGATATTACTAAGTTGAACATCGCCAAGGGCGAGGCAGAATCAAAAATCGGCAAGCTATACGCCAAAATCGGCGAAACCATTTACGAGCAGTATAAAAACGGTGAAGAATTTGACGGTGTTATCGGTGAAAGCCTGATTGAGATTGACAAGTTCAAAGAGGAGGCAGATGAATTAAAAGCGCAAATTGCCGCTCTTAAAAGTACCGCTCCCTGCCCAAACTGCGGTCAGCAAAATGACAAGTCAAGCGAATATTGCTCAAAATGCGGTGCAAAGCTTGCGGAAAATGACGAACCCGAAGAGGATACTGAGGAAGATGCAACAGTTGATGTTGCCGCTGAGGAATAACATAATATTTAAAACGGACTGTCTTTGACAGTCCGTTTTTTGTTTATCCAAGTCTTGCCTCAATAATAGATGCAAGATATTTTGCCTTTTGCTTTATGATGTCCATATTTTTGCCTTCAATCATAACTCGCACGCAAGGCTCTGTTCCCGATGCGCGAACAAGAACTCTTCCGTTTCCGTCGAATTCCTTTTCGAGATTTTCGATTTCCGCCAAAATTACGCTGTCCTTATCGTAATTATACTTCTTTTTATTGGAAACCTTGGCGTTTATTATGCACTGCGGCATAGTTTCATAAATCTTGGCAAGTTCGGAAAGCTTTTTGCCCGACAGCTTTAATATTTTTAAAAGATTTAGCGCAGACACAAGTCCGTCGCCCGTTGTATTATAGTTCAGGAATATTATATGTCCCGAGGCTTCGCCGCCGAGATTATACCCGCTCTTCAACATTTCTTCAAGAACATATCTGTCACCGACCGTTGTCCGTACCGTTTTTATGCCAAGTTCTTCCGCCTTTAACACAAGACCGAGATTGGACATAACCGTTATAACCAGTGTATCCTTTACCAAAAGTCCCTGCTCTTTTAAAAATTTGGCACAGATAAGCATAACCTTGTCGCCGTCTAAAACATTACCCTCCTCATCGGTGACCATAAGTCTGTCGGCATCGCCGTCAAATGCAAGACCTATATCAACCCCTACATTTTTGACATAGTTTGAAAGGTCCTTAATATGCGTCGAGCCGCAGTTTAAATTTATATTAGTTCCGTTCGGGTGATTATGTATAACAAAAGGCTCTGCACCGAGTGCCGCTAGCACCTTTGGCGCGGTTTTTGAGCTTGCGCCGTTTGCGCAGTCAACAGCGATACGCATACCGTTTAAGTCACAGTCAATAACGCTTTTTGCAAATTCACAGTAATCTGCAATTGCCGTTTCGCATTTTTGAACCGTTCCCACCGCATCGCCTGTTGGGAGGTCAATTTCCTCCGCGTCATCAAGGATTATGGCTTCAATTCTGTTCTCAATCTCATCACTAAGCTTATATCCGTTTGAATTAAAGATTTTAATTCCGTTATACTCCGCCGAATTATGCGAAGCGGAAATCATAATGCCCGCCTCTGCCTCATATTTGCGCGTCAAAAACGCAACCGCAGGCGTTGGGATAATCCCAAGCGTAACAACCTGGGCGCCGACAGAACAAAGTCCTGCCGTCAAAGCCGCCTCCAACATATCACAGGATATTCTCGTATCCTTTCCTATCAAAACCTTTGGTTTTCTGTGCGATTCCTCCGTTAAAACGAATGCCGCCGCACGCCCTATTTTAAACGCCAGCTCACAGGTCAGTTCCTGATTTGCAACTCCGCGTGCGCCGTCTGTACCAAAAAGTCTTCCCATACTGCTTCCTCCTATTATTCAACCGTAACCGATTTTGCGAGATTTCTCGGCTTATCTACATCAAAGCCCTTTTCCGTGCACACATAATACGCCAGCATTTGAAGCGGTATTATCGCGGGAAGCGGTGCTAAAATCGGGTCTATCTGCGGCAGTTCCACAACATCGCCATATGCCGCAATATCCGACATACACGAGGTAAATCCGATTGTTTTAGCCCCTCTTGCCAAAACCTCTTTGACATTACTGCTTAATTTATTACTGATATCTGGGTTTGTGCATATCGAAATTACCACCGTTCCGTCATCAATCAGCGCAATCGGTCCGTGCTTTAATTCACCGCTTGCGTAAGCGTCAGAGTGAATATATGATATTTCCTTTAATTTAAGCGACGCCTCCATTGCAACAATGTAATCAAGACCGCGTCCCAAAAAGTATATATCGCTCTCCTTTGCAACAGTCTTAGCTATCTCTTTAATCTTAGGCTCAGTTTCCAAAATCTTTTGAGAAACCTCGTCCATCTTCAAAAGCTGGTCCTTTAAATCATCTAAGATATGCTCGGGCACAGATTTTCTCTTTTCCGCAAAGTATATTGCAAACAGATAAAAAGCCACAAGCTGAGTTGTATATGCCTTAGTTGACGCAACCGCAATTTCGGGTCCTGCATATGTATAGAACACATAATCTGCCTCTCTCGCAACAGATGAGCCGACAACATTGGTTATTGCATAAACCTTATTCCCAAGCTTTTTCGCCATTCTCAAAACCGCAAGCGTATCGGCTGTCTCGCCCGACTGGCTTACCACCAAAACGGCTGTATCTTTATCCATTAAAGGCTCGCCGTAACGGAATTCTGACGCAAGGCACACTTCACAGGGTATTTTTGCCAGAGTTTCAATCGCTTTTTTGCCCACAAGTCCTGCGTGATACGCCGTTCCGCACGCAACTATATAAAGCTTCTTTATGTCATCGGAAAACTCAATGTTATCCAAAACAACATTTAAATCCTTGTCAAGCCTTCCGCGCAAAGTATTTCTTATCGCCTGCGGCTGTTCATAGATTTCCTTCAACATAAAGTGGTCATAGCCTTCCTTTTGCGATGCCTGCGCGGAAAACTGCACTCTGTAAATCTCTTTATTTATAGGATTTTCATCAATATCGCATATGGTTACGCTATCCTTTTTAAGCGTAACCAATTCGCCGTCATTCAAAAGATACACATCACGGGTTTCGGACAAAATCGCAGGAATATCCGATGCAATAAAGTTACCGTCATCGCAAAGCCCCACTATCAGCGGGCTATCCTTCCTTACCGCAATAATTCTGTCAGGCTCAAAAGCGGAAATAACGCCTATTGCATAACTTCCGTCAAGCTTTTTTGCCGCTTTTCTTACCGCTGTCAAAAGGTCGCCGTCATAATAGTAATCTATCAAATTCGGGATAACCTCGGTATCCGTTTCCGATATGAAGTTATATCCCTTTTCTATCAGGAATTTTTTGAGCGCCTCGTGATTTTCGATAATTCCGTTATGTACTACCGCAATAGTTCCGTCCTGATTTGTATGCGGATGCGAATTTTTTGCGGAAGGTACCCCGTGTGTTGCCCATCTTGTATGCCCGATACCGATATTTCCTTTTACTGCATTGTTTTCAAGAATTTCCCTAAGCCCTAAAAGCCTTCCCTTTTCCTTTCTTACCGATATACTGCCGTTTTCCAAAACAGCAATACCTGCCGAATCATATCCTCTGTATTCCAGGCTCTCCAATCCGGAAAGAAGCAATTCAACACAATCTCTTGTACCTATGTAGCCTACTATTCCACACATAAAATGTACTCCTTAATCATTTAGTATATACTGTATAGGTTTTTGTTTTCGGATTGCTCCGATATTTGTACCTATACTCACGACATATCTGCCGCAGGGCATCCGCCGAAAACTCGATACTCCCTGTCCTCGTCAGCCTATGTCGCATTAGGCTCCGGCGCTTGTCTTTTCTATTTATAGGTCCGACTTTTTGAATTTTGCGACATACCTATACAAAATTATTATATATTATATATTCTGTTTTGTCAATATTTCTTATATTATTGCATAAACAATCCGCAAAAAAATTCACTTTTACATACATTTTGCATAAAAATTAGAATTTGTGTATATTTTTTCACTAAATACTTGACTTTTTGGGATTTTTATGTTAAAATTTATGCATAATTATTCATAATTTTGTGAAAGGAATGTATATTTATGAAAAAGGAAGATATTAAAAAGGTAGTTTTGGCATACTCGGGAGGGCTTGACACATCAATAATTATCCCCTGGCTGAAAGAAAATTACAACAATTGCGAGGTAATCGCCGTTTCGGGAAATGTCGGTCAGGCAGACGAGCTTGAAGGCTTGGAGGAAAAGGCTTTAAAAACAGGCGCTTCTAAACTTTATGTACTCGATTTGACCGAGGAATATGTCAATGATTTTATAATCCCTACTATGAAGGCGGGTGCTGTATATGAAGATTATCTCTTAGGAACATCGCACGCACGCCCGTGTATTGCAAAGGGGCTTGTTGATATTGCGATAAAGGAAAATGCCGATGCAATCTGCCACGGCTGTACGGGAAAGGGAAACGACCAGGTTCGTTTTGAGCTTGCAATCCGTCATTTTGCGCCCGATATGCCCATAATTGCGCCTTGGCGCGAGTGGAATATAAAGTCCCGTGATGAAGAAATTGATTATGCTGAGGCGCACAACATTCCCCTTAAAATTAACCGTGAAACAAATTATTCCAAGGACAAAAACCTGTGGCATCTTTCACACGAAGGACTTGACCTTGAAGATACAGGCAACGAACCGGACTATGACAAGTCGGGATTCCTTGAAATGGGCGTATCTCCGGTCGCGGCGCCCGACCAGCCGGATTATATAACCCTCGATTTTGAACAGGGTATTCCCGTCGCGCTGAACGGCGAAAAAATGAGCGCTAAAAATATAA
>CAJOPD010000111.1 GCA_905236685.1 uncultured Clostridia bacterium
ATCATACCGCCTCTCGGACCTCTCAGGGTCTTGTGGGTGGTAGTTGTAACGATATCCGCATACGGAACGGGAGACTGATGCTCGCCTGCCGCAACAAGACCTGCAATATGCGCAATATCAACCATCATATATGCGCCCACTTCATCACATATAGCCCGTATTTTGTCGAATTCTATCCTTCTCGGATATGCGCTCGCACCCGACAAAATAAGCTTCGGCTTACATTCTATCGCGATTTCACGCATTTTATCGTAATCAATTCTTCCTGTGTTTTCGTCCACGCCATATGGCACAATCTTAAAATATTTTCCCGAAATATTGACAGGCGAGCCGTGCGAAAGGTGTCCGCCATGCGCCAAATTCATACCCATTACGGTATCGCCGGGGTTTAAAAGTGCGAAAAATACGGCAAGATTTGCGCTTGCTCCGCTATGTGCCTGAACATTTGCGTGCTCTGCGCCGAAAATCTTTTTAGCCCTCTCTCTTGCTATATCCTCAACCACATCGACATACTGGCAGCCGCCGTAATACCTGTGTGCAGGATAGCCCTCGGCATATTTATTGGTCAAAACCGTGCCTGCCGCCAACAAAACTGCCTTTGATACTATGTTTTCGGAAGCTATAAGCTCAATATTATGCTGTTGTCGCAAAAGCTCGTCATTACAGGCAGAATAGACCTCCTTATCATAGTTTTGAAGCTCGTCAAAAAAATTCTTTTGCATTTCATTTCTCCTTTGTTTTTTTGATTATTTTAGAGGTCCTCAGGATTTCCGCCAAAATACCGATACGCCTCAAAAAATTGACTGTCCACTACTTCATCAAGCTTGGAAAATGTTTCTTCTATCTTTTTCTGAGTAGAAATATCTAAAACGCCATACGGGAAAAGTCCGCTTTCCTCTTGGAACTCGCAGACAGCATTAAACAGCAGATTGTCAAAGTATTCGTCCGCCGTTCCCTGATAATACCCCAAAATCCGCAGTCTTTCCTTTGCCGCCTTTGTATTTTGGGAAGTGGCGCTAACCGTTGGTTTGTTTATATAATCAAAGGCTGTATAACGCGATAGGTCAACCTTTTTAACCGTATTCTCAATGATTTTATCGGGGATTATTCCATTTCCGTTTATATCCTTGCCGTTTCTTGTAAAATATTTTCCCGTTGTAATCTTAAAGGCACAGCCGTCCCAGATTTCATACATCTGCTGAATTACGCCCTTGCCGTATGTTTTTTTGCCTATTAAAACTCCTGCCTTGCTGTCCTGTATTGCGCTTGCAAGAACTTCCGCCGCCGAGGCTGTGTTTTCATTGACCAAAACCGCAAGCTTATACTTTGGCTTATTTAGCTTTGAATAAAAGGTTTCGCTCTCCCATTCGCTCCTGTAAACCGTGCTGACAATAACGCCCTCGGGCACGAGAAGCGAGGCGACATTTATAGAAGCGTTCAGATATCCGCCGGGGTTATTCCGCAAATCAAGAATAATTTTTTCTATTCCCTCTTTTTCAAGCTCCTCCAATATATCATATACCTCGTTATCTGTATTGCTTGAAAAGCTGTCAATTACAAGGTATCCTATATTTCCTTTTAATACGGTAAATGCTGCTGTTTCACCCTTTACCTCTCCTCTTTGCATTGTATAGCTTATCTCTCTTTCTTCACGGAGAAAGGTTACATTTACCTCAGTCCCAAGCTCACCTACTACCATATCCTGAACCTTATCAATGCTTTCGCCGACAGCGTTTACGCCGTCAACTGCGATAATTTTATCGCCCTCCATAACTCCCGCTTTTGCCGCCGCGCCGTCTTCAAGCACCTTCATAATCGTTACATAATCGCCCGTTTGCTGTATTATAACACCTATTCCGTAAACTATATTGTTCAGGTTTTTTTTGACAAGTTCATATTCTTCTGCCGTATAATATTCGCTGTATTCATCAAGACTTTCAAACCCCGCCTTTATCAATTCATTTGCCAGCTCGGGATTTTTTTCAAGCAAATTTTTAACGGCATCACTCATCAGGTCATCTGATGTTACAGTATCGTCAATATACAGATTTGCCGCATAATTTAGGATTTGTTCAATTTTTTCATATTCAGCATTGCCGCTTGCAAAAACCGACTGCGAAAGCAGTACTGACGCTGCCGCTATTGCCGCCAAAAACCGTTTAATCATATCTTTTGCTCCTTTTTGATTTCTAAATGCATCTCATTTTCAATCTTTTCGCCGCCTATCATTAAGGCATATTTCATTTTCAAAATCCCGCCGTTTGCCGAAATATCATTTTCTATACTGCTTGTACTTATTTTCATATCCATATTTCCGAAAGGAGTTTTATACAGCGCGTCTGTTGTTTTGCCCAATTCATACACCATAACGCTTTTAAATTCTCCCATACGGCGCATTGACACGCTTGTATCCTGAATTTTTAAAAATACCCGCGCCCCGCCTGTGCCTATATCGGAAGGCTCTTTATAGGTAATATGAAAAATACCGTCTTTTTCATAAAATTCACAGTCCGAACTGAAATCAGTCTTTTTTGTTACGCCTTCTGAAAGCTGAGAATTCTCAATATGTATCGTAGCATATTCTTTAATACTTTTCAATGTCAATTTTCTCCACTTTGCTTTCCAGCGTCTGCTCTAAAAACATTCCGCCGAGGTTCTCAAAGCCGTCAATGTCATCGCTTACATAATATTTATACTGCTCCTTTGCCGCCTGTTCGGCAAGCATATTTTTCTCAGTAAGAGTAGACTTTAAAAGCTTTGCGACCTCTGCCCCCGCATCGATAAGCGTTACGCCGTCGCCCATAAATCTTGCGATTGTATTTTTCAAAAGAGGATAGTGCGTACAGCCCAAAATCAGCGTATCTACGCCGCTTTCCTTGATTTTTGTTAAGTATTCCTCTGTCACAAGTTCTGCAACCATTGTATCAAAATGCCCGTTTTCCACAAGCGGAACAAAGAGCGGACACGCCTTGGAAAAGGTTTTTATATCAGGATTTTCGGATTTTATATATTTTTCATATGCACCGCTTTTTATAGTGCCTTTTGTTCCGATTACACCTATTTTGTTATTTTTTGTGGCAGCTATTGCGGCAGATGCTGCCGCCTCAACAACACCGATAAGCGAAATCGGCACCGTTTCTTGAAGTTTGGGAAGCGCTACCGAGCTGACCGTTCCGCAAGCGACAACGATTATTTTAACATCTTTTTGCAAAAGGAACTTCATATCGCTTTTGGAGTATTTTATGATTGTTTCCCTTGACCTTGACCCGTACGGCACCCTACCCGTATCGCCGAAATAGACTATACTTTCCTTAGGAAGTTCCTGCATAATCTGTTTTACGGCAGTAAGACCGCCGAGTCCCGAATCGAAAACGCCAATACTTCTGTTATCCATCATTTCACCCTTTTTTCGCCGAGGTTTATAAGTTCGTCAAGCAGGTCTTCATAAGAAAGTCCCACCGCATTCCACAGCTTTGGATACATACTTATATTTGTAAAACCCGGCATTGTGTTTATTTCATTCAAAACAACTTCGTTATCTTCATATTTTACGAAAAAGTCCACTCGCGAAAGACCCTGTCCGTCAATCGCGCGGAAGGCGCGGACTGCATACTCCCGTATCTTTTCGCTGACATCACAAGGGAGGTCCGCAGGTATTTGCAGTTCTGTCGTATTATCGTTATATTTTGCGTCAAAATCGTAAAACTCAACTGTCGGCAGTATCTCTCCGACAATCGAGGCTTTTGGATTTTCATTACCCAAAACGGCACATTCTACTTCATGACCGTCGATAAATTCCTCAACCAGAATTTTTCTGTCAAACTTTCCCGCCTCTTTAAGCGCAAGCAAAAGCTCCTCTTTATTATGAGCCTTTCCCACGCCTACCGATGAGCCTGTTCTGCAAGGCTTTACAAAACAGGGGTAGCCGAGTTTTTGTTCAATTTCATCTATGTATCCGCCAAAATCGTTTTCCCTTCGCACCAAAACCCAGTCCGCCTGCGGTATACCCGCGTCTTTAAATGCAATTTTGGAAAAGGACTTATCCATTCCGACAGCCGAACCCAAAACTCCCATTCCAACGCTCTTGATTTCGGCAAGGTCCAAAAGCCCCTGAATTGTGCCGTCCTCGCCATACTCGCCGTGAAGCACGGGAAAAACAATATCGGGGTGGATTTTTTCGGTATTTGCGCCGTCTAGAACCAAAATCGCCTTATCCTCTGCGTCGGGGGAAATTACTGCCCGTTTTTTTGCCTCTTTTTCCCATTCACCGCTTTCGATTTTTGCGGTATCGCCTGTATACAAATACCATTTTCCGTCCTTGGTTATTCCAATTGTAATTATTTGATATTTATCCTTATCCAGATTGTTAATAACAGATGTCGCCGATTTCAGCGAAATGTCATGTTCGGGCGACTTTCCGCCAAAAATTACGCAAATCTTTTTTTTATTTTCCAACTGTACCACCTCTTCTTAAATAGGTTAAAATTTCCGAGAAATAATCGGGAAGCTCTGCTGAAAATTCCATATATTCCTGTGTTTTTGGGTGATTAAAGCCTATCGTCTTTGCAAAAAGGAGCTGTCCGTTTGTTTTAACCCGCTCCTTATGCGCGGAATATGTTTTATCCCCTACTATACTGTGCCCTATCGACGCCATATGCACCCTTATCTGATGCGTTCTGCCCGTTTCAAGCACACATTCCAAAAATGCTGCATCGCGAAAGTTTTCTATAACGCTGTAATGAGTTACAGCCTCTCTTCCGCCCTTTACCACCGCCATTTTCTTTCTGTCTTTGGGGTGCCTTCCGATAGGTTTTGAAATCGTTCCGCCCTCGTTTATATTACCGTGCACAATGGCAAGATAGCGTCTTTTTGCTTTCTTTTCTTTAAGCTGGCGGGAAAGCGCAAGATGTGCCTCATTCGTTTTTGCGACAACCAAAAGTCCCGCTGTATCCTTGTCTATTCTATGCACAATTCCCGGGCGTATTACCCCGTTTATTGCGGAAAGATTGCCGCCGAAATGGTACAAAAGCGCATTTACAAGCGTTCCGCTCTCGTTTCCGTTTGCGGGATGGACAACCATTCCCTGAGGTTTATTTATAACGGCAAGGCTGTCGTCCTCATAAACTATATCAAGCGGTATATTTTCGGGCGTTAAATCAAGACTTTTCGGCTCAGGCACACAAATCTCAATAATTTCATTATTTTGCGGACGGTAGTTTTTGCCGACTGCCCTGCCCGACACCGTAACCCTGTTCTCCTCCAAAAGCTTGGAGGCAAAACTGCGCGAAATATCTTCAACTTCTTCGCTTATATATTTATCTATACGAAAATTTTCGGGATTTACCGCTTCAATTACTATTTTCTCCATTTTTGTTTCCGTCCTTATCAAAAAACAAGAGATAAATCATCAAAAACACAGTACCGAAAGTGATTGAAATATCTGCGATATTGAAAACGGGGAATTTTATGAAGGTGGTTTCAATAAAATCTACCACAAACCCCCGTGCAATTCTGTCAACCGCATTGCCGAAAGCGCCTGCCAAAAGCAGCGAAAATGCAAGTTTCAGCATTTTGCTCTGCGGTTTTTTTACGCACCAATACGCCGTGACAACCGCGCAAAACAGCACGGAAATAATTCCCAAAACCGCCGTTTTATCCGAAAAAATGCTAAATGCCGCACCTGTATTTTTAACATATATAAAGCTTAAAACATTCGGTATGACAGTAATGCTGTCCGACGGCGAAAGATTGTTTATAACAAGTAATTTTACAGCTTGATCCAGCAGAATTATCAAAATAATCAAAAGCGTCCATTTCCAATTTTTAAAACGCATTACCAAAAACTTTCCTTTCTTTTCCTGATTACTTTTATTTTATCACATATAGGAAAAAAAGAAAAGGCTTTTAAACCTTTTCTTTTAAAAATTTCACGCTATTTTGTGAGTTTTTTTACACAATCTGCACAAATTCCGGGGTAGCCGCTGACCTTACCGACAGTCTCAGACCTTACCCAGCATCTTCCGCACTTTTCATACTCGCTCGCCTTCACAAAAACCTTTACTGTATCGCCTGCAAATGCGTCCTTTGCATTTTCAAGCTTATCCACAGACGCCTTTGATGTTATAAAGATTTCCGCCAAATCGCCCTCATTTTCTTTTAAGAAATCATACATTTCGCTTTCTGCATAAACGGTAACCTCTGCGTCCAAAGATTTTCCTATTACCTTATCATTTCTTGCAGGCTCTAACGCACGGTTTACATCATTCCTTACGGCAATCAGCTTATCCCATTTTTCGACAAGCCCCGCATTGTCGTACTCGGCTTTTGCAGACGGCATACGATTTAACATAACGCTCGCCTTATCATCTCCTGCAAAATGAGGCATAAACGCCCATATTTCCTCGGCGGTAAATGCTAAAACAGGTGCCAAAAGCTTAACCAAACTGTCAAGAATTATAAACATTGCGCTTTGTGCCGAGCGTCTTTCCTTTGAGTCGGGCTTTTCGGTATAGAGTCTTGATTTCAGTATATCCAAATAGATATTACTCATATCAACTATACAGAAATTCAAAATTCCCGAATAGAAGGTATGGAATTCATAGTCTTCATATGATTTTATCGAGCGCTTTACAACATCATTAAGCTTCATAAGCGCCCATTTATCAATTTCCAAAAGCTCATCATATGCAAGCATATCAGAATTTGGGTCAAAGTCATTTATATTGGAAAGGATATACCTTGCCGTATTTCTTATCTTGCGGTAGCCTTCCGAAAGCTGTTTTAACGAGTCCTGGCTCATTCGCATATCGGTCTTATAATCTGCGGAAACAACCCAGAGCCTTAAAACATCTGCTCCGTACTGGTTTACGATTTCCTCGGGCATAATTACATTGCCCTTTGACTTGGACATTTTCCTGCCCTCGCCGTCCTGAATCATACCGTGTGTTATAACGGTCTTATACGGTGCTTTGCCCGTTACCGCAATACTGGTCAGCAGTGAGGACTGGAACCAGCCTCTGTACTGGTCGTTTCCTTCAAGATATATGTCGGCAGGCCAGGAAAGGTCCTCTCTTGCCTCGCAAACAGCCTGATGCGATGAGCCTGAGTCAAACCACACATCCATTATATCCTTTTCCTTTGTGAATTCGCCGCAGCCGCAAGTGCATTTTAAGCCCTTCGGCACGATTTCGTTTGCGTCAAGCTCCCACCACTTATCAGGACCTTGCTCGCGGAAAAGTTTTGCAACTGCCTTGATTGTTTCGTCATTTACTATTTCCTTGCCGCAATCCTTACAATAGAAGATAGGAATAGGCACACCCCATGTTCTCTGACGGGATATGCACCAGTCATTTCTGTCCAAAACCATTGACTTTATTCTTTCCTCGCCCCATTCAGGAAGCCACTTTACGCCCTCTATCGCCTTTACTGCGTCATTTTTAAGCGCATCAACGCTCGCAAACCATTGGTCTGCCGCACGGAAAATTATCGGGCTGTCACACCGCCAGCAATGCGGATACTGATGCACGATTTCCTGCGCTGCCACAAGCGCGCCGTCATTTTTTAATTTTTCAAAAATCTTTGCGTTGGACTCGTCATAGTAAAGTCCTGCAAATTCGCCTGCCTCAGCCGTCTGATAGCCCTTGCTGTCAACAGTCACAACAATTTCAAGCTGAGGATATTTCGTGCATACCAAATAGTCCTCCGCACCAAAACCCGGAGCGGTATGAACACAGCCTGTGCCTGCGTCAAGCGTTACATGGTCGCCCACAATTACAAGCGAGTCGCGCTCAATAAAGGGGTGATAACAGGTGATAAGCTCCAATTCGCTGCCCGTAAACTTCTTTACTATCTCATAATCGCCGTCAAGTCCCGCCGCAGCCACAACAGTATCGATAAGTTCTGTTGCAAGAACATACACTTCGCCGTTTGAAAACTTTACCAATGAGTATTCAAAGTCGGGATTTAAGCATATTGCGACATTTCCTGGAAGCGTCCAGATTGTTGTCGTCCAGATTACGAAATAAACATTTTCTATGCCGCTAAATAGTCCTTTGTCGTCCTTTACGGCAAATTTTACATAAACAGATGTAGTTTTATCCTCTGCATATTCTATTTCCGCCTCGGCAAGCGCCGTTTCACAATGCGGACACCAATAAACAGGCTTTAAGCCCTTATAAATAAGCCCGCTGTTTGCCATCTTGCCGAAAACCTCAATCTGCTTTGCAACAAATTCATTGCTCAAAGTAAGGTACGGATTTTCCCAGTCGCCAATTACGCCAAGCCTTTTGAACTGCACCTTTTGATTTTCGACATGGGATTTTGCAAAATCACGGCAAGCCTCGCGGAATTTTACGGGACCTGCTGTATGGCGGTTAATCCCAAGCTTTTTGATAGCCTGCTGTTCTATGGGAAGTCCGTGCGTGTCCCAGCCGGGAACATACGGTGAATAAAAGCCTTGCAGGTTTTTATATCTTACTATAATATCTTTAAGGATTTTATTTAAGGCGTGTCCCATATGAATATCGCCGTTTGCATACGGGGGTCCGTCGTGCAAAATAAAGGGCTTACCGTCTTTATTTTTCTCTTTTAATTTATTATATAAATCAATATCCTCCCAGTATTTCAAGGTCTCAGGCTCACGCTGCGGGAGCGATGCGCGCATCGGGAAGTCTGTTTTCGGGAGATTTACGGACTTTGTATAGTCCTTACAGTTATCGCACATAACTATTTTCCTTTCTGCAACTAAATCAGGGACAACCAAAGGTCGTCCCTTCTATTTTACTCCATTTTTTCCAACATTTCAAGTATTGCGGAGCAAATTCCTTTA
>CAJOPD010000112.1 GCA_905236685.1 uncultured Clostridia bacterium
GAGCCGATTGAGGCGTCAATTTTGAGTAAGTCAATCGAAAACGCACAGAAAAATTTGGAAAGCCGTCATTTTGACGCAAGACGCCATGTTTTGCAGTATGACGAGGTTATGAATGAGCAGAGAAAAATCATCTACGCACAGCGCCAGATGGTTTTGGACGGCGAGGATATTTCAGGCACAATCAGGAATATGATTGAGGCTACAATCGAATCGGCACTTGATGACTTTATCGGGATTACCGATATTCCTGAGAACTGGAACATAAAAGGAATTACCGAATTTGCTAACCAAAACTTTATGGCAAACGGCGAATTTGAGATAAAATCAAGCGAGATTGATACGATAACAAAGGCGGATATACGGGAAAGGCTTTTAGATATCGCAAATAAGAGATATGAGGAACAGTGCACGCTGTTCGGCGAAAATATGCGCGAGGTTGAGCGCGTAATGATGCTCCGCGTTGTCGATACGCTCTGGATGGACCACTTAGACGAGATGGAGCATGTAAAGCGCGAAATCGGGCTTCGTGCATACGGTCAGCACGACCCCGTTGTCGAGTACAGAAATGTCGGCAGCGAGCTGTATGAGGGTATGCTCGACGCAATCAAGCGCGATACCGTAAAATATGTTCTGAGTGTAAAGCCAAAGCCGGAAATAAAGCGTGTTCAGGTAGCAAAACCGCTTGATACGGGCGGTGACGGCTCGCTTTCCAAAAAGCCGGTAACAGCCAAAAAAACGCCGGGAAGAAATGACCCCTGCCCCTGTGGCAGCGGTAAAAAGTATAAGCATTGCTGCGGAAGGTAGAGAGGTCTTTATGTTAGAGTATGAACAGTATAAGCAGGAGCTTTTAGGTCTTGAAAAGGCTATCTGCGACTTGGAAGCGTCCCTTGATATTTCAGGCAAAAAGGAAAAAATCGCCGAGCTTGAAAAAGAGGCGGGAGCGCAGGATTTTTGGGACGATATGGAAAATTCCCAAAAGGTTTTGCAAAAAACCAAGCAGTTAAAGGACAAGGTTTCGGCATACGAAAATCTTAAAACGGCTTGGGAGGACGCGCTGGTTTTAATCGACCTTGCGAATGAGGAAAATGATGAAACTATGCTCCCCGAAGTAAAGAAAACAGCGGCGGAAATAGCGGATACGCTGGAAAAAATGACGCTTGAAACCCTGCTTTCAGGCAATTATGACAGGTGTAACGCCATTATGACCTTCCACGCAGGCGCAGGCGGAACGGAGGCGCAGGACTGGGTGGAAATGCTGATGCGAATGTACCAGATGTATGCGCAAAAGAACGGTTATTCGGTTGAAACCATTGATATTCTGCCCGGTGATGACGCAGGCGTAAAAAGTGCGACAATTTCGATAAACGGGCTTAATGCATATGGATATTTGAAGGCGGAAAAGGGCGTTCACCGCTTGGTGAGAATATCGCCGTTTGACGCATCGGGAAGGCGCCATACCTCCTTTGCGTCCATAGAGGTTATGCCCGAAATAGATGATGAGATAGACATAACGATAAAACCTGAGGATATAAAGGTGGATACCTACCGTTCGTCAGGCGCGGGCGGTCAGCATATCAATAAAACTGACTCCGCGGTAAGAATTACGCATATCCCGACAGGTATAGTAACATCTTGCCAGACACAGCGTTCGCAGCATCAGAATAAGGATTATGCTATGAAAATGTTGAAGGCAAAGCTTGCCGAAATTGCCGAACAGCAGCAGAAGGAAAAAATCGAGGATATAAAGGGCGTGCAGAAGGAAATCGCGTGGGGCAGCCAAATCCGCTCCTATGTTTTCCACCCGTATAATCTGGTAAAAGACCATAGGACAGGCTATGAAATGGGCAATATCGGCGCGGTGATGGACGGCGACCTGAACGGATTTATCAATGCATACTTAAAAGCCGCAAGCTTAGGACAGCTTGAAGTGAAATAAAAATCGGTATTTATAAAATACCGATTTTTTGCATATTTAATAGGAAGAAAAATAAATATTTTATAAAAAAGTCTTTGACAATCGGTAAATTTTGTAGTATGGTATATAGGAAATGCTTATAATCGGGGGAGTAGTTTAAGTGGAAAAAGAACTGTATTGGTTATGGCTCACAACAATTGAAGGCATCACGGGTTACGACATAACGGCGCTTTTGGAACGGTTTGAAACTGCTGAGGATATATTTAATTCAAAAAATTATGACGGAATAATAGGCATAAAATCCGCAGTAAAGTCAAAGCTTAAAGATAAAAGCCTTAAAAAAGCGGAAAAAGCGCTTTCTGACGCAAAATCTGTTGATGCAGAGGTCATAACCTTTGACAGCGTAAACTACCCCGACATTTTGAGATATACCGAAAACCCGCCCCATGTCCTTTACCTAAGGGGCGAAATGCCCAACTGGGACAGGCTTTTGATGATAGGCGTTGTCGGCACGCGTGACGCAACCGACTACGGTATCGCCGCAACAAAGAAAATCTGTACCGAGCTTGCGGAAAACGGCGTAACTGTCGTAAGCGGTATGGCAAGGGGAATTGACGCGGTAGCGGCGCGCTCGGCGATTATGGCGGGCGGAAAAACAATAGCGGTTTTGGGCTGCGGCGTTGAAAGCGCATACCCGCCCGAAAATCAGGCGCTTATGAACGATATTATTAAAAACGGCGCGGTAATAAGCGAGTATCCGATAGGCTCTTTGCCTTTAAAAACGCATTTTCCCGAAAGGAACAGGATAATAAGCGGTCTTTCGAGGGGCGTTTTGGTGACAGAGGCGCCAAAACGGAGCGGAGCATTGATTACCGCAAGATATGCCGTTGATAACGGACGGGATTTGTTCTCAGTCCCGGGCAGTATCTTCAAGGACTTTTGTGCAGGTACAAATATGCTTCTGGGAACGGGAGCGAAGGCGGTAACCTCGGGGCAGGATATTCTGGACGAATACACCTATGAAATCGAGCGTCTTAAAATAGAAAAGCCTAAGAAAAATGTGTTTCGCACAATAATAGGCAGCGGGTCCGAGAAAAAGGTTAATAACGAAATGAGCATTTCGATAAACGACAGAAAGTACCAATCGCTTTCGGAGGACGAAAAGTCGATTGCAGAGCTTCTTATTGAGGCAAATATGCATATTGACGAGATAAAAAGGCGGAGCGGAATAGATATTCCAAAACTGACGCCGATACTTTCGATGCTGGAATTCGGCGGCTATATAAAAAAGCTTCCCGGCAATTACTATAAACTTAACATTTGATGGAGGAGCATATGAAACTTCTTATAGTGGAATCACCCGCAAAGGCAGGTACCATAAAAAAATATCTGGGAAAGGACTATGAGGTTGCCGCATCTATGGGGCATATTATCGACCTTCCCAAAAGCCAGCTCGGAGTAGATGTGGAAAACAACTTTGAGCCTAAATATATAACAATCCGCGGAAAAGGCGACCTTTTAACCAAGCTCAAAAAGACGGCAAAGGCGGCAGACACCGTGTATCTTGCAACCGACCCTGACCGCGAGGGAGAGGCGATAAGCTGGCATCTTGCGACCGTTTTGGGAATACCCGAAAAATCGGCTTGCCGTGTCACATTTAACGAGATAACCAAAAATGCGGTAAAAGCATCTATCAAAGAACCGCGCAAGATTGATATGGACCTGGTGAACGCCCAGCAGGCGCGCAGAATTTTGGATAGAGTTGTGGGCTATAAAATAAGCCCTATTTTGTGGGAAAAGGTGAAAAGAGGACTTTCCGCAGGCAGAGTGCAGTCGGTTGCGACAAGAATGATTTGCGACCGCGAAGATGAGATTGAAAACTTTGAGCCCAAGGAGTTCTGGACGGTGGAGGCTCTTTTAAAGCACGGCAAAAAGGAATTTACCGCAAAATATTACGGCGAAAACGGCAGGGAAGCCGAGCTTTCGTGCCGTGAGGACGCCGAAAAGATTAAAAATGATGTGACGGCGCTCACAGTAAAATCGGTCAAAATCGGGGATATAACCAAAAATCCGCCCCCGCCCTTTACTACAAGTACGCTGCAACAGGACGCGTCAAGAAAGCTGGGCTTTGCAACGGCGAAAACTATGCAAACGGCGCAGACGCTCTATGAAGGTGTAAATATCGGCGGAAAATACGGGTCTGTCGGTTTAATAACCTATATGAGAACAGACTCTTTAAGGATTTCGGCTGAGGCGCAGAAAGAGGCAATAGCGTATCTTTCCGCAAATTTCGGCAAGGAATATGTAAAGCCGAGGCAGTATAAAACGGGCAGAAACGCACAGGACGCTCACGAGGCAATCCGCCCGACGAGTATAAATATTCTGCCGGACGCTATACGCGATAAGCTGTCAAACGACCAGTATAAGCTGTATAAGCTCATATGGGAGCGGTTTGCGGCAAGCCAGATGGCGTCGGCACTGTATGAAACGCAAAATGCAGTTTTGGAAAGCGGAACGCATACCTTCCGTGCAAACGGCTCTAAGCTCTTGTTCAAGGGCTTTATGAGCGTGTATCAGGAGGGGAGCGATGAGGCAAAGGATAAGGATAAGGCACTTCCTGAAATAAAGGCAGGCGAGGTTTCGGAGGTTTCGGAAATTGAAGCAAACCAGCACTTTACAAAACCGCCCGCACGCTATACCGAGGCGGCTTTGGTGCACGCTTTGGAGAAAAACGGCATAGGCAGACCGAGTACCTACGCTCCCACGATTACTACGATTATATCGAGGGGCTATGTTCGCCGTGTCAAAAAACAGCTTGTTCCGACAGAGCTTGGCAGGATAACGACCGATATTATGAAAAATCATTTTGAGGATATTGTAGATATTGAGTTCACCGCCGATATGGAAAAAAAGCTTGACGAGGTTGAGGACGGCAAGCTTTCGTGGGTGTCCGTTTTGTCGGAATTTTATCCCGAATTTGAAAGCAATCTGGAAAAAGCCCAAAAAGCAATAGAAAAGGTGAAGATTAAAGACGAGGAATCAGATGTCGTGTGCGATAAATGCGGAAGAAAAATGGTTTATAAGATAGGCAAATTCGGAAAATTTTTGGCTTGCCCGGGGTATCCGGAATGTAAAAACACAATGTCGATAAGGAACGAAACGGGCGTAAAATGTCCAAAATGTAACGGCGAAATTTTGGTTAAAAAGACCAGAAAGGGCAAGAACTATTACGGCTGTGAAAATAACCCCAAATGTGACTTTATGGTATGGGATAAACCGCTCAAAAATGAAGTATGTCCTATGTGTAACGGGATATTGTTGGAGCGAAAGGGCAGAAATTCCAAGATTTATTGCATAAATGAAAAATGCGGCTATGAGAAAAAGCCCGAAAGGAAATCGGCAAAATGACAGTTCGTGTAATAGGCGCAGGTCTTGCGGGCTGTGAGGCGGCTTGGCAGCTTGCAAAAAGAGGAATAGCTGTCGAGCTTTACGAGATGAAACCGAAAAAGTATTCACCTGCTCATAAAAGCGCAGATTTTTGCGAGCTTGTATGCTCCAATTCATTAAAAGCTGAAAGAATAGAAAACGCCTGCGGTCTTTTGAAGGCGGAAATGCGGCTTTTTGACTCGGTTGTAATGCGCGCGGCAGATGCCGCAAAGGTGGCGGCAGGCGGTGCTTTTGCGGTGGACAGGGATATTTTTTCCAAAACGGCGACAAAGCTTATCCGTGAAAATCCGCTTATCACCGTAATAAATGATGAAGTAACGCAAATAGACGCAAATATTCCTACAATAATCGCAACGGGTCCGCTCACCTCCGAGGCACTTGCAGGGGAAATCTCGCGGCTTACGGGAAGCGAAGGGCTGTACTTTTTTGATGCGGCGGCGCCGATAGTGGAAAAGGACAGTATTGATATGGACAAGGTCTTTTACGGGTCAAGATACGGGCGCGGAACGGACGACTATATAAACTGTCCTATGACAAAGGCGGAATATGACGCATTTTATAACGAGCTGATAAGCGCGGAAACGGCACCGCTTGAAGATTTTGAGGGCGCGGAAGTTTTTGAAGGCTGTATGCCGGTTGAGGTTATGGCAAAACGAGGCGAAAAAACCCTCCTTTTCGGACCGTTAAAGCCTGTCGGGCTGGTTAATCCGAAAACGGAAAAAGACGACAGCTATGCCGTTGTCCAGCTTAGGCAGGATAACCGCGAGGGAACGCTTTATAATATGGTGGGTTTTCAGACCAACTTAAAATGGGGCGAGCAAAAGCGGGTATTTTCAATGATACCGGGGCTTGAAAATGCCGAATTTGTCCGCTACGGTGTTATGCACAGAAACACATATCTGGACGCACCCCGTGTGCTTAACAGGTACTACCAAATGAAAAATAGCGAAAATATCTTTTTTGCAGGACAGATTACGGGCGTTGAAGGTTATGTGGAGTCCGCATCATCGGGCATTTTGGCAGGTTTTAATATGGCAAAAAAGCTTTTGGGCGAGCCGTTTTTTGAGCCTGATAAAAGGACTGCGATAGGTGCGCTTCCGCTTTACATAAGCGATGAGTCGATAAAAAAATTACAGCCTATGAACGCAAATTTCGGGATAATTAAATCCCTTGATTTTAAAGTAAGAAATAAACAGGAGCGCTATTTAAAAATTGCGGAAAGAGCGCTTGAAACGGTAAAAAATGCACTCAGCGAGGAGAAAATATGAACTATAAAGAATATACGGCAAATAGAATATCGGAGCTTTGCGGGCTTCCCTTGGAGGAAGTATCAAAGCTTATTGAAACACCGCCCGAGCAAAAGCTGGGCGACTTGGCATTTCCGTGCTTTTCGCTTGCGAAAGCTATGCGCAAAGCCCCGCAGATAATAGCAAAAGAGCTTTCGGAAAAGTTTTCGGGGGATAGGTACATAGAAAATGCCGAAGCTGTCGGTGGGTATCTTAACTTTTTCTATAACAGGGCGGAATTTACAAAGGATATTGTGAATGAGGTTTTGGAAAAGGGCGAAGATTACGGAAAAAGCAGTATGGGCGGGGGAAAGACCGTATTGGTGGAATATTCCTCTCCCAATATCGCAAAACCCTTCCATATAGGGCACCTTTTTACGACTGCGCTGGGACATTCGCTTGCCCGAATTTATGAATTTTTGGGCTATGATGTAAAAAGGCTCAATCATCTGGGCGACTGGGGCACGCAGTTCGGAAAGCTGATATGTGCATATAAGCTCTGGGGCGATGATGAGGCTATTGAAAAGGACGCGATAGGCGAGCTTTTAAAAATATATGTAAAATTTCACGAAGAAGCGGAGAAAAATCCCGAGCTTGAAGATACGGCAAGGGAGCATTTCAAGCGTTTGGAGGACGGCGAAGAAGAGGAAGTAAGACTTTGGCAGAAATTCCGCGATTTAAGCTTAAAGGAATTTAAAAGGGTTTACGATATGCTGGGCGTTGATTTTGACTCTTATAACGGCGAAAGCTTTTATTCCGATAAAATGCCCGAAGTTGTAGAGATTTTAAGGGATAAAGGACTTTTAACCGAGAGCGACGGAGCGAAGGTGGTGGATCTTGCCGAGCTTAATATCCCGCCTTGCATAATTTTGAAATCGGACGGAGCTACAATATACGCAACCCGCGATATAGCGGCGGCGCTTTACAGACACAGAACTTATGATTTTTATAAAAATATATATGTTGTAGGAACGGCGCAGGCACTTCATTTTCAGCAGATTTTTTCGGTAATGAAAAAGGCAGGCTGGGACTGGGCGGAGGGCTGTGAGCATGTGAATTTCGGCTTGGTAAAATTCCCCGACAAAAAGCTTTCAACCCGTCACGGCGATGTCGTGTTTTTGGAAGATGTGTTAAATGAATCGGTAAGCAAAACACTCGATATAATCACAAAAAATACACCGCAAATGGAGAATAAAGAGGAAGTTTCCAAAAAGGTCGGTATCGGCGCGGTTTTATACACCTTCCTCAAAAATTCAAGGGAGAAGGATATAGTTTTCAGCTGGGACACTATGCTTGACTTTGACGGCGAATCTGCGCCTTATGTTCAGTATAGCTATGCAAGAGGCAGAAGCATTTTGCGACGGGCGGGAGATACGGAAAAAACTGCTGACTTCTCATCTGTCACATCTGATGAGGAATATGCCTTGGTGACAATGCTTTCCGGCTTTTATGATGCGGCGGCATTGGCGGCGGAAAAAAACGAGCCGTTTTATGTAAACCGCTATGTTACTAATCTGGCAAGACAGTTTAATAAGTTTTATGTTTCCTGTCCGATTTTAAAGGACGGAATACCAGAGGAAGTAAAAAATGCACGGCTTAATATAGTGGAAGCAGTTTGTACGGTCATAAAATCGGCGCTGTTCCTTTTAGGAATAGAAACAGTCGAAAATATGTAACAGGAAGGGAAGATAAGGTATGGAAAACAGGGTTGCTTTAATAGGAATAGTTGTGGAAAATTTTGATGAAGTAGGGGGGCTTAACGCTCTTTTGCACGAATATGCAGACTACATAATAGGCAGAATGGGACTTCCTTATAAAAAGCGCGGGGTGTCCATTATCAGCGTTGCGGTTGACGCACCGCAAGATGTAATAAACGCTTTGTCGGGTAAAATCGGCAAGCTTTCGGGCGTAACATCAAAGACGGTTTACGCAAAACTTGATGAAGAATAAGGAGAAAACTATGAACCTATCACCAGTAAAGCTTTCGCCTGTATGTAAGGACTATATATGGGGCGGAACAAGGCTTAAAACGGAGTTTAAAAAGGGCACAAATCTTGACAAGGTGGCGGAAAGCTGGGAGCTTTCGGCACATAAGGACGGCGAAAGCATAATATCGGGAGGAGCGTTTAATTCTCTTCCGTTTTCGCAGTATATTGAAAAAAACGGCAAAGAATGTATCGGCAAAAATGCTGAAAAATTTGAGTTTTTCCCGATTTTGATAAAGCTTATTGATGCTGCCGATAACCTTTCTGTTCAGGTTCACCCGTCTGATGAGTACGCCTTAAAAAATGAGGGCGAATACGGAAAAACAGAGATGTGGTATGTTGTGGACTGTGCAAAGGACGCATTTTTGTATTACGGATTTTCAAAAAAAATAACAAAGGAAGAATTTAAAGAGCGTATCGAAAACAATACGCTTTTGGAAGTGTTGAATAAAGTCAATATTAAAAAGGGCGATGTCTTTTTTATCGAGTCGGGTACAATCCACGCAATCGGTAAGGGTGCGTTTATATGTGAAGTGCAGCAGAATTCCAATAAAACCTACCGTGTATATGATTATGACCGCCGTGACAAAAACGGAAACGCAAGAGAACTGCATATTGAAAAGGCGCTTGATGTAACTAACCTTGCACCAAATATGGAGTATAAAACAGACAGCCCGAAAATACTTGCAAAATGCAAGTATTTCACGGTCACAAAATTTAAGTGTAAGGATAGGGGCGAAATTGAGCTTAGCAAGGACTGTTTCCGTTCGGTTGTTGTGCTTTCGGGAAAAGCAACGCTTGCCGTCGGGGATATAAAACTCGATATAGAAAAGGGCGACAGCGTATTTATTCCCGCGCAGGACGGCACTGCAAAGGTGTGCGGCGAGTGCGAAGCAATAGTTTCTTATGTTTAAAAAGTTTTCAAAATAAATTTGGTGAATTGTATGAAAAAAGCGATAATTGCAATGAGCGGGGGAGTGGATTCCTCGGTTGCGGCTTATCTTTTGAAAAAAGACGGATATGAGTGCATAGGCGCTACTATGCGTCTTTTTACAAATGAAGAAATCGGCGTAAAAACCGAAAAAAGTTGCTGCTCGTTAGATGATGTTGAGGACGCGAAAAGCGTTGCAAAAAGGCTTGAAATGCCGCATTATGTTTTTAATTTTACCGATGAGTTTGAAAAAAAGGTAATAGAGAAATTTGTCCGCGCGTATGAAACGGGCGCAACTCCGAACCCCTGCATTGACTGCAACAGATATTTGAAATTTGAGAAGCTTTTTCAAAGAATGAAGGAGTTGGGCTTTGACTGTGTTGCGACGGGGCATTATGCAAGAATAGAGGAAGAAAACGGAAGGTTTTTGTTGAAAAAGGCGAAGGATTTGAGCAAGGACCAGAGCTATGTCCTGTACCAGATGACGCAGGAACAGCTTTCGCGAACTCTTTTTCCGCTCGGTAATTTGACTAAGGAGGAAACACGGAAAATCGCGGAGGAGAACGGCTTTGTAAACGCGAAAAAACACGATAGCCAGGATATTTGTTTTGTGCCGGATGGCGATTATGCGGCTTTTATCGAGCATTACCGCAAAAAGAGCTATAAAAGCGGGAATTTTGTCGATAAAAACGGGAATATTCTCGGCACGCATAAGGGGATTATAAGGTATACAATCGGTCAGAGAAAAGGCTTGGGACTGAGCCTTCCCGCGCCGATGTATGTTTTAAGAAAGGATATAGAAAAGAACGAGGTTGTGTTGTGCGAAAACAGCGAGCTGTTTTCAAAAGAACTGGATATAGAGGATACGAACTGGATTGCGTTTGATATGCCGCCCGAAAGCTTTTCGGCAAAGGTAAAAATCAGGTATAATCAAAAGGAAGAGCCTGCAAAAATTACGGTGACGGGAGAAAACCGCGCGCACATAGAGTTTAAAGCGCCCCAGCGTGCCATAGCGAAAGGTCAGGCGGCGGTAATCTATGACGGCGACACCGTCATAGGCGGCGGAACAATAGTATAGATACATTTGCCCTTCAAAGAAAAAAACACACAAAAGTGTGTGTTTTTTATTAAAGGCGACAATGCACAACTTCGTGCATTTGCTGTTTAAAGTTGAATCTCGGTGTCAAGAGTTTCGGTATAGCTATTTATTCTTGTATGCCAACCAGCATTTCGTAGGCGCTACACCTTGGTATAAGCGTTGTATAAAATGCTTCTTCATCGTCATTACTTCCTGCCCATAAAAATGCCTTAACTCTTGCATTTTCCGGTATATCAATGTCGAAAGTATATTCATATTCGTCCTCATATGTAATTGCGCTCTCAATGCCAAGAAACTCGCCTCTTAATGAATACACCGCCACCATAACACAGTCGCCTGATTGTATTTCCCCTCCAAATTCTACGGTAACGGTATTATCCGATACGATCAGCCCCAATATTTCCATATCTTCATCTTCGCTATTTTCGCTGTTGTAATGCCATGTTGCATTCGGAAGATAAGGATCATAAATATCTATATTTTCCCTGTCCCACTCATCACCGCCATAGTAAACATCAGTAAGAGCATCGCAGAGATCAAACGAATAGCCTATACTTTTTATTCTTTTGGGGATTGTAATTGATTTAAGGCTGCTGCAATTATAAAATGCATAGTTACCTATACTTTCAACACCGTACCCAAGGTTCACGGTTTTGAGCGCCGTACAGTTTCCGAATGCATACTCATCTATATTTGTTACGGTATCAGGGATTGTAATTGATTTAAGGCTACTGCAATCACCAAACATATTACCGCTTATGTTTGTCACGCCCTCTGGTATCGTTACAGATGTAAGGCTACTACACTCGGAAAATGCACCGCCTCCTATACTTATCACACTGCTTGGGATTATAATATCGGGAAGACTGCTGCAACCGCCAAACGCACACTCGCCTATGTTGATTATGCCACTATGCATTGTAATTGAGGTAAGGCTGCTACAACCAATAAATGCCCCCCAGCTATACTTTTGGCACCGTACCCAAGGTTTACGGTTTTAAGTGCTATGCAGTCTGCAAATGCATACACATCAATACTTGTTGTACTGTTTGGTATCGTGATTGATGTAAGCTTGCTGCAACCGGCAAACGCACGATAACCTATGTCTGTCACGCCTTTTGGTATTGTAATTGATTTAAGTCTACTGCAATTATAAAATGTACCGCCACCTATGCTTGTTACGCCGTCTGGTATGTTAATTGAAGTAAGACTACTGCAATCCTGAAACGCCCCGATGCCTATATTTGTTACGCCTTCCGGTATAGTGATTGAAGTAAGGCTGCTACAACCGGCAAACGCACAATCACCTATGTCTTTCACACCATTTGGTATCGTGATTGATGTAAGACTTTTGCAGTTTTCAAACATATTACCGCCTATACTTGTTACGCCGTTTGGTATGTTAATTGAAGTAAGGCCGCTGCAACCGTAAAATGTACTGCCACCTATGCTTGTTACGCCGTCTGGTATGTTAATTGAAGTAAGGCTGCTGCAACCATAAAACGCGCAATCATCTATACTTGTTACACAGTTTGGTATGGTGATTGAAGTGAGGCTGCTTATACCGGAAAAGTCATCGGGCATAGTCTGCATTGTCGTGCTTGTTAAGGTAATGTATTTTAATGTTGATGGTATATCAGGACTCCCATCAAGTTTTACCCCAAATAATTCGTAAAAACTTTTCGTCAAATCATTAGGGAAAATATATGGCAACGCAATGCTTTCAAGCGACGCACAATCGGCAAACGCGCCAACACCTATACTTGTTACGCTGTCTGGTATCGTAATTGATGTAAGTTTTTCGCAACCGGCAAACGCGCCATAACCGATACTTGTTATGGTATCAGGCATTGTAATTGAAATAAGATCGCCATGATTAAAAAATGCTTCATTACAGATTGTTGTAAAAACATAACTTTTGTTATAGCTGTCAATCAAATGGTCTTCATCATCGTACTTTTTAAAAGTGATGTTTACCGAAACAGGTATATTAACACTGTCGGTATCTAAGTAGGAGTATGGTGGTATAGATGCAGTGCCATTATCGTGATAAGAATATTTAAAACCAAAATTAGGCTCCTCTACTACAATCCTCTCAGCACATACAATCATAGAGGGTATGCAGCAAAAAACAGCAACAATAAAAGCAAAAATAAGACTTTTTCTCAAATTAACGCCTCCTCGTCTACTAATTAAATCACCTTAATTATCAAATGGGTTCTTACGAACATTATAATTAGATTTTAAAATTATGTCAAGCATTTTGAATAGTAGCACTCTTAAATGGCAAACAACAGTTTTAGAAAAATTGTAAGTTAAAACAACAATTAAATTCTATAAAGATTGCTGTTTGTCCTATGCTGATATACTTTTTTTACCTGTGATTAATTTCAAAATAAAAACACAGAGTTTAATAGATGCTCTGTATTTTGGAATTAATATTAAGTTTGAACAAGGGTTCATTTCCTTCAAATAAAGGCTCGACAGTAAAGAGATTCAGCCTTTTAAAAATCAGGATATGAAGTCCTAAAAACCGCATAAAAAAGGGTGATAACACTACTTACAGTATCATCACGCTCGTTTGGCAGCGGGAACAGGATTCGAACCCATGTGCGGTTGCCCGCAAACTGATTTCGAGTGATGTCCGCAAAATGGCGGTTAACCGAATTTAGCGGAAGATAAAAGAAAATATTGATAGCCTGTAAACTCCGATGTTTGCAGGCTTTTTCACGCTTTGTATGCCTTAAAATCAGACCAATTCTAACCCCATAGCCACAATCGATTTTTTTGCAAGTTCTAATAAATTTCGGACTAATTCTATTAGAACTTGTAATAGAATTGGGATATTTTTACCTCCAATTTTCCAAATTTGTCAGTACAAAATCAGAGCTGGTTATGCCCTGCAACACTATAAATCATATGGGTTGGCACATATAAATGAAATGCAAACTTTTAAAATAAAGTTATTGACATTATATCGGTTAACCGATATAATAATGCATATTGAAGGCAGGTGATTTTCTATGACAATTCAAACAATTATGGAAAAGAAAAAAATTACACGTTATCGTTTGTCTAAGAATAGCGGAATTCCATATACAACAATAACAGATATTTTAAGCGGCAAAGCAAAACTTGAAAAATGTACTGCCGAAACAATCTATAAACTGGCAAAAGAACTTGATGTTTCAATGGAAACACTACTTAAACCATGTTTTGAAACCAGAATCAATTTTGAATTGTATAAGAGCAATGTTTGCCATCAAGTTAAAGAAAAGGGCGACATTCAGTTTATTATTGAAACGCTTGAAAACAATGAAGTCCGCAGATTGTACGATAAAAAGTGGTATCCCGAAAGTTTGTATTTGCTTGCTATGCTTGATTATCTCAGCAGAGAGAATGATGTGCCGATTTGCATAGAATATAATGATATAAGAAAATGCAAACTTCAAGAAACTATGTACCCTGCAAGTTTATTAACTGCGGCTGCCGTTTCAAAAAATGAGGATATAAAGGAAAAGGCATATCGTGAATCAATTCCTGAATTCAGACGGTTTAACATCGTAGAAAATGATGTACGAAATGTCAACTGATAATGTAAATGTATTAAAAAAATAGGTTTTAAATATAATTAAAAGGAGGGTCAACTGTGATATATATTACAGGTGATACACATATTCCTGTCGATATTCAAAAGCTTTCTGCTAAGCGGTTTTCAAAGCAAAAAGAAATGAATAAAAGTGATTATGTGATCATATGTGGTGATTTTGGAGGTGTATGGGACGGTAGCAATGAGGAAAAATATTGGATAAAGTGGCTGAAAAGCAAAAATTTCACAACACTTTTTATAGATGGTAATCATGAAAACTTTGATATGCTTTGTAACCTCCCGACAGTAGAATTTGGTGGCAGTATAGTACACAAAGTTGATGACGGAATATATCATTTAATTAGGGGCGAAGCATATAGCATTGACGGAAAAAAGTTTTTCGTATTTGGCGGAGCAAGTTCGCATGACAAAGAATATCGGACAGAGGGGAAAAACTGGTGGGCAGAAGAAATGCCGAATGCAGAGGAATACACAAATGCTGAAAATAATGTTCAAAAAAATAATTTTAGATTTGATTATGTGATAACACATTCCGCCCCGACATCTATTCAAATGGAATTTGCCCCAACATACGAAGTAAATGAACTTACAGAATTTTTGGAAAAGATAAAAAATAGTATTGTCTTTAAAAAATGGTTCTTTGGACATTATCACAAGGATGCGGAAGTTAATGAAAAGTTTACCTCAGTATTTGATAAGGTTTATAAAATTTAATTTAAATTGCTTACAGCCGATGCGGTTTTGCATCGGCTGTTTTACATCATTGTAGCGAAGCATTATTACCGCCAAAAGGATCAAGTATATTAGGAAATCCATTTCATATTTTTTCCGTTTGCGGAAAAAATATGAAATGAGTATAAAATATGTAATAGTTTATTTAAAAAATCGGCTAAAAAATTTAGTCGATTTTTTGTGCTTACAGTGTTTATATTTCATCAAATTTGTTGACTTCCCGACATCGTTCTGCTATAATAAAAAATGTATAATTGTAAAAAAATGTCGTTCGAAAGGATGAGAAAAATGGCAGTTACTTATAATAAACTGTGGCATCTACTGATTGACAGAGGTATGAAGAAAAAAGATTTAAAAGAAGCGGCAGGACTTACAGGTCATGCCATGATGAAACTTCGTAACAATGAGAATATTACAACGGAAACCATAGGTAAGATATGCAAGGCTCTTGATTGTCATGCAGATGATATTATGGAGTTTGTAGAGAAATAGTCAGGAAGGTGCGGGAAATGGATAAGCATACACCTGAACAACGAAGAAAAAATATGCAGGCTATCAAGAATAAAGACAGCCAAATAGAATTACTTCTCAGAAAAGAACTTTGGAAACGAGGGCTCCGATATCAGAAAAACAGAACAGATATTTTTGGGAAGCCTGATATAGTATTCAAAGGTAAAAAGACAGCGATATTTTGTGACAGTGAGTTTTGGCACGGTTACAATTGGGAAGAAAGAAAAAAAGACTTCAAATCTCATCAAGAATTTTGGATACCTAAAATTGAGCGAAACATGGAAAGAGATATTGAAGTAACCAACAAGCTTGAATCTGAGGGATGGACAGTGCTTCGATTCTGGGGTAATGAAATTAAAAAGGAAACTGAAAAATGTGCAAATATAATAGAAAAGGCGGTACAGACAAAATGAGAACTTATAAGTCCATTGACTTGTTTGCCGGCATCGGCGGAATCAGATTGGGATTTGAAAAAGCTTTCGGTAAACAAATTGAAACCGTATTTGTAAGTGAATGGGATGAACATGCACAAAAAACATACCGCGCAAACTTTAAGGACAATTTTGACATAGCCGGAGATATCACAAAGATAGATGAATCAGATGTACCAAGTTTTGATATATGTCTTGCAGGATTCCCTTGCCAGGCATTTAGTATGGCAGGCAAAAGACAAGGATTTAATGATGATTATAAGGGATTATGCAGAGGAACGCTGTTCTTGGATGTAGCCAGAATATGTGAAGAACATAAACCGGATGTAATCTTCTGCGAGAATGTAAAAGGGCTCGTAATTCACGACAGGGGCAGAACTTTGCAAATTATAAAAAAGACATTTGAAGACCTTGGATACAAGGTATTTACAAATGATGATAAAACTCTTAACAGTAAAGACTTTGGTGTGCCACAAAACAGAGAAAGAATCTATATTGTAGCATTCCGTAATGATATTGCTCCCGAGAAGTTCGACTTCCCTCAAAAAACGGATGATACAAAGAGAATATCAGACATTATTGAAGAAAAGCCTGTATCTCCAAAATATTACCTAAGCGATGTATACCTTGAAACATTGAGGCAGCATAAAGCACGACATGAAGCTAAAGGTAACGGATTCGGATACGAAATAAGAGCATGGGACGATGTTGCCGGAGCAATAGTATGTGGCGGAATGGGCAGAGAGAGAAATCTGATAATAGATAAAAGACAAAAAGACCTGACTCCTGTCACACATATAAAAGGAGAGATTAATAAAGAAGGTGTCAGAAAGATGACACCTCGTGAATGGGCAAGATTGCAGGGGTTTCCCGATACATTTAAACTTGAACTTGCAGATACGCACTTATACAAGCAATTTGGTAACAGTGTAACGGTGCCCGTAATTGAAGCTATAGCATTGAAGATTAAGGAGGTTCTGGATAATGCCGAAACTATCAGGAAACAAAGGTGAATGGAGTGAAATATATGTTTTTCTCCGTTTGCTGGAATTAGGCAAGCTTTATGCAGCAGATGCTAACCTAAATAAAATTGATAGTGTTTTCTATGACATCATTAACATAATCAGAGATGAAAACACAGGGATTTTGGAATTCAGAATTGATCGGGCCAGAGGATACATTTCTGTAGTAAATACAAAAGAAATGAAGACAATAGTTGAATTGCCTGTATCGGAATTTAAAACAAAGGCTGATGAATTGTATAATGCAATTGTTTCTGCAAATACCCCTTCTTTCTTTGTTGATGATACAGAAAAGTTTTTAGATAAAATCAGCATAAGTTCCTTAAAAGCAAAATCTACTGATAAAGCTGATATAAGAATTAAAATTCATGATATTAACACAGGGTATGAGGCGGTTCAAGGATTCAGCATTAAATCAAGACTGGGCAGTGCATCCACTTTAATCAATGCCGGAAAAACTACAAATTTTATATTTGAAGTTACAGGCAATATGACAGATGCGATTATGGACGAATTTAACACATGCTCAAAATTGTTCCGCAACAGATTTGCGGTATTGGAGAACAATAATTGTGATATCGAGTATGATTCGATGGAAAATGATGTTTTTGAGAACAATCTAATTCTCATTGATGGCAACTTACCTGAGATTTGTGCTGAGATGATTAAGGCCTTTTATTCTTTGGGAATAACTACTGTTGAGAAGGCTTTGGAGCATGTACATACTTGCAATCCTTTGAATTATGATTTTTCAAAAGGGCATCCGTTTTATAGTTACAAATTTAAGAAAATGCTTACAGAATGTGCTCTTGGCATGCTTCCATCCAAACCATGGGACGGAACTGCAGATGCGACAGGCGGATATATAATTGTTCGTGAAGACGGTGAAGTTCTGTGTTATCATCTCTTCAACCGCAATGAATTTGAGAATTATCTGCTTTTGAATACCAAGTTTGAAACTGCAAGCACAAGCAGACATCAATTTGGAAGTATTTACAAAGAAAACGGCAAATATTATTTAAAACTCAATTTACAGATAAGGTTTATAAAGTGATATGAACATAATTGATATAAAATTCATGGGTGATAATGCATATTTGTTAAAATCTTGTACAGTTACAACAGATGAACTTAAACAGTCTGTAAACTCGTTTAATTATAATGAATTGTATGGCAAGTACAGAGAATATAAAGATGAAAATGGTGTAGAGAAGGCTCAATTTCCGCCAATTAATTTTGTCTTTTACAAGTTTGTTTTCGAACATGATAAAATTCCTTCTCCACAGCAGGTGCTGGACTTGTATTTTGAGATGTATACAGACAGAATTAAAGTTATTGATGAAAATGTTGTTATGGGTGGCGCGAGTTATAACTTAAACGCATTAAAGGCCAGAATATTGAGAACATACCCAAGTTTGTTAAGAGACTTTCATTTTTATTTAATGCTTAAAGAATGCAATTCTTTTGACAAGGTTACATATTCGTGTGCTGATGATATTAAAGGAACCGATATAACAATTGTCCATAAAAGCAAAAAATATGTTGTATCATTATTCACTGATACTAAGCGCTCTTGGAGTTTCAAGAAAATAAAGAACATATTCAGGCATAAGTACGGACAAAACGAAATAAAAGTTCCGATGGTGTTGAATGAAGCTGACAAATGTGGCGATTTTATGCTGTACAGACATACTGATATTGAATTTGTAAAGAGCAAAGTTATAAATTATTAAATATTTTAAATAATATATCGAAGATTTATAAGCGCAAATGAATAAACTGATGCCTAAAGCATTAATTAGTTAATATTTGTAATAATTTTGGTTATTATTATAAATTTAATAGATAGAGGTAGTTATTATGCTTTTAGAATATTTTAAAAAATACATAAAAATATCAAGGAATGTGTCAGATAGTACTGTTGATCATTATATAACAGCGATAAATACAATTAATGCTTTACTTGCAAAGAATAATTATCCGCTTAAGAATGTATTTAGTGTTTCTTCACATGAAGAATTAAACGATATTAAAGACTATCTAAACACAAATGAGGAGTTTATTAAAAAAGACACTGTTGGTCATAGAATGTACAGTGTTGCCTTTAATCATTTTTATATGTTTGCGTGTGAGGATAAAGATTTCTATACTCAGAAGTTGGACAAACTTGATATGGTTATTCCTAAAAAGATTATAGCGATTTCTAATACATGGAATCGCAATAAATTAATTTCTGCACAAGCGTTAGAATTTGCTCATTATCAATGCGAGTGTGATAATGAACACAAGACTTTTGTTGCGGCATCAAATGGTAAACAGTACATGGAAGGACATCACTTAATACCTATGAAATTTCAAAAAGATTTTTCTTCAAGCATTGATGTTTATGCAAACATTATTTGCCTTTGCCCAATTTGCCATAGGTTGTTACATTACGGAACATCTAAAGAAAAAGGATATAATGCAGACAGATTGTTTGATGTTCGTAAAAATAGACTTATTAATAGTGGTATAGATATTAGCCGAAGTGATTTTAAACAATTAATTGGTGTTTAAATTTTAATATTAATTAATAGTGAGGTATATTGATATATGGTTGATTTTATTTGCTATCCAAAATGCACAACTTGTCAAAAGGCAAAGAAATGGCTTGATGACAACAAAATTGAATATAATATTCGTGATATTAAAGAAGACAATCCAAGTTTGAAAGAATTGACTGCGTGGTATAAAATTAGCGGACTACCGTTAAAGAAATTCTTTAACACATCTGGGCTTTTGTATAAGTCAATGGCACTAAAGGACAAGCTTCCTACTATATCTGATGAAGAACAGTTAAAACTGCTTGCAACAGATGGAATGTTAGTAAAAAGACCGCTTGTAATAGGAGAAAACTTTGTTTTGCTTGGGTTCAAAGAAAGTGAATGGAGCGAAAAACTATGAGAAAGAATTTCGGAGCAAAAACTATCTTATATCCAATGCCTGTATTAATTATAGGCACGTATGACGAGAATGGAACGCCTAATGCTATGAATGCTGCTTGGGGTGGTATCAGCGAAGAAACACAGATTTCTATTTGTGTGGATGACGGACACAAGACTGCTAAGAATGTTGTTAAAAAAGGTGCGTTTACAGTAAGTATTGCAGATTCAGAAAATGTTGTTGCTTGCGACTATGTTGGTATTGTTTCCGGCAATAAAGAGCCTGATAAAATAGAAAAAGTTGGTTGGCATGTTACCAAAAGTGAATTTGTAAATGCTCCGCTTTTTGATGAACTACCTATGGCTCTTGAATGTAAGCTCATAAGCTACGATGAGGAAACTTGCAGACTTGTCGGCGAAATCGTTAATGTTTGTGCAGATGAAAGAATTCTTAACGAAAACGGTAAAATTGATTTAAATAAATTCAGTCCTATCACATACGATCCGGTGCATCATACTTATCGCAAACTTGGGGATGTGGTTGGTAAGGCATTTAGTGATGGGAAGAAATTGAAATAAACTGTTTTGAAAAAGGCTTTTTTACATTGATTTACTAACACTGATTATAACAATACAAAAACAAAAGATTTTTATATAAACTTACGATAAGAGGTGATCGCATTGTTAATAAGACCATTTAGTGCATTGGCTTCATGGCAAGGATATGAATATCAAGCACATATAGCCATATATGTTGTTTTAAAAAAGATTGAAGAAACAGTAACTAGTAAAATGCCTATCGAGAATCTACTACTAGAAATTGAGGGGGCAGAGGACTTCTCTATTAAAAATGAAGATGAATATATATCTTTACATCAAGTTAAAAGTTCTTCTATTTCACTTGGTACTAATGATAAATTTGCATTTATCATCTCTTTACTTCAATATAATGCTCAAAATGGTTTTTACCACATTGCTCCAGGAGAATCTATCGCGAATGATTTTGTCGAAAAAACTGTTGAATCTATTGACGAATTACTAATCAAACTAGATTTGGAAATAAAAAAAGCTTCAGAAGTGAAAGAATCAGAATATGATAATTATATAATATTTGATAAAATACTTTCAAATTCAAAAAAAGGAAGTTTATATAATATACTTGACTATATTTGTCACGGCGATAAATCTGAAGAAAATATAAAAAAATCGATACTTCTATTCAAGGAGGAATTGAATAGATATCGTGATCTATTGACTTTTGATGGAGTATGCGTGGACGATTCTTCACTTTTTAAGGTTTGGGATGAAACATTTGAAAATATTAATAAGGTCAAAGAAAAATGTTTTGAAATTATAAAAAATATATTGAATCTATCGAAACCAGAATGGGAAACGCTTATAGATGAAAAATATATTAGTTTTTTATACGACCAAACGTTTCTGTTTATAAAAAATAAGATTAATGATGATTATGTTGGCATAACTGATGACATCAAAAAAAGTATTATTAAGATTACAGAAATATTTGATAATTTACTTGTTGATTATCATAAAAATGCAAATTCAATACAGTATCAATACCATTTGTTATGGGAAACAATACAAAAAGTATTTGATGATTTCCCAACTGAAAATAATGAATTGTGTGGATATGAATCATGTGAAAAGTGCGAAATATATGATGAATGTAATTTGGCACAACAGTATAAACATATCAACTCTATTGATATAGATGAAATAAATGATTTTTTATATAAATTAATTTTAAAGACTCCACAAAAAGGGAAGCCAAATGAATTGCCTACGTCTAATTTAATAAAACGCTTGTTTGCAAAAAGTTTAAAAAATATTAGTTTGTTAAAACACGAAAACAATAATATTATACAGGCACAAAAAAATGGAGAGTTTTTTAGATTGACATTAGACTCTAGTGGAGAGATCGAAGAATTACAAAAACAAATATGTGATGAAGTTCAATCTGCTGAAGGAGATAAGCTTTTAATATATGAAAGTGATGTTTTGATAACTGATAATTTAAATGTTGATAACCTTATTTACGATGGAATTAAAGCAACGGTAATGGGCGAACAAGAATATAGAGAACTAGAAAATATTACAACAAATTCGATCGAAAAAATTAAGATAAATTGTAATAAACCTAAGGTGTTGCGTTTGATAGATAGAAAAAATGCAGTAAAGGAGCTAAATGAATGAAAAGTATCATAGATATAATTCTTGACCATTCTGAATACGAAAAGAAGTGCTTAGATATACCTGCCATTTCTTTTTATAAAAAAACAAACCCGAATATTGCAAATTACATTATCATATATGATGTTGATTGCTCGTCATATGAAAATGATGAGCATAAAATCAAAGAATCTTTAGATGAATTAGAAGCAATGTATTCTTTGGACAAAAATGTTGACGGTGAATCTTTAAAAGTTAAAATTCAAAGTTTATTTGATAATAATCAAGAGGCAAGTCAAATTGATAAAAACACTTCAGCTATATATCTTTTGAAGTTTAACGATTCTGAACGTTTCAATTCAATGAGAAATTTGATTTACACAATTGAGGAATCATCAAATTACTTTAAGAGATATATACTTGCGTATACAGATAAGCAAGTACAAATGCTAAATGATAAAATCTCAGACTACGAAGAAAAAAACATAGAACAAATTTTAAGTGACATTGCAGATAATAAAGATGAGTACTATAAATTGATGAACGGAATGAATTCTGGTAGTTTGTATGAGTTGGTTATAAGATTGTTTTCCAAAATACCGTTTTTAAAATACGATTTTAAAGTTAACTCTATGCCAATATCTATTGAAGCAGATATTGATAACAGAATGCCAAATGCCTTGAAAAATTGCGACAATGTATTGAAAAACATAAAAGAAGACGAAATCGAGGAAAAAACAATATTAACTATGCTTGATGATTATATTATTGATGATGAGGAAATAGAGAAAGAATTAGAAACGTTGCTTAAAGCTGATAATTAATTAAGAGGAGAATAAATATGCCATATAAAATCAGCAGACTTAGAGTGAAGAATTTTAAGTGTTTTGATAACAAAAAATATTATGAATTTATAATAGAGGACGATCGAAATCCAATTATTTTATCTGGACCTAATGGTTTTGGGAAAACTACCTTTTTTGATGCTGTCGAATTGGTGTTTACAAAACAAATAACGAGACTGCAGAAAAACATAGAAAATGCTAAAACAAATTTAGGGAAAAATATTCTGCTTAATGAGGCGGATAAAAACGGCACAATAGTGTTATCTCTAAAAGACGATGAAGGTAATAGTTTAACTATAATAACTATTATTAATTGCTCTGTTCATAAACTATCCATCGAAGATTCTTTACAATATCATATTGTTTACGAAGAATTGGAAACTGAAAAGATTGATAGTTTAATTGCGGAGACCGAGTCATGGGAAGATGCATTAAATGATTTTAATGCATTAAAATATTCATCTGAACATTTTAATGTTTATTATTACATATCGCAAGCAGAGTCTGTCCACTTTCTTAAAAATACGATAGTTAACAGGAAAGACAGTATGAACGCTTTGTTAAAAACTGAGAATATAGAAAAAAGAATTGAAAGTATTGACAAGATTGCTGGTAAAAGCAAATCAAGTAACTCGATAATTAAAAGTATGACAGAATCTAATGAAACTGAGTTAAAATCTAATTTGAGTTTACTAAGAACTATGCTGAAAAATACCGCCGTATTGCCAAAGGCGGCTTACACTACATTATTAAACTATCCTGAAGGATGTGAAGTTTTTTGGTGGGATAAAGAATGTGTAAATATAAAGGATGCTAATACTAGCTTTGTAGAGATAGAAAAAGAGGTAAAAGCATTACATAATTTATCTATTGATTTAAATGATTTGAAGTCGTTTTATTATAATAGAGATTTAGAAACACTATGCAATAACAATAATGCTATAGAAGATTTTATTAAATACTGTAATTTTATAGACGAAAATGGCAGTGTTGACAAAGATGCAATTCTGACTGAAATTAAAAAGGCACAAACCATCATCGATATATATAATTATAGTTCGTTTATTCGTAACAATATGGCATTTGAAAAGTATAAAAAAGATGATTTAATTAAACTTAAGAATCTTTTGGGAGATCTTATACTATTTGATGTTGATGAAATCGATGAACTTGTAAATGAACTTGAAAATGCAAGAAAATCACTGGGCGGGAAACAAAAAGTATTAAAACAATTAAAAGAAGCAAGAGAAAAATTGTCTTCGTTGAGCGAAGAATTCAAACCTAATTCCGACCATTGTCCATATTGTAACCAAAAGTTCAGTAGCTCTGAGGAACTTAAAATTTCTTTTGAAATGTTATCGAAGGATCTTGAAAGCGAAAAAACTGCTGATTTTTATAAAGTTGAAACATTACAAAAAGATTTATTAGATAGCATAAATCCTGACATTAAAACTATCAATGAGTACTTGAAAGAAATTGATGAGAAAAAAGTTGAAAAATTGTATGGCGATATTTCAGTATTTACACAATTTGTAGGCGATGCAAATAGAATAAAGGATGCAGAGCGTATATATTCTATAGTAAAAGGAAAGGTGATATTGCAAGAAAAAAACGATGAAACTGTAACACTTGAAGTGATTAAAGCGATAAGAGAAAATATAAAATCATATAACAATCCTGATTTTATGGCAAATCTTAATCTGTATAACTATAAAAATATTTACTTAAATTATAAGGACGTTCTTGAAATAAAACAACCAAACCTTAATAGTTTAAGCTTGGTATTATCTAAAATTAACTATATAGGCGGTTTATTTGATATTGAAAACAATAAGGAAATAGAGATTCTCAAAAGCAAAATCAAAAAGAATATTCTTCTAAAAAAGAAATTAGAGAATATGCGTAATGATTTTACGGAACTGAGAAAAATATATAATACTTCTATAGAAAATTATAAGAATAATGTTTTAGACAATTTAAGGGTTCCGTTACTTATATATACAGGGAAAATTCTACAGGATTATCAAAACGGATTAGGAGTTTTTGTAAATAAAGATGAAATGCGTTTTGTTGCTAACGGAGATGCAAAACATGACATATTAAATACTTTTAGTTCAGGACAGTTATCCGGATTTGTTTTAGCATTTTTGTTTTCGATGAATAAACAGTATATAGTAAAATCCACTGATGATATAGGGTTTATTTTGGTTGATGATCCTGTTCAAACAATGGACGACATAAACATAGCCTCCTTAATTGAAGTTTTAAGAAATGATTTTCCTAAAAAACAAATTATTATTTCAACACATGAGCCAGATAAGGAAAACTATATTTTGTATAAGTTTTTGAAATATAATTCGAGAGGACAATCGTTTAATGTCAAGGAAGAACTGTACATTAATGACTAATTTCTGGATAAGAGTTGTTAGCGTATGGATTAATAAATTGAGAAGGAGTGAGTAGTTCTAATGAAAAACATTAAAGATATAGAAACATATTTTTATAATGAAACTGCAGACTTTAGAGTAACGGAAATTAAATTTTTAGAGACAAGAGCCTCTTATTTGGACCAAATAGATTGTTATTTAGTAATTACAGATCAAAATATTAATTTCTATATTTTTTCTGGTACGTGCGTCCCAATGAATCTTTACCCAATAAAAAAAGATGAGACATTAGATGAAAGCTACTATATGCATTTGGGTTTTATGGCAGAGTTTTGTTCTCAATCAATAAATAATAATTTCATACTGGATTTTATTAGAGATTATTCGGTTTTTCCAATTTTAGATAGAAAATTAAATGAAATATATAAATCAATAAATTTGAATAAGAATGCCAGTCAATTGAATGGTGTGGCTAATCAAATTAGGGACTGTTACTTGACTCTAACAGATTATCTAATGAATAAAGTCAGAACAAATAATTCAAATTTCAAAAACGATAATTTTAAGGATAACCTCGAGGAATTTTTAAAGACTGCATTGCCTGGTAGTCAGTCAGAAACTCGCAGAAATGTAATAAATGGTATAGCACAAAAAGGTTGGAAGCTTAATTCCGAATTAGTACATAAAGATTCAGTAACCGTTTTTGACATTCTTATTTCCTTTAATACATTGCAACTTATAATTTCCATAATAAGCAACTTGATTGTAGGTGATGACATGCCTTTTAACAAAATAAAATGTCCTAATTGCGAAAGTGAAAGATTTACAATGCTAAAGGCAGAAAATCAAAAAGAGTATAAATATACATGTAAAGATTGCAAGACTAGTTTCGATGTTCCGGTAGAAGATATTGCAAAGCGGTTTTAGGAATTGATATATTCCTTCGTTGACTTATGCCTCTTTGTGTGGTAGTGTTTGTGTTGCCAAAGGGGGTGACACGGATGGCGAAGTACACATTTGAAAATATTATGTATGGCGAGAAGTACAACATTGAAAGCGATGTATTTATGGCGGCGTATGAACTTGTTAAACAAGGAGTCAAGCCAACAAACATCCGAGAGCAACTGCGAGAGTTTTATGTAAGAGAAGCAATTAAAACAACAATAAAAATGATAAAAGAGGGCGACTCAATTTCGGATATTTCGGAATTGCAGTTGCCTTCTTTGCGTAAGGAGGGAAAATGATGAGAATACTCGAAGAATTTTGGTGCGGAAATTTACATCCGAGCGAAAAGAAATTCCGCAAGAAAACTGAATTTGATAAAATCCTGAAAATGCTCGTGCAAAATGAAGAAAAACTAATGGAATCGCTGAATGAATTAGAAAAAGAAGTTTTCGAAAGATACAGAGATTGCTGTGAGGAGCTTTCACAAATCAGCAATTGTGAGGTATTTATAAACGGATTTAAGCTGGGAGCCAGATTTATAATTGAATGTTATAATCTTGACGGTGTATTCGAAGATATGACTTGAACACACCGTCATTTTTCTCATATCCAATAGCCCATAAATCCCAATCCGCTTTGAGCGATTTTATAGGGCGTTTCAGGGCGGAGTTCGCAAACGTAAGGAAAGTATGCCACCAGAAGTGTTTCAACGCAGGTGCGGCGGTTTTTGGGGAGAATTTGGCACCGAGAGCTCAGATTAGGATGTAATCACTATAATGTGGTTGCATTCTTTTCCTATTCGTTTATTTTTATGCCATGTTCTTTTCTGCCCTGACGGTGCGGAAGAGGAATGGAAGATAAATCTTTCAAGAATTTTTCTCCCAATTTCTGCTTATCCCGATATTTTTTCTGCGGCGATAAAGTCAAATCTTTTGAAATGCGGTCTCTTTCCGAAATATAGTTTTTCCGCAAATCCATAGCCTCATCACGCCAGTCGGCATATTCGGTATATGTAAGTTCCGATCCTGTGAGTTCTTCCTCGTCCAAATCTTTGGCTCGGTAATAATTCTGATACACCGTTGCCAGTTTTTTATCATATTTATCTAAAAATATATCCTGCATACTTTCTTTGTATTTTGCCTTAGACGCATTTTGTGCGCAGGTCAGTCCGTTTTCGTTTTTGTGTTTGCAATATTCGACATCCCGTTTTGTAGTAATAAGGAAATATCTTTTGCAGGATTTGCATTTGCCTATTCTGTAACCGTTTTTTATAAGCTCGGAAAACTCATAAAATAAACCCTCATTAAGCGACGTTATTTTAGTCATAAAAGCCGTGCCGAAATTTGCGGAGTCTTCAAATGCTTTTTGTGATTTTTCCATAACGGAAAGTTCGGCATCGTTGATTTCTTTGATATACTCCCAATTCATTCTGCCGTTAATCATAGCTACAGATGTAATTGTCTTTTTAAGTTCAGTATTGACAATGGAAGGAAAATCATCATTTGCCTTTAAAATTGCCTGCCGATGATTTACAAACCTTTTCTTGTCAAGATTGAAAATATAGCTGACAAATTTTCTGTATTTTTTCTGTAAGTCAAAATAATTGTAAACTCTTTGGTACCAACGCTTAAATGCTGATATGGGTATGTGTATGTCAGCACCTGAATAAATAGCGGTAATTATAGCATTTACTTCCGTTATGACAGGGTTATGGACATATACCAAGTAAATAAAATTTTCCTGTGCATAAGGAATTGAAAATGATTCAAATGCATGCACTTTATAACGAAATGGTGTCCGCTCATCAAGCAAAGTATTTTTCAATGATTCAAGATTATCCTCATACTGTTTTAAGTCCATATTCAGAAAATCCGTTAAATCCTGACCGATCGGTTTTATGTAATTAAAGCTGTGATTATCGTCTGAATTTGAAACCATATAATATTCTTTTTTCGGAAACTCCAAATAAATATAGTTAATTTTTATTTCCTTTGAATTACTGTAATTCATTGTAATAACTCACTTTATCATAATATTTTAAGGGATAAAACTTTTATAAAAAATATCTCTTAAAATTATAATACCACACTTTTACCAAAAAGTCTATAATGATGTTGTGATCACAAAATAAATTTGTATTTCGTTGCAAGGCGAAATGCGGAAAGGAGAAACTCATGACAGAAAAACTAAATGTTATTGACGGAGAAACCTTAATGGAAAAAAGATTTCCCAAAACGAAATTCTGTATCGAAACATTGCTCCCGCAGGGCGTTACAATTTTGGGCGGTGCTCCTAAAATTGGAAAGTCCTGGCTGGTGCTTGATATGTGCGTACATATTGTAAAAGGAGAAGAATTTTTCGGCTGGCCAGTATCAAAAGGAACGGTACTCTACCTTTGCCTTGAAGATACACAGCGCAGAATTCAGGAAAGGCTGAATTCCATTACAGATGAAGTTCCTGAAAATATTTTCTTTGCTACCGAGGCAAATACTTTGTCAAACGGATTGTGCGGACAGATTGAAA
>CAJOPD010000113.1 GCA_905236685.1 uncultured Clostridia bacterium
ACGGCAAATTTCTTATTAACGGCAAAGCATTTCTCTCCGTTAATATTCGCCGTAACGCCCCTTCCGAAAAGCGCCTCAAAATTCTCCGACGCCAGCTTTTCCTTGACCCGTTCAGCACAGTATTTTGAAACAGCCAAGGCTATCGGGTGCTCGCTCTTTTCTTCAAGCGCAAGCGCTATCGGGAGCAGTCTTTTTTCATCGCCCAAAACATCGGTAACCTCCGGTATTCCCTTTGTTACCGTTCCCGTTTTATCAAACACAACCAAATCGACAAGATGCGCCGTTTCAAGCGCCTCTCCCGATTTTATCAGTATGCCGTTTTCCGCACCCTTTCCCGTACCTACCATAACCGCAACAGGCGTTGCAAGTCCCAAGGCGCAGGGGCAGGATATTACAAGCACGCAAATCCCGAAGGACAGCGCATCTTCAAACGCGGCGCCGCACAAAAGCCAGATTATGAAGGTTATTACGGAAATCCCCATTACAATCGGCACAAAAACTGCCGAAACTCTGTCGGCAAGCTTTGACACAGGCGCCTTTTTGGCAGACGCCTCCTCAATCAAGCGTACAATTTCCGAAAAGGTTGTATTTCCGCCCACCTTTTCGGCTACAACCTCAATATATCCCGACTTATTTACCGTTGACGCGGTGACATAATCGCCCACCGTTTTTTCCTTAGGAATACTTTCGCCCGTCAGCATTGACTCATCTACCGCGGTTTCACCCTTAACTATCCTTCCGTCACACGCTATGCTCATACCGGGCTTAACTACAACGGTATCGCCGACTTTAAGACTGTCTGTGTCAATTTCCGTTTCCTTGCCGTCTACAAGGATTATCGCTCTTTTGGGCGACAGGTTCATTATTGCCTCAATTGCGTCGCCCGTTTTGCCTTTTGCTCGTGCTTCAAAAAATTTGCCGAGTGTTATCAATGTCGGTATCATAGCGGCGGTTTCAAAATACAGGTTATGGCGGTATCTATCCACAATTTCAAAATCCCCTGCCGAAATCCCGTAACTCATACGGAAAATTTCAAATATGCCATACGCAAGCGAAACAGACGATCCGACAGCAATCAGCGTATCCATATTCGGAGAAAGCGAAAATAGCGAAGAAAATCCGTTTTTATAGTACTTCCTGTTTACATATATCACGGGAAGGCAGATTAAAAATTGCAAAAACGCATAATTTACCGCATTTTTTGTGCCTGAAAGAAATTCGGGAATATAAAGCCCCAGCATATGTCCCATTGACAGATACATAATCGGGAGCAAAAATATCAGCGATATAATAAATCTGTTTTTGAGGTCTTTTGCTGTGTTTTCCTTTTTGCTGACAGCCTTTTTCGGCTCTTTATTTTTAGCCGAAGCTCCGTAACCCAGCTTTTCTACCGCCTTTATTATTTCGTTTTCATTTATTATATCTTCATCAAAATCCACCTGCATTGTTTCGGTAAGAAGATTTACCTCCGCCTTTTTGACACCTGCGGTTTTGGAAACGGTATTTTGTATTCTTGCCGAGCAGGCAGAGCAACTCATTCCTGTTATATCAAACCTTTCTTTCATAATTACCCTCCGCTAACTTACTCTCGGCAAAATTATATTACTTTTTATCGTTTTTGTCAATCTTTCTTTCGTCTATTAAAGCATACAGCGCCCCAAGTGCCTCGCTGAGTGTGCCCACCCTGTCTATAAGCCCGCACTCCACCGCTTTTTCGCCAAAAAGAACCGTTCCCACATCATTTGCAATTTCATCGGTTGCAAGCATAAGCTTTTTATAGCTTTCAAAATCTATTTTTGAGTGGCGGTCGATAAAATCAACAATTCTGTCCTGCATACGCATCATATACTGAAAGGTCTGCGAAACTCCGATTATAACCCCGCTTGTGCGCATAGGGTGCACTGTCATAGTTGCGGAGCGTGCTATAAAGGATATATCGGCAGACACGGCAAGCGGCACGCCTATCGAATGTCCGCCTCCCAAAACAAGCGAAACTTTTGGTTTTGACATTCCCGAAATCATTTCCGCTATCGCAAGTCCCGCCTCAACATCGCCGCCTACCGTATTTAAAAGAACCAAAAGCCCGTCTGTTTTTTCGTCCTCCTCAATGCTCACGAGTTCAGGCAAAACATGTTCATATTTTGTCGTTTTTGCAGTGTTATCGGCGAGATTATGACCTTCTATCGTGCCGATTATGTTTAAACACTTTATTGACGCGCGCTCGCTTTTTACGGAAGTTATGCCGTAATCCTCCCTATTTTCATCTTTCATTTTAATTCTCCTTATATTTTTTTCAAATATTATTTGCTTTTTTTGAAAAAATATGTTAAAATATGCATATATTACTTGAAGTTTGAATATAATTTTAAGTAAAATAAATATTTAGAAAGGGTGATATTATGTATTTTGAGGAAGCCTTTGGGAAAATCAAAACTTCGCTCCAAAAAACAAAGGTAAAGGCTGCCGACAATCATTTTGCCGTTCAGGTAAGAATGACTGATTACGACTGCGGCGGTACATTTTACATCGAGCAAAAGGACGGGAACTTCTTTGTAGAGCCATATAACTACTTTGACTTCGACGCAGATGTTGAAGCATCATTTAAGGACATCAAGGATATAGCCGACGGAAAGCTCGATATGAAAATGGCTGTTGAGGACGGCAAGATTATAGTAAGCGGCAACCTTGAAGAGCTTTTAAACTACGGAAAACAGCTTAAAAAAGCTGAAAAGAAGCCTGCCGCAAAGAAAACGGCTGCAAAAAAGGCACCTGCAAAGAAGGCGGTTAAAGCAAAAGCTGTTCCTGAAAAAGCAGAAGAAAAAAAGGCAGAAGTTAAAACCGCAGCAAAGCCCGAGCCAAAAAAGGCGGAGAAGCCTGCGGCTAAAAAAAGCTGAGACACCAAAAGAGAAGACAGAAAAGAACACTGCAAAAAAAGCAGTTAAATAAACTAATGAAAAGGACACGCTATTTAAAATCTGCGTGTCCTTTTATTTTAGGAGTTATTATATTGAAAAAAATCAAGCCATTTTTAATCATTTTTTCGGGAATATCTCTTACCGCCTTCGGCGTAAGCTTTTTTTATATTCCCAACAAAATTGTAACAGGCGGAGTTTCTGGAATATCCGCGATTTTATACACCTTGGGTGTGCCGCCAGGAATTGTTTACTTTGTCATAAATATTCTTTTGATTTTAATAAGTTTTAAAGCTTTGGGAAAGCGCTTTGCTGTTCGCTCGGCTGTTTCTGCTCTCGTTTTATCGGCACTTGTCCAGCTTTTTTCAGAATTTCCTCCCCTAACCGACAATTTATTTATCGCCGCATTTTTCGGAAGTATAATTTCGGGACTTGGAACAGCGATAACTTTTTCGGAAAACTCCAACACCGGCGGCAGCGATATTTTGGGAAGGCTTATACAAAAAAAAGTCCCCTATTTCCCGATAGGCAGGCTTCTTTTGATAATTGACGGGGTTATAATTTCCGTATCTTTAATCATATTTAAAAACACAGAGCTTGCTTTTTACGGAATTTTCGGACTGATTGTATCAAGTATAGTTATTGATTTCTTTATGGACAGGCTTAATTCCTCAAAACTCGCCCTTGTGGTGACGGAAAACGGCGAAGAAATTTCCAAGACGATAATGGAAAACAGCAAGCGCGGAGTTACAATTCTTGACGCAAAAGGCGCATACTCGAAAAACCGAAAAAATATGCTTGTGTGCGCGATTAAAAACAAGCAGATGCCCGATTTTCACAAAATGATAAGAGAGGCTGACGAAAACGCATTTATAATATTTTTAAAATCGGAAAAAATCTTTGGTTCGGGATTTTTTGTATATCAGTAAAAGCCGCAAAAATGCGGCTTTTTATTCTTCAATTATGTAATCTTTAAGTCCGTTTTTAAGCAAAATCCAATCTCCGTCTATACCGCTGTAAAGCTCGGTATTTTTTAGTTCGGTTCCGTTTTCCGAAAGCTCGGCAGTCAGTTTAAGAGGATAATCGGCACTCTGCATTTGATTACATTCATCATAGAGCCTTTTATACTCCTTCATATCCCCCTGCTCGCGCGCCTCCATCACCTTCGGAACGGTGTCGGGGTCACGGTAGGGATAGCGGTAGTGAGTTTTCATTAAAAATGTTGCTTCAAGCTTTTTCCCGTCAACGCTGATTTTTTCCTGATAATCGCCAAGCTCCTCAACATACATAACCTCAAAATAGTCCCCGTATGCTGCGGTATATTCCGATTGCATATATTCCTTTACCTGTTCATAATAGTGTGCTTTTGAGACGGTTAGAGTGCTTTTTTCCTTGTTTAAGAGGATAAATACTGCCAAAAACACGAGGAATATCGACATAATCGCAGCTATTCTTCCTTTTAATCCGGGCGAAAAATACAGCTTTTTCATATTTACACTCCTAATTCCTTTCACAAAGCTCTACGCTGTCAAGCCCGTCAATTTCATTAATATTCACCTTGATTATTTCATTGCGTGAAGTTGGGACATTTTTCCCTACATAGTCCGCCCGTATCGGAAGTTCTCTATGACCCCTGTCCACCAAAACGGCAAGCTGGATTTTTGACGCTCTGCCTTTGGAAAGTATCGCATCAAGCGCCGCTCTTACCGTTCTTCCCGTATAAATAACATCATCAACCAAGACTATATTTTTATCGGTAATGGGGAAGTTCGGTTCGTCCTTCACTATGGGCGAATTGCCGTCTATTAAAGTTAAATCGTCACGGTAAAAGGAAATATCAAGCGTTCCTACTTCAATTTTTTTACCCTCGATTTTAAATATTGCATCTGCCAGCCTCCTTGCTATCGGCACACCCCGTGTTTTAATTCCGACTATGCAAAGGTTTTCCGCACCTACATTTTTTTCGATTATTTCGTGTGCAATTCTGGTGATGGCACGGTTTATGGCATTTTCGTCAAAAAGATTTGCTTTAACATTCATAACAGCACCTCGAAAAATTTAAAAGCCCCGTACCTTTTCGGTGCAGGGCTTTATTCTTTACTATTCCTGTTTGCCCCTTGACAGCACAAGGTTCGTTATTATGCCCAAAATCAATGCACAGGCAACCTCTGTTATTGTTACCTGACCGATTTTTAAGGTCATACCGCCGATACCTGATATTAAGATGATCGCCACAACAAAGAGGTTTTTATTCTCATTCAGGTCAACGCTCTGTATCATTTTAAGACCAGATACTGCGATAAATCCGTAAAGTGTTATGCACACACCGCCCATTACGCAAGCAGGGATTGTTGAAAGGAATGTTACAAACGGTCCTATAAAGGAGAATACGATTGCTAAAATTGCCGTTACCAAAATTGTTATGATTGAAGCATTCTTTGTTATAGCAACACAGCCTACCGACTCGCCGTATGTAGTGTTGGGACAGCCGCCGAAGAAAGCGCCTACCATAGAACCTACACCGTCACCCAAAAGCGTTCTGTGAAGTCCAGGCTCTTCCAAAAGCTCTTTATCAATGATGGAAGAAAGGTTTTTATGGTCTGCTATATGCTCGGCAAATACCACAAACGCAACAGGGATATACGAAACCGCGATTGTTGCTATGTATTTTCCGTCGATAGCCGAAAGTCCCTTTGCTGCGGTCAGGAAGGTGAAATCGGGATACCATTGAATACTGTTAAATGCAGAAAAATCAATTATTTTGAAAACATCGTTTCCTGTCTGATTTCCTATTAAGGTAAAGATTGCCGCAACTGCATAACCTGCCAAAATACCGATTACAAACGGAATAAGCTTTGACATCTTTTTGCCGTAAACCGAGCAAAGCATTACCGTAAAGAGTGTTACCAAAGCACACGCAAAGCATATCCAGCCCTTTGCGCCCATAACATATACGCCGCCGTCCAGCTCTGCAAATTTAAGTGCGTCGCCGATTGCGTTGCCTGCAAGAGAAAGTCCTATAATTGCAACGGTAGGTCCGATTACAACTGCGGGCATAAGTTTATTTATCCATTTTACGCCTGCAAATTTTACAATAAGCGCGATTACTACATATACAAGCCCCGCAAAAATTGCACCTAAGATGATACCTGCATATCCTGCTTCAACAGAAGCCGCGCCTGCAAATGCCGCAAACATTGAGCCTAAAAACGCAAATGATGAGCCAAGGAAAACAGGGCTTTTCATCTTAGTAAACGCAAGATAAACAAGCGTTCCCACACCTGCTCCGAAAAGCGCCGCCGACTGTGACATTCCGTTTCCGACAATGGCAGGCACAGCAATCGTTGCCGCCAGAATTGCCAGAAGCTGCTGGAATGCAAAAATCAATACTTGTGAAAATTTGGGTTTGTCATTTACATCGTAAATGAGTTTCATAAAACCACACTCCTTAAAAATATATTTTAAGCGGTTAAAAAAGTGCCTTGTCCGCAAAAACAGACAAGGCACAATATATTACTATACAGATACCGTGTTATCTTGTCGATGTCTCTGCATCAGAATTAAAGATTAACCACTTACTTTCCAAAGTATATCACATATTTTTTTAAATGTAAATACATTTTTATATATTTTTTCAATTTTTTTCGACAATTTTTATCGAAAGCTCATCAAGCTGTGCTTTATCCACCCTGCTCGGCGCGTCGGACATAAGCTCGGAGGCATTTTGCACCTTCGGGAACGCTGTAACATCTTTCAGGCTGTCCGCTCCGCACATAATCATAGCCAGCCTGTCAAGACCTATACCGCACCCGCCGTGCGGAGCTGCGCCGTACTTATATGCATCAACCAAAAATCCGAATTTTGCCTCTATTTCCTCATCGGAAAGACCAAGCGCGTCAAACATTCTCTTTTGAAGCTCGTAATCGGTAATTCTTATCGAGCCGCTTGAAAGCTCTGTGCCGTTTAAAACCAAATCGTATGCCTTGGCAATAACCTTTTCGGGGGCTGTGTCCAAATATTCCAAACACTCGTCCATCGGCATAGTAAACGGGTGGTGCATTGCGTCCCAGTTTCCTGTTTCTTCATTATATTCAAAGAAGGGGAACTCGGTAACCCAAAGGAAATTAAATCGGTCAGGGATAATATCAAGCTGTTTTGCAGCCTTCAATCTCACCGCGCCAAGCGTGGAAAGCACAGTCTTGTTATTGTCCGCAACAACAAACATCACATCGCCCTTTTTAAGGCCGAGCCGTTCATATATAGCGGAAAGCTCATCTTCCGTCATAAATTTTGCAAAGGAGCAATTTGGCGTATCCTCCGACCAGCGAACATACGCAAGTCCCTTTGCGCCTATTCCCCGCACAAATTCTGTCAGGCGGTCAATTTCCTTTCTTGTAAAGGTGTCGGCGGCATTTTTGGCAACAATCGCTCGGACAGAGCCGCCCTTTTCGATTGCGCCTGTAAACACGCCAAAGCCGCAATTTTTAACCAAGTCGGAAATATCCTGTATTTCCATACCAAATCTTGTATCCGGCTTGTCCGAGCCGTAACGCTCCATAGCCTCCTTATAGGTAAGGCGCGGCAAGGGCAGCGGAATATCCTTATCCAAAACTTCCTTAAAGAGTTTTGAAATATATCCTTCAACAATTTCCTGAATGTCCTCCACATCTGCAAAGGACATTTCCATATCCACCTGCGTAAATTCAGGCTGGCGGTCTGCTCTTAAATCTTCGTCACGGAAGCATCTTGCAAGCTGAATATACCTGTCAAAGCCCGAAACCATTAAAAGCTGCTTATAAATCTGCGGCGACTGCGGAAGTGCATAAAATTTGCCCTGATGTATTCTTGACGGTACAATATAGTCCCTTGCGCCTTCGGGCGTTGACTTTATCATCATAGGGGTTTCAATCTCGACAAAGCCGTTATCGTAAAAATAGTCACGCGTCACCTTTGCAATTCTGCTCCTTAGCATTATATTGTCTTGGAGCGGTTTTCTGCGCAAATCCAAATACCTGTATTTGAGCCTTAATTCTTCATTAACATTCGTTTCATCGGTGATTTCAAACGGCGGCGTCTGCGCCTTTGCCAAAATGCGCAAATCGGTAACAAAAATCTCAATATTACCCGTTTTTATAGCGCTGTTTTTGCTTTCGCGCTCACGGACAACGCCCTTTGCCATAAGCACATACTCACTGTGGCAAGATGATGCTTTTTCAAAAACCGCCTTTTCTGTTTCGGTATCAAACGCCAGCTGAACAATGCCCGTTCTGTCACGCAAATCTATAAAAATGAGCGTTCCCATATCGCGAATTTTCTGAACAAATCCGCCGACCGTTACCTCTTGCCCGATTTTTTCAACATCGCCGCAATAATGCGTTCTTTTAAGTCCCTTCATTGTATCCATCTATCTGTCCCCCTCAAAAAAAGCAATCAGGCTGTCCATATCAAGTTCGGTCTGCTGACCACTTTGCATATTTTTTATCCGTATTTTTTCCGTATTTATCTCATCATCGCCCAAGACAAGCACGAATTCCGCGCCGATTTTATCCGCATACTTCATCTGCGGCTTTAAACCGCGCTCCATATAATCGGTTTCCGCCGATATTCCGCTTTTTCTGAGCTTTAAAACAAGCTTTTGCGCTTCCTTTTTCGCCCTATCGCCCAAAGGCGCGATATATATTTTAGGATTATCCCTTTTCGGAATTTCTATTTTTAAATCATCAAGACGCAAAAGCAGCCTTTCAATACCCAAGCCAAATCCGACCGCACAGGTCTTATCACCGCCGAATTCCTCGATAAGCCCATCATATCTGCCGCCGCCGCAAACGGTAAAATCACCCGATATTATTTCAAAAACCGTTTTTGTGTAATAGTCAAGTCCGCGCACAATTCCTGTATCAACCGTATATTCAATACCGATGCCGCCAAGCGTCTCCGAAAGCCCGTTAAAATGGTTTCGGCAATCATCGCAGATATAGTCCAAAAGCTTTGGGGCATTTTTCACAATTTGCTGACAAACAGGCGATTTGCAGTCCAAAATACGCAGGGGATTTCGTTCAAATCGCGATTTACAGGTGTCGCAAAGCTCAGAAAGGTGCGGACGGATATACTCCTTTAACGCCTCGTTGTATTTTTTACGGCATTCGGGACAGCCTATGCTGTTGATGTTTACCGTCATATCCGAAAGCCCTGCGCTTTTCAAAAATTCCATAGCAAAGGAAATCACTTCGGCATCGATTTCAGGTCCTTTTGCGCCAAAAACCTCTACGCCGAACTGATGAAATTCCCTAAGCCTTCCCTTCTGCTTATTTTCATAGCGGAAACACGGTAATTCGTACCACATTTTAAGAGGCAAAGCGTCCGCATACAGATTGTTTTCCAAATAGCTTCTCGCAACCGACGCCGTACCCTCGGGGCGCAGAGTTACACTTCTTCCGCCCTTATCCAAAAATGTATACATCTGCTTTTCCACAACATCGGTAGTATCGCCCACACCGCGCTCAAAAAGCTCGGTATGCTCAAAAGTGGGAACGCGTATCTCCTTATAGCAGTAGTTTTTTGCAATATTTTTAAACTTCTCTTCAAGGTAATGCCATCGGTAACTGTCCTTCGGCAGCAAATCCTCCGTACCCTTGGGAGCTCTTGTTATTATCATCGGTTATATCACCCCTATTTTTACATACACAGTTATTTTATTCTTTTACACTCCTATTGTCAAGAATATTTGCGATTTCCTTCCAAAATTTTCAGATTTTACTTGATTATATCCTATATTTATCATATAATATATACGATTATAATCTTTTGGAGTTTATTTATGAAACAAGAAAAAAAATCCTTTATGATAAATGTTTCCATAGTTATGTTCTCGCAGATTGCGGTTAAGCTTTTGGGTATGATTTACCGTGTTGTTATAACCAATTTCCGAGGCTTTGGCGATTTGGGAAACGGATATTTGAATGTCGGGTTTCAGATTTATACGCTGCTTTTGGCGATTTCCTCAATCGGTATCCCGAACGCAGTTTCAAAGCTGACCTCCGAAAAGGTCGCAGTAGGCGACTATGCCGGTGCGCACAAGATTTTCCGCGCGTCTATGCTTCTTTTTGCAATAGTCGGCGCCGCCTCCTCCTCAATACTTTATTTCGGTGCGGGATTTATTTCAAAATACATCGTGCATTTGGACGACACAAAATATGTACTTATGTGCCTTGCGCCGTCTGTGCTTTTTGTATGCTTGTCCTCTGTTATCCGCGGATATTTTGTCGGTATGGAAAATATGAAGGCAACAAGCACCTCGCAGGTTTTGGAGCAATTTTTCAAATGCACACTTACCGTTTTGGTTGTATATCTTTTGGCAAGTTTTCCCGCAATTCTGACCGTGCTATTTAACATTTCCGAGCAGGACGAAAACACCCGCGCCGTATTTATGGCGTCGGGCGCGCAGGTTGCAACAACTCTTTCCACCGTTATAAGCTTTGTATATCTTTGGTTATTCTATTTAAGACGAAAAAAACAGATTTTTGAAAATATCGTGCCGCAAAACTTGCCTAAAAACGAAAATCTTTCGGGGCTGTTTAAAAAGATACTCCTTATTTCCGTTCCGATTTCCCTCGGTTCGATTATTTCCGCTGTGAACAGAATTATTGATACCGCAACTATTACAAGAGGGATTGAGGTTGCATTTAGAAGCGTAATTCCCGCTCACGCAAATGTGCCTGCAATATTTAATCCTACGCTCCCGCAGCTTTCAAAGGAGGCGGCAAGGCTTTCGGGACTTTTGGCAAAAAGCGATACGCTTATAAATCTTCCGCTTGCAATAAATATTTCCTTTTCAACCGTGCTTGTGCCTGCAATCGCTGGTGCGCTTGCCTTAAAGGACAAAAAAAGCGCCTCCGAAAAGGTTAACTATTCCCTTCTTATTTCAATACTTATCGCACTTCCCTGCGCGGTAGGATACATTGTCTTAGCGTCACCGATATACCGCCTTTTATATCCCAACGCACGCTTGGGCTATGACTTATTGCAGATAAGCGCAGTTGCTATGATATTCACAGCTCTTAATCAGACACTTTCCGGCTCGCTCCAAGGCGTCGGCAAGGTATTCGCTCCCGCAACGGGACTTTTGATAGGCTGTATTGTAAAGCTTGGGCTTAACATCGTTTTAATAAGGCAGACCGCAATAAATATATACGGTGCGCCGATAAGCTCGGTTGTTTGTCAGGTAATTGCATTTTCATACAGCTTTTTGGTTTTAAAAAAGCATATAACGGTTAAATTTGACCTTTTCAAACACATAGTAAAACCGCTCATTTCCGCTCTTGCGATGGGCGCGGCGGCATTTTTGTCATACAGGCTGTTTATGCTTATTCTGAAAAGCAATATGATAAGCACAATTCTTGCAATTGCAGTTTCCGCTCTTGTATATATTGTTTCGGTTGTGCTTTTGAAAATATTAAATGACAGC
>CAJOPD010000114.1 GCA_905236685.1 uncultured Clostridia bacterium
CCTCACGCGAGGTTTTTGCGTCGGGAGCCTTGGCGGCAGCCGCATTTATGAAGGATAAGCCCGCGGGTATATACAGTATGAACGAGCTTATCGGGGAAACGGTATGACCTTGATCCCAAAGACCTGCTTTTTCACGGGGCACAGGATTATCGGTAATAATGAGTTAAAAGCGGTAAAAAGCCTTTTAAATGAAGAACTTTTAAACGCTGTAAACAGCGGTTTTACGCACTTTATAACGGGCGGAGCGGTCGGCTTTGATACGCTTGCGGCAGAACAGATAATTTCAATGCGCACCGATTATGATATGATACGGCTCATTTTGTACCTTCCGTGCACAGACCAGAGCGAAAACTGGACCGAAAGTGAAAAGGAGCGGTTTGAACGCATTTTAAGCGAGGCGGACGAGATATATTATGTAAGCCGTGAGCCGTATAAAAAGGGCTGTATGAAAAAGCGGAATTACGCAATGGCTACTGCGTCCGATATGTGTATAGCCTATTTGAAAAAGTCGTCAAGCGGAACGGCGCAAGCGGTAAAAATGGCGCGGGATAAAGGAATTGCCGTAATAAATATTGCAGAAAAGCTTTTTGATTATGCCTTAGATGAAATGTAGTCAAAAAATCGGCTAAAAAGCCGATTTTTTTATGTAAAAAATCTTCTTTTTCTATTGCAAATCCCCGCAAAATATAGTAAAATGTATAATGAGGTAAGTTTGGGATTATTTAGGAATTTACTTTATCAGATTAAGTGAAGGAGATAAGTATGGAACCGTCAAATTTATTGGTAGTTTGTCTTGGAATGGGAACGGTATTTTTCGGACTGATATGCCTTATTGCAATATGTATGATAACAAGTTCGGTTTGCAGACTGTTTGAAAAAGGCAAGGAAAGAACCGCCGTTAATGAAACTATTCCCAAAAAACAGGAGATAGTTGCGGCAGTATGTGCTGTAATTGCGGAGGAAACAGGACAGGACGCCAAAAATATTAAAGTAATATCATTCAAAAAAATATAAAGGGAGTAATAAAAGATGAAAAAATATAAGGTAAATGTAAACGGAACGAGTTACGAAATTGAAATTGAGCTTATGGGCGAGAGCGGAAGTGTAAAAATCCCCGTAGTAGAAGAAAACAGCCCAAAGGCAGCGGGTGAAGGCGAACAGGTTACAAGCCCGATGCCAGGTACAATTCTGGATATTAAAGTAAAGACAGGCGACGCTGTAAAGAAGGGACAGGTGCTTGTCGTTTTGGAAGCAATGAAGATGGAAAACGAAATTATGGCGGGAGCAGACGGAACAGTCACTTCTGTTGCCGTTTCAAAGGGCGCATCTGTTCAGACGGGCGATATGCTTCTTACAATAAAGTAATCGGAGGACGGCAAAATGGAAGCATTTATGAATTTTTTGGGGCAGACGGGCTTTGCGCTGATAGCCGTCGGCGATAACTGGAAAACTGTTTTAATGGTTGCAATCGCTTGCTTTCTGCTCTACCTTGCAATAGTAAAAAAGTTTGAGCCGCTGTTGCTTTTGCCGATAGCATTCGGTATGCTGTTAACAAATCTCTTGGGCGCTGAAATATACCACGAGGCGCTTTTTGCGGGCGGTCATGTGCATTGGGATATGTTCGGCGGAACGGGCGATATTACCCCCGGGCTTGTCGATTATCTCTATCTTGGCGTAAAACTGGGAATTTATCCCTGCCTTATATTCATCGGTGTTGGTGCGATGACCGATTTCGGTCCGCTTATTGCAAACCCTAAGAGCTTGCTGTTGGGAGCGGCGGCACAGCTTGGTATTTTCGCGACATTTTTGGGGGTAAAAGAGCTGTTTCCTGTGATTTTGGGGTCAGGTCTCGGCAATCTTTTGGGAAATACTGCCCTTCAAAATCTTGCGGCGTCTGTCGGAATTATCGGCGGTGCGGACGGACCTACGGCGATTTTCGTAACATCAAGGCTGGCGCCCGACTTTTTGGGACCTATTGCGGTTGCGGCGTACTCGTATATGGCGCTCGTGCCTGTAATTCAGCCGCCTATTATGAAGGCTCTGACCACTAAAAAGGAAAGACAGATAGTTATGAAGGCGCTTCGCCCCGTTTCAAAAACGGAAAAAATCATTTTCCCGATAGTAGTTACAATATTTGTTGCGTGGCTCGTGCCGTCAGCGGCACCGCTTGTTGGCTCATTGATGCTCGGAAATCTGCTTACCGAGTCGGGAGTGTGCGACAGACTTGCGAAAACCGTTCAGAACGAGCTTATGAACATCGTTACGATATTTTTGGGAATTTCTGTGGGAGCAACGGCAACTGCAAACACCTTTTTGTCACCGCTGACGCTTTGTATTCTTGCTATGGGCATAATTGCCTTCGGTATGGGTACGGCAGGCGGAGTGCTTTTGGCAAAGTTTATGAACCTTTTCTTAAAACAGAAAATAAATCCACTAATTGGAAGCGCAGGAGTTTCCGCAGTACCTATGGCGGCGCGCGTATCGCAGAAGGTAGGTCAGGAGGAAAATCCGAAAAACTTCCTTCTTATGCACGCTATGGGACCGAATGTGGCGGGGGTTATAGGCTCTGCAACGGCAGCGGGCGTGCTCTTGGCATTGTTTAGCCGATAAAGAAAGGAATTTAAGTATTTTTTATGAGCAAGTTATATATAACAGACACAATTTTGCGTGATGCGCATCAGTCGCAGGCGGCGACAAGAATGAGGACGGAGGATATGATTCCTGCGTGCAAAATTCTTGACAGCATAGGCTACTGGTCGCTTGAATGTTGGGGCGGCGCGACATTTGACGCGTGTATGCGGTTTTTGAACGAGGACCCGTGGGAGCGGCTCAGAACGCTTAAAGCGAATATGCCGAACACAAAACTTCAAATGCTTTTTCGCGGTCAGAATATTTTGGGCTATAAGCATTATGCCGATGATGTTGTTGAGCAGTTTTGTAAAAAATCAATCGAGAACGGCATAGATGTAGTAAGAATTTTTGACGCACTAAACGACCCGAGAAACTTAGAGGCGGCAATTAAATTTGTAAAAGAGTACGGCGGTCACTGTGAGGCGGCGATAAGCTATACGGTCAGCCCTGTGCATAATATAGACTATTTTGTAAAGCTTTCGCAAACGCTGGAAAAGATGGGCGCAGATTCAATCTGTATTAAGGATATGGCAAATCTTCTGCTTCCTTACGACTGCTATGAGCTTGTAAAGAAATTAAAGGAAAATATCAGCGTGCCGATACATCTTCATACGCATAACACGGCAGGCACAGGGGATATGACAAATCTTATGGCGTGCAAAGCGGGAGTGGATATAGTAGATTGTGCTCTTTCACCGCTTGCAAACGGTACATCAAACCCGTCAACAGAGGCTATGGTTGCAACTTTAAAAGGAACGGAGCGCGATACAGGTCTTGATTTAAATAAGCTGTCCGAGGCGGCGGCGCATTTCAGAAAGGTCGCAGACAGACTGAAAAATGAGGGTATTTTAGACCCCAAGGTGTTAAATGTTGACCCAAACGCGCTTTTGTATCAGGTTCCCGGCGGAATGTTGTCAAATCTTATATCGCAGCTGAAACAGCAGAATGCAGAGGATAAGTATTACGAGGTGCTTGCGGAAGTGCCGAGAGTGCGTAAGGATTTCGGTTATCCGCCGCTTGTAACGCCCACGAGCCAGATTGTCGGAACACAGGCAGTTTTAAATGTGCTTATGGGACGGTATAAGATGATAAGCAAGGAATCAAAGGGAATTCTAAGGGGCGAATACGGCAAGCTTCCCGGTGAAGTGAATGAGGAGGTCCGGAAATTAGCGATAGGCGATGACGAGGTTATAACCTGCCGTCCCGCTGATTTGATTGAGCCTGAGCTTCCCAAATACCGCGAGGAAACAAAGGGGTTGGCAAAATCTGAGGAAGATGTTTTAAGCTATGCGCTTTTCCCGCAGGTTGCCAAAAAGTTCTTTGAAGAGAGGGATAAAAAGCAGGAAGAAAAGCCGCAAAATGATGAAATAAGAGAAATTTTTGTTGAAGATATATCTTAAAGGAGAAGGGTTATGACGGAAGAAAATGTTTTTGATGTCTTAAAAGAGAGGGGATTGATTGCCCAGACAACGCACGAGGAGGAAATCCGCGAGCTTTTAGGAAGGGAAAAAGTCACCTTTTATATCGGTTTTGACCCGACAGCAGACAGCCTCCATGTAGGACATTTTTTGCAGATGGTTGTTATGAAGCATATGCAGGACCACGGTCACCGTCCTATTGCATTGATAGGCGGGGGAACGGCGTATATAGGCGACCCGTCAGGCAGGACCGATATGCGTCAGATGATGACAAAGGAAACAATTGAGCATAATGCGGAGTGTTTTAAAAAACAGCTGTCCTGCCTTGTCGATTTTACTGACGGAAAGGCAATAATGGTAAATAATGCCGATTGGCTTTTAAACCTTAATTACATTGAATTTATCCGTGATATAGGCTCGCAGTTTTCGGTGAACGCAATGCTTACGGCGGAGTGTTTTAAGCAAAGACTTGAAAAGGGCTTGTCCTTTTTGGAGTTCAACTATATGCCGATGCAAAGCTATGATTTCTTGATGTTAAACCGCAAATACGGCTGTAAAATCGAGCTTGGCGGAGATGACCAGTGGTCGAACATTTTGGGCGGAATAAAGCTCTGTCACCGCAAGGATAATAAGCAGGTTTACGGTATGACATTTACCCTTTTGACAACATCAGAGGGCAAAAAGATGGGTAAAACCGCAAAGGGAGCGCTGTGGCTCGACGCAAATAAGTGTTCGCCTTATGATTTTTATCAGTATTGGGTAAATGTAGGGGACGATGATGTTATAAAATGCTTAAAGCTTCTCACATTTATACCTATGGACGAGATACGCGCTATGGAAAAATGGGAGGGCGCAGAGCTCAACCGTGCAAAGAAAATACTTGCCTATGAAGTTACCAAAATGGTACACGGGGAAGATGCTGCAAATCAGGTTAAAAATGCGGCGGAGGCTGTATTCTCGGGCGGCGGCGTGAGTGAGGATATGCCCACGACCGAGGTCAGCGCAATAAGCGGAAAAGGCGTTTTGGATTTGCTTTCGGAAATCGGGCTGGTTGCGTCAAAGGCCGAGGCAAGACGGCTAATACAGCAAAACGGACTTTCAATAAACGACCAAAAAATCACCGATGTAAATCTTGTGCTTGACGATAGCTTTATAGGTGATAACGGAATGATTGTCAAAAAAGGCAAAAAGGTATTCCATAGAGTTATATTAAAATAAAATTGAGGGAGAGCATTTGCTCTCCCTCTTGAATTTAAGCTATTTTACCGCATTTTTAAGCGCTTCTGTCATATTTGTTTCTTCCCATTTAACGCCTAAATCTTCACGCCCCATATGCCCGTATGAAGAAAGCTTTTTGTAAATCGGCTTTCTCAAATCCAGCTTTTCTATAATTGAATAGGGACGAAGGTCAAAGACATTGTTAACGGCTTCTGCAATCTTTTCGTCGCTAACCGTGCCCGTGCCGAAGGTGTCCACCATAACGGAAACAGGGTGTGCAACGCCTATGGCGTAAGCAAGCTGAATTTCACATTTATCGGCAAGCCCTGCCGCAACGATATTTTTTGCTACCCAGCGCGCCGCATATGCCGCACTCCTGTCCACTTTTGTCGGGTCTTTTCCCGAAAAAGCACCGCCGCCGTGACGCGCATATCCGCCGTAAGTATCGACAATGATTTTCCTGCCGGTAAGTCCGGAATCTCCCTGCGGACCGCCGACAACGAACCGACCTGTCGGATTTACATAGTATTTTGTATTTTCCGTAAGTAATTTTTCATCAATTACGCTTTTTATAACTTCTCTTATTATGTCCTCTCGTATTTGTTCCAAGGAAACCTCGGGAGAGTGCTGAGATGAAACAACAACGGTGTCCACCGAAACGGGTTTTCCGTCAATGTATTCCACTGTAACCTGTGTTTTTCCGTCAGGTCGGAGATACGGAAGAGTACCGTTTTTGCGGACCTCGGTAAGCTTTTTCGCAAGACGGTGGGCAAGCGATATAGGGAGCGGCATAAGCTCGGGCGTTTCGTTGCACGCATAGCCGAACATCATACCCTGGTCGCCCGCACCGTTGGAGTTTTCGATATCATTTTCGCCGTTTTTGCTTTCAAAACCCTGATTTACGCCCATAGCAATATCAGGCGACTGCTCGTCAATTGCGGTAACTACTGCGCAGGTGTTGCCGTCAAAACCGTATTTTGCACGGTCATATCCGATTTCAAGAACAGCATTCCGTGCAACCTTCGGAAAATCGACATAGCAGGTAGTGGAAATCTCGCCCATTATGGACACAATGCCTGTTGTGCAGGTTGTTTCGCAGGCAACGCGGGCATTCGGATCCTGTTTCAGTATTTCATCTAAAATCGCATCGGAAATGCAGTCGCAGATTTTGTCGGGATGACCTTCCGTTACCGATTCCGATGTAAAAAGCATTCGTTTCATAATAAAACCTTCTTTTTTTGCAAATTGTGACATAATTATAACATAAAATCCCCCTTTTTGCAATAGAATATAAAAATATAGAGCGCTATGCTTGAAAAATAAATTAAAATATGCTATAATTTAATGCATAAAAGCCAAAATCAAAAGGTCTTTTAACGGAAAGGCGGTGGCAGAAATGGGATATGTTTGGCTTTTTCTTACAGTTCTGTTTGGCATTATTGAAGCCGTAACGGTGCAAATCGTGTCGATTTGGTTTGCAGGAGGCAGTGTATTTGCAATGATTGCGTATGCACTGGGAGCAAGCGAAGCGGTACAGGTGGGAGTGTTTGTGCTTTCCTCCGCGGTCTTGCTTTTACTCACACGCCCGTTTGTAAAAAAGATGACAAACGGCAAAAAAGTTTCAACAAATGCGGACAGCCTGATAGGAAAAACGGCGGTAGTTACCAAAAAAACCGATGAACTCGGACTTTCTGGCGAAGCAAAGGTGGGAGGAAGTATCTGGACGATATGTTCGGAGGACGGACAGCCTATTGGTGAGAATGAAAGAGTGACGGTTGAAAAAATCGAAGGCGTAAAGCTGATAGTAAGGAGATAAAATATGGGATATTTATTTGTTTTGGCGATACTTTTAATCGCGTTAATTATTACAAACATTAAAATTGTACCGCAGGCGCACGCGTATATTATCGAGAGGTTCGGCGGATACAGTCAGACCTGGGGCGTAGGACTTCATCTTAAAATTCCGTTTATTGAAAAGATTTCAAAAAGGGTAAGCTTAAAGGAGCATGTTGTGGATTTTCCGCCGCAGCCCGTTATAACAAAGGATAATGTAACTATGCAGATTGATACGGTCGTTTATTACCAGATAACCGACCCGAAGCTTTTCACATACGGCGTAGAGCGTCCTATGATGGCGATAGAGAACCTGACCGCTACAACGCTCCGTAATATTATCGGCGAGATGGAGCTTGACGAAACCTTGACATCAAGGGACATTGTAAATACAAAAATGCGCTCAATTCTTGACGAAGCGACAGACCCTTGGGGAATAAAGATAAACCGTGTCGAGCTTAAAAATATAATTCCGCCGAGAGAAATTCAGGACGCAATGGAAAAGCAGATGAAGGCAGAGCGTGAACGCCGTGAGTCGATTTTGAAGGCTGAGGGTGAGAAAAAGGCGGCAATTCTTATGGCAGAGGGAGAAAAGGAGTCTGCTATCCTGCGTGCCGAGGCGAAAAAACAGGCGGCGATAAAGGAAGCGGAAGGTCAGGCAGAGGCAATAATCAGAGTGCAGACCGCCGTTTCGGAAGGTATCAGAAAGATAAATGAGGCAAATCCGAGCGAGGCATATATAGCAATCAAGTCCTTGGAAAGCTTTGAAAAAGCAGCCGACGGAAAATCGACAAAAATCATTATTCCGTCTAAAATTCAGGGCATAGCAGGGCTTGCGACATCGGTAGCCGAGCTGTTAAAAGAGGAGAAGAATAAGTAATGGCAGAAGAATGTAATCATAACTGTTCGGAGTGTTCCCAAAACTGTGAAAGCAAGGGACCTCAAAGCTTTTTGGAGGCGCCCAACGAGCTTTCAAAAGTCAAAAAAGTTATAGGAATAGTAAGCGGAAAAGGCGGAGTGGGGAAATCAATCGTAACCTCGCTTTTGGCGGTTATTATGCAAAGACGGGGATATAATACGGCGATTTTGGACGCCGATATAACAGGTCCGTCAATTCCCAAAGCCTTTGGAATAAATCAAAAGGTCGAAGGAACCGATACCGCACTTTTTCCCGCAAAATCAAAGATGGGAACGCAGATTATATCGACAAATATGCTGCTTGAAAATGAAACAGACCCTGTAATCTGGCGCGGACCTGTGGTAGCGGGCGTTGTAAAGCAGTTCTGGAAAGATGTAATCTGGACCGATGTCGACTATATGTTTGTCGATATGCCCCCCGGCACGAGCGATGTTCCTTTAACCGTGTTCCAATCCCTGCCGATAGATGCAATAGTGATTGTTTCATCACCGCAGAAGCTTGTGAAAATGGTGGTAAAAAAGGCGGTAAAAATGGCGGAAATGATGAAAATTTCCGTTTTGGGTATAGTTGAAAATATGTCCTATTTTGAATGTCCCTCCTGCCACGAAAAGCACAGCATTTTCGGAGAAAGCCATATAGAAGATTTCGCAAAGGAAGAAAATATCGAAAGCGTTTCAAAAATCCCGATAAGCGAAAAGCTGTCATCAGCCTGCGATAAGGGAATGATTGAACTTTTTGAAGGCGACTGGCTGGATAATTTGGCGGATAAAATAGAAAAACTTTAATAACAAAAAAAGAAATTGCACGGTGCAATTTCTTTTTTTGTTATTCATCATCAGGAAGCCGTAAAACATCAAGGTTTTGCATAACCTCGCGCCGTTTTTGGCTGCTGTACTGGGCGTAGTATCTGTGCGTTACCTCAATATTTTTGTGTCCCATAAGCTCTGCCACCATCTTTATGTCAACACCGTCCTCCAAAAGCCGACAGGCAAAGGTGCGGCGGAGTGCGTGCGGACGGGTTTTGTCGGGGTGCGTTATCCCGACAGCACGGCAGTAGTTTTTGAGTGTTTTTTCAACCGCGGCGGTGGTCAGCGGTTTTCCCGAACGCCCTAAAAAGAGCGGACCGCTGTCACGGACGGGGTCCTTGTCCTTCACAAGATAGTCATATAAAGCGTTGCTGACCTGAACGGGCATAAAAATTTCCTGTTGGTCGCCGCCTTTTCGGGTCACGATAAAGGACTGCGTTTCAAAATCTATGTCGGTGACCTGCAAATTCACAAGCTCGCTCACGCGTATTCCTGTTCCCAAATAGGTGGTAAAAATGGCTATATCACGCTCTTTTTTGTTTTTGTACTCGGTAAGCGTGCGCCCTTCAAAATACTTTTCGCCGTTGTAAATAACATCAATGAGCTGCATAGTTTCCTGGCTGGTTAAGGGCTTTTTGATTTTTTGGTGAAGCTTTGCAAAGTCCACCTTGTCGGTGACATTTTGGGACAGCTGCTCCGTCTTGTATAGGTAGATAAAAAGCCCTCTTACTGCGGACAGCTTGCGGTTTATGCCGTATGCGGAATTCTTGCATATGCGCTTTACAGGCTTTCCGGCAGGGGAGAGATATTCCGTTTCATATTCCCTCAAATATGCCTTGAAACGAATTAAATCGCTTGGCGTAACCTTTTCCATATCGGCGGCGGTAAAATCCTCGTTTTTCTGGATATTGCGGAACTTAAACTGCCTGAGGTAGTTCAGAAAAACACGCACATCAAGGCTATAACCGAGCTGGGTATTTACGCTTTCGCCCGTATAATATTCCTCTATGTATGTAAACACAAAATCGGGAAGTTCGCTCAAATAATTTGTCAAATAGTGGCGTTTTGCCATAAAATACCACCTCTTTTCTCGGATTTATGTATCAATTATATATTTTTTTTTGGTATTTTTCAATAAAAATCTGCGATTTGTAATATTATTTTTATATTAACTATGGACTAATCGGAAATAATATAGTAAAATATAGTTGTGAAATTGTATGCAAAACAGAAAGGGTGATAATAATGTCAATTCTGATTAACAGCAATCTGGGCGAAGTTTCGGTTGACAACAGCGTTGTGGCGTCAATCGCGGGGGCGGTTGCGACTAAGTGTTACGGCGTTGTCGGAATGGCGTCCAAAAGCAAGAAGGACGGAGTTATAAGGCTCTTAAAAAGGGATAATATGTCAAAGGGCATATCGGTAAGCGTTGAGGGAAACGGTATGGTTATTGACCTTCATATTATCGTGGAATACGGAGTTAATATAAATGCAATATGCGACAGCATTGTTCACAATGTGCAGTATCAGCTTGAACACAATACAGGGCTCAAAGTAACCAAAGTAAATGTTTTGGTGGAGTCTGTGAGAGTTAAGGAGTAACGCATTATGATAGACGGAAAATTGCTTGCACAGATGTTTTTGTCCGGTGCAAATAATTTGTATAATAAAAGACAGACGGTCGATGAACTGAATGTTTTCCCCGTGCCTGACGGCGATACGGGTACAAATATGTCAATGACTGCTCAAAATATGGCAAAATCGCTTTTGGAGGTGCAGTCCGATTCTGTAACAAGGATAGCCGATGTTATGTCCTTTGCGACATTGAGGGGCGCAAGAGGTAACTCGGGTGTTATTTTGTCGCAGTTTTTCCGAGGTATTGCCAAAAGCTTAAAGGGCAAGAATGAGTGCGACGCGCACGAGCTTGCCGATGCGCTTGTGCAGGGCGCGGAGGTTGCGTATAATGCCGTAATGAACCCAACCGAAGGCACGATTTTGACAGTTGCAAAAGCGGCGGCAAAGGCAGCACAGGAGGCAGAAAATGACCTTTTGGCAGTATTTAAATCAGCAGTGGAAGAAGGCTCAAAAACACTTTCCAAAACGCCAGATATGCTTCCCGCACTGAAAAAAGCGGGCGTAGTTGATGCAGGCGGACAGGGCTGGGTATTTGTTCTGGAAGGCGTTTTATTCTATCTGGAAAACGGCGAAACGGTAAAATGCGAAA
>CAJOPD010000115.1 GCA_905236685.1 uncultured Clostridia bacterium
CTTCATATACCCGCCGAGGAGGGCAGCCGCGCGGCGCTGTTTAAGAGCTTTTATGCCGATATAGGCGATGAGCAGAGCATTGAGCAAAGCCTGTCAACCTTTTCTTCGCATATGGTAAGGATTGTAAATATCGTAAAGGAGGCGGACAGCGACTCCTTAGCACTTTTTGACGAGTTGGGCGCGGGAACAGACCCAACGGAAGGCGCAGCCCTTGCAATAGCTATTTTGGAATATTTAAGAGCATTTAAAACTACAACAGTTGCAACAACGCATTACAGCGAGCTTAAAATTTTTGCCCTAACGACAGAGGGAGTGGAAAATGCCTCCTGTGAATTTGATGTGGAAAGCTTGCAGCCTACCTATAAGCTTTTGATAGGTGTCCCGGGAAAGTCCAACGCCTTTGCAATATCAAGGCGATTAGGTCTTGATGAGGCTATAATTTCGCGCGCAAATGAAATTTTGAGCGATGAGGACATAAAATTTGAAGATGTCATAACAGACCTTGAAATGAGCCGCGCGGAAGCGCGTAACGAGAAGGAATACGCCAAGAAAATGAAACGCGAGCTTGCCGATTTGAAAGATGAAGTGGAGCGCGAACGCAAAAAATTAAAGGATTCCAAGGCAAAAATTCTTGACGAGGCGCACCGTGAGGCAAAAATTGTCATAATGGAGGCAAAGGAAGAGGCAAATGCTATTATAAAAGAGCTTGAACGAATGAGGATTGAGGGAAAGGTGACCGACCTTTCAGACAAGACAAAAAATTCGCGCGAACGACTTAAAAAATATGATGAAAACCTCAACAAAAAAATCGCAAGAGAAGAAAAGCCTAAAAAAATAGCAATAAAGCCGCCTCAAAATCTCAAAGAGGGCGAAAGCGTCGAGATACTGGATATGGAGCAGGAGGCGACGGTTGTTAAGAAGCCTGACAGTCGCGGAATGGTTCGTGTTCAGGCGGGAATTATGAAACTTGATGTTCATATTTCTAATTTAAAAAGGATAAAGGAAAGCTCATCAAAGGAGCTTTCGGATAAATATGTTAAATCGACAGCGGCTTTTGCGTCAAAATCAAGAGATATATCGCCGCAGATAGATGTACGCGGGCAGATTTTGGAGGAGGCTGTGATGAATGTCGAAAAATTTATTGACGACTGCTATCTTGCCGGTCTTTCGCCCGTTACCGTAATTCACGGTAAGGGCACGGGAGTTCTGCGAAAGGGCATCTCCGATGCATTAAAGCGGAATAAATATGTAAAATCGCAGCGTATGGGGCGTTACGGCGAAGGCGAAACAGGCGTAACAATAGTTGAGCTAAAATGAGGGATAGGGTATGTCAAAAAAGAAAAGTATAGTAACAAACGCCGTGCGTATTGTGAAGGCGGAAAAAATACCTTTTAAGGTTTTGGAGTACGAAACAGAGGAAGTAGGGGAAAATTTCGGCATAAAAATAGCGGAACTGACGGGACTTTCACCTGAGCGGTGCTTTAAAACGCTTGTTGCGCGCGGAAAAGAAATTTTTGTAATATGTATCCCCGTTGACAAGGAGGCGGACCTCAAAAAAATCGCGGCGCTTTCGGGCGAAAAAAAGGTGGAAATGCTGCCGACAAAAGAGCTGTTGGAAGTGACGGGCTATGTAAGGGGCGGCGTTTCGCCTATCGGAATGAAAAAGCATTATAAAACATATATCGACAAAAGCTGTGAAAGCTTCGATGAAATAACTGTATCGGGCGGTGTTTGCGGGCTTTCGGTTATGCTTTCGCCGAAGGATTTGATTAAGATTACAAATGCAATCTGCGCAGATTTGATAAAGGAGAATTAGTATGGGCATATTTAATAAGGCGGATATTCTCTTGCCTTCGGAAAAGGTTGATTTAAAAAAGTGGAGCGTTATAGCGTGCGACCAATATACCTCTCAGCCAAAATACTGGGAGGAGGTCAAAAACATTGTCGGAACTGCACCGTCGACGCTTAAAATTGTATTTCCCGAGGTTTATCTGTCCGAGGGAGAAGAGCGGATTTTTGCAATAAATGCGGAAATGAATAATTATCTTGAAAGCGGAATATTTAAAGAGTATAAAAATATTCTGATTTTTGTTGAACGCACGCAGAGTGACGGACGGGTAAGGAGAGGCATTTTAGGGACGGTTGACCTTGAAGAATACGACTTTTCCAAGTCCTCAAAAAGCCTTATAAGAGCGACGGAAGGCACCGTTTTGGAGCGTATTCCGCCGAGGGTTAAAATCCGTGAAAATGCGCCCTTGGAGCTTCCGCACATACTGATTTTAATGAATGACGAAAAGGACGAAATAATAAAAAAGCCCGAAGGCAGTGAAAAGCTTTATGATTTTGAGCTTATGCAAAACGGGGGAAATATTAAAGGTTACAAAATCGAGGACGGACAAGCGGACAAAATAATTGAAAAAATCAATGAAGCGGCAAAATCGGCGCGCGGAAATCTTTTGTTTGCGGTTGGGGACGGAAATCATTCGCTTGCTACTGCAAAAACCTGTTGGGAGAATGTAAAAAAGACGCTTTCTGCGGAGGAAATCAAGAGCCACCCTGCAAGATTTTGCCTTGTCGAAATAGAAAATATACATCAAAATGCAATTCAGTTTGAGCCGATACACAGGGTTGTTTTCGGTGAAAATCCCGAAAAAGTCATAGATGAATTAAAGGCGTTTTATCCCGAAACATCGGAAAAGGAAAACGGCGGAGTGCACATAAAATATGTGTTCGGTGATAAAGAAGGCGACCTTTATATCAAAAACAGCGGGTATTTGCTTGCAGTCGGTGCGTTGCAGAATTTCCTTGACAGCAGGGATTTTAAGATAGATTATATCCATGGCGACAGTACCGCAAGAGCGCTTGCCAAAGAGGAAAACAATATTGCGTTTTTGCTTCCCAAGCCCGATAAAAACGACCTTTTTGACGGAGTTATAAAGGACGGAGCACTGCCGAGAAAGACCTTTTCAATGGGCGAGGCGGACGACAAGAGATTTTATGTTGAGGCGAAAAAAATCAAATAACTTGACCTTTTTGTATTTTTCTGGTAAAATGTAAAAAGATTTGCTTTAAAAGTTGATTTTTTGAAAGGATTTATGTAATGGAAACTTTACTAAAAGCCTCTGTAAATGCGAAGGTACGCCGAAGCGCCACCGTCAAAATTTCGATTGTCGGAACGGTTGCAATTTTAGGCTTGGCGCTTTCTGTTTACAGCTTGGTTACAGCCAATCTTTTGTTTTCTGTATGGTATCTCGTTGCGTTTGTGCTGGGGCTTTCCTATGTAGTAATCAGGGTTAATGCAGTTTTTCCGACATATGTTGCAATCGACAGCGGCAGATTGATAATGTCGGTGTGGGAAAACGGGATTGTTCCGTATAAAATTCCCGAAAAACCTGCATTTTTGTCCGATTTTATGCCTGAAAAAATTAAAAAAGATGAGATTTCAACGGACGAAATTGCGGAAGTTTACATAGGCTCAAAGCGCTTTTTTGACAGAAATCTTGCAGATGACCGATACCCCGAGATTTTGAAAAGGATTGGGGAAAACAAGCATTTTGACGGTGTAATAAAACGAATGGATTTTATGCTGGTAATAGCAAGGGACGGCGAAAGCTGTTTTATGTCGGTTACCGATTTTGACATTGATGCTCTGGCGGGGATTGTTGACGAGCTGGAAAAAAGATGTACGGGAATAATGATAAATATAGGTATCCCTAAACTCAAAAGAATAAGGGAAAGAATGAAAAAAGCGTGAAAACGCTTTTTTTGTTGGAAAAATAACAGAATTTTTTGCATATAATATTCTTGACATTTATTGAAAGTGGGGGAACATATATGCAAACAAAATACTTTTTGCGGGCAAATACTTCATCAGGGCTTGTAAATCTTACCGAGAGCAATCTTTCGGGAATAAAAAACATCTATATTTTAAACGGACAATCGAAATTTTTAAAGGACAGGATACTGAAAAATATCGAAAAATACACATTGGAGCGGGAAAAAGATGTTGAAACGGCAATATCGCCTTTTGATATTTCCCAGCTTGACGCGGTAATATTGAGAAATGAAAAAACAGCGGTTTTGGACGCTTCCTGCGTGACGAAAATTGAAAAATGCACACCGATAGAAACGGACGAATTTGTAGCAAATAAGAAGATGGCAAAATATAAAGCAAGACAGGAAGAGCTTTCAAAAAAGGAGCAGGAGGCTATTTTCGGGCTGTATTCTGCATACAGTGGCGCGAAAATTATTCACGACGAGTGGGAGAAAAAGTATATTGAAAACATTGATTTTGAACGGCTTAACCGCTTTGAAGACGGGCTTTTGGAAAATATGATACAAAAAAAGAGCGAGGAGATTTCGCCGAAAACTTTCAAGCGGTTTTTCGGCGCATCAACTCCCGACGGTTCGGTTAATTACATTGAAAATATTACCGAAGACATAAAAACGCGCTATTTTATCAAGGGAAGACCCGGCACGGGAAAGTCTACTTTTATGAAAAAGCTTGCCAAAAAGGCTGAGGATAACGGCTACTCCTGCCAGATTTATTATTGCAGTTTTGATAAAAACAGTCTTGATATGGTGCTGATACCCGAGCTGTCCTTCTGCGTTTTTGATTCAACGGCGCCGCACGAGCTTTTCCCGAGCCGAGAAAGCGATACGGTACTTGATTTTTATAAGGAGGCGGGGCTTTCGGGAATAGATGAAAAGCTTGAAAAGGATTTTGACGATATCAAGAGGCGTTATGCGTTCAGAATAACCGAAGGAGTGGCGAAACTGCGCCTTGCAAACGGGTATATGAAGGAGCGCGAGGCATATTTTAAAGAAGCGGCAAATATCGAACTTGCGGATAAAACCGCAGATAAGATTATAAGAAAAATTTTAACATAAAAAAGAGCTTTAAAAGCTCTTTTTTAAATTCCAATCAGTATTCCTGCCAAAATCCCCAAAACTGCCGAGATAAGTATGACAAAAATCGGGTGCAGTTTTTTGAATATCAAAAAGGCTGAAATAATAAATATCCCGAGTGAAAGATATAGGTTTTTGCTCAAAAATGCTGATTTTATAATCCCGTCAGGGAATAAAACCGTTTTTCCGACCGATAAAATAGCCGATGCGATAAGACCGATAACAGCGGGTTTAAGTCCCGACATAATTCCCTTTACAATCTTGTTTTCGTTGAATTTTCTGAAAAATGCGGCGACC
>CAJOPD010000116.1 GCA_905236685.1 uncultured Clostridia bacterium
AAAAGCTTGTATGATGAGATATATATAGAGCCAAAGGACGCGGCATACGAAATAGCAAACGGAAAAATGACGGTAACGCCTGAGGTATTTGGCAGAGAGATTGACAAAAACGAGGCGGCAGAGCATATTGATGAGATAAAAAACGGCGGCGAGGCGGTACTGAAACTGATAACTCTTGAACCGAAGGTTACCGAGGCATCAATAAACGCCGAGCTGTTCGGGACAGTTTTAGGCAAATTTTCGACATCTTATGCAACATCGTCAAAGAATAGAAGCGATAATGTCGAGCTTGCGGCAAGCAGGATAGACGGTATTATACTTATGCCGAATGAGGAGTTTTCCTATAATAACATAGTCGGCAAGAGAACGGCGCAGAACGGATTTAAGGAGGCGCCCGTGTTTGAAAACGGCGAAACGGTACAGGGTATGGGCGGCGGCGTCTGTCAGGTAAGCAGTACGCTTTATTCCGCTGTTTTGTACGCAAATCTGCCCGTTTTGGAGCGCCAGAGCCATTCTTTGACCGTTTCATATGTGCCGAAGGGTCAGGACGCAACGGTTGCGTATGGCTCAATCGATTTCCGTTTTAAAAATGACACAAAAGGACCTATCAAGATTTCTGCAAAGACAGGCGGCAAGGTCGTTGAAATGTCCATTTGGGGCGCAAAGCCCGAAAAGGAAAGAAAGGTGGAAATCATAAACAGCGTAGTCGAAACAAAATCGCCGTCTGTTGAAGAAATCCCCGAGCCTTCAATGAAATTAGGACAGCGGAAGGTGATTTCAAACGGAAAAACAGGATATACGGTCGCTACCATAAGGAAGGTTTTTGAAAACGGCAAGGAAGTAAAATCCGAAAAAATGCCGACAAGCAAGTATAAGATGGTGCCGACAAAGGTAGCGGTAGGCTCTGCGGCAGCTCCTGTTTTTGAAGAAGTTTCAGGGGAAAATGACGATAAACCCGAGCCAAAAGAGGAAAAGGAAGACAAACAGGAAGAAAAGAAGGAAACGATTGAAAGACCAAGCGCTAACGAAACGGTAAAAGAGGAAGAATAGGGAAAGGACTGGGGAAAGCTATGATACTTATAATAGCCGAAAAACCGAGCCTTGCAAGAAATATAGCCGCCGGTATAGGAAAAATGCAAAGAGCCGACGGCTTTTTGTATGATAAAAATTACATAATAACCTGGGCATTCGGGCATCTGTTTTCCCTGTCCGATATAGAGGATTATTCGCCGAACAGCAGCGGGCGGTGGACGCTCGAAAATATCCCGTGCTTTCCGCAAAAATTTGAGTATAAATTAAAAAGGGACAAGAATAACAGGGAAGATGCGGGGGTAAAAAAGCAGTTTGAAACGATAAAAACGCTCATAAACCGTGAAGATGTCGATACCGTTGTCAATGCGGGCGACTCTGACCGAGAGGGCGAAATTATAGTAAGAATTTGTGTAGATAAGGCGGCGAATACGAAAAAAGTCTTTAAAAGGCTTTGGCTTCCCGACCAAACACCGCAGACGGTAAAGGCGGCGCTTTCCGAGATGAAGAGCGAGGAAGAATACGACAATCTTGCAAACGAGGGTTATGCAAGGACATTTATGGACTGGCTTTACGGCGTGAATTTGACGCGCTATGCAACGCTCAAAACAGGCACACTTTTGAGAGTGGGACGGGTTATCGTGCCTATTGTGAAGGCGATTTATGACCGTGACCTTGCAATCCGCAATTTTAAGCCCGACATCTATTATGCGGTTTTAAGCAAAGCGCAGACAAAGGGCGAGGAAATCGAGCTTTTAAGCCGTGAAAAGTTTGACAAAAACAGTTTAAAAAAAGCGCAGGAACTTTGCGATAGATATAATGCCGCCGAAGCGGTTGTAACCGAAAAAAAGACGAAAAAGGACAGCTTGAAGGCGGGCAAGCTTTATTCGCTTACCAAGCTTCAAAACGCACTCGGCAAAAAATATAAAATGCCGATGGAGGAGAGCCTTAAAATTTTGCAGGGGCTTTATGAAAAGGGCTATGTCACATATCCGAGAACCAACTCGGAGTATTTGGCTGAGGCGGAAAAGGACAAAATTAAGATGATTTTGGACGGTGTCAAAAAGCTGGGTTATCCCGTTGAGTTCAAGACGGGGAAAAACATCTTTGACGACTCAAAAATCGAGGCGCACTCGGCGCTCACGCCCACCTATAAAATTCCGCAAAAGGACGCGCTGTCGGAGGACGAGAAAAAGGTTTACGGAGCGGTTATGCGCAGATTTGTCGCGGTTTTTTGCAGCGAGGAATGTCAGGTGCAAAAGCAGGAAATAAAAATCTCGGTAGGGGATTTGGAGGAATTTTCGTTAAAGGGAACGGTAATATTAAAGCAGGGCTGGACCAAGTATGACGACTATTCCAAAAAGGACAAAATCCTGCCCGATTTGGAAAAGGGCGATAGGGTAAACATTGATTTTAAGCCTGTGGAAAAGGAAACAAATCCGCCGAAGCATTACACAATCGAAACGCTCAATAATTACTTAAAAAATCCCTTCCGCGAGGATAAGCAGAATATTGAAAGCGAGGACGATGCGGAGGAATACCGCGCCGTTTTCGAGGGATTGGAATTAGGCACGGAGGCAACTCGAACGGGCATAATCGACAATGCGATAAAGAGCGGGTACATTTCCCTCAAAAAAGATGTCTATACGATACTTCCGGGCGGCGAGTTTTTGATAGAAGCCCTAAAAAGAATGAATATAAGTATGGACAAATACAAGACTTCAGAGTTTGGCAAGGCATTAAAGAAGGTGTATCGCGGCGAGTTGGAAATAAAGGATAGCATAAAACTTGCCGAAGATGAGATAAAAAGAGTTTTTGAGAACAAGGAAAATGACGACGGCTTTATAGGAGATATCGCGGGGAAATGCCCACTTTGCAAAAAAGATGTGGTAAGGACTAAATTCGGGTATGGCTGCACAGGCTACCGAGACGGCTGCAAATTTTCGGTAAATAATGTGATTTTGGGCAGAACAGTTTCCTTGGAGAATGTGAAAAAGATGCTTGAAACGGGTGAGAGCGATAAAATTGACGGTTTTGTTTCAAAAAAGACAGGTAAGGAATTTTCCGCAAAATTAAAGCTTGAAAACGGAAAAACGGTATTTGATTTCAACTAATCAAATACCGTTTTAAAGTATCAAATTTTTTATAAAGCTAAGTTTCGGAAGCTTGGGCGAAGGCACAGTTTCATTTGCAAGCACCTTTTTTGAGGCAACGCCGATATAATCGGCATAGGCCTTTCCGAACCTTTTGTTGATTACGGCATACCCGTCAGACAAATTCGGAGCGCGTGAGGTCATATTGTGCATATCGCTGCCGAGTATGTGCAAAGCGTCCCTTTGAAAAAGATTTGCAAGCTTTTTTCGGTTTGCGCGGGCGATAAAGGACTCGGCGTTTGCCTGATACAGCAGGTTTAACGAAAACAGCTCGGGGAACTTGTCCTCAATCTCAAAATATCGGTCAATATGCGCTATAATCGGCTTTAAACCGAGATTTGTGATGTGGTATATTTCTTCAAAATGCTCGTCCTTCCAGGCGGAAAAAGGCATTTCAAGCAAAATATAATCGGTGTTTTCTATGCAAAGCTTGGGAAGCTCCGAAAAAGTGCTCAAATTCCGCACCAGATGAACTTCACAGCCTAAAACTATTTGCGGATAATCCCTGTCATTTCCGCCTATTGCGGAAATAACCTCGGAATATGCGCTTTTTCGCATTTCAAGAAAATTTTTTATGCTTTCGTTTCCTTCAAAAGCGTAGCAGTGCGAAGTGGAAACCACGGTATCCACACCCGATTTTTTGGAAAATCGGAGCATTTCAAGGCTTCCTTCAACGCTTTTTGCGCCGTCATCTACATTTGGAAGAAAGTGGGAATGAAAATCTATCATAAAACTTCCTCTTTACAGGTGTTTGATGTAACTTTTTACAAGCTCTTCCAAAAGCTCGTCCCGCTCAACACGGACAATAAGGCTCCTTGCGCCGTTGTAGCTGGTGATATAGGTCGGGTCGTCCGAAAGAATATATCCCACAATCTGACTTATGGGGTCATAGCCCTTCACTTGCAGGGCGTCGTAGACGGCGGCAAGAATATCGTGAACTTCGTTAGATTTTTCAGCGCCTATATTGATTTTCATAGTATCGTTATTAAAATCCATAGCTATTACCCTTTCCGATAGAAATCAATTTACTTTATTATATCACGGCAAAAGCAAAAAAGCAATAACAAAAAGCTCAAAACGGTGGAATACAAGAAATTTATTTATTTTCCTTCAATCGCTTTTTCGAGTTTTCTATTTCGGCATTTATTGCGTCGGCGACAAGTATGCGGCCTACGGGGTCTAAACGCCTGAAAGCCGCAAGCAGCATCTTTTCGTCACGCTGTTTTAGCTTGTATTTCGGCACAAAAAATTCGTCGCGGGCATTTTTGTAGCTGCATAAATAGTTTATGTCAACATCGAAAAAGTCGGCAAGCGTCATTAAATCGTGAATTTTAAAGTGCTTTGTCCTCTTTTTGCGGTAGTTTACGAAATAGTTGAGATTAAGACCGCAGGCTATAACGCATTGCCGTTCGGTAATCCCGTTCTTTTCAAGCAAGTGCTCCAAATTTTGATAAATCACACTATCGACATTCATTTTCTATCACCCGACAACAGTTTACCATTTTTTTCCAAATCCGTCAATAAAATATATAAAAAAAAACAGGGTCAAAGCCCTGATTTTTTGGAATGGCTGGAAACCGACAAGACTATGCCGACAGCAATCATATTTGTAATAAGCGAAGTTCCGCCGTAACTTATAAACGGAAGGGGAATTCCCGTAACGGGCATTAGTCCTATGCACATACCGACATTTTCAAAGGTATGGAAAATAAGCATTGAGGCAATACCCACGCAAATATATTTCCCGAATAAATCCCCCGAGTTCTGCGCAATCTTTATACATCTTGCGATTATAAAAAACAACAGAAGAACGACAAGAACAGCGCCTAAAAATCCAAATTCCTCCGAGATAACGCTGAATATAAAATCGGTGTGTTTTGTCGGCAAAAATCCAAGCTGATTTTGAGTGCCCTTTAAAAAGCCCTTTCCGAAAAGCTTTCCCGAGCCTACCGCTATTTTTGACTGAATAACATTGTAGCCGCTGCCGAGTTTATCGAGTTCAGGATTGAAAAACACCTGAATTCTGCGCCTCTGGTAATCGCTTAAAAGGAAAAAATAAATTAAAGGCGAAGCCGCAAGAAAGAGCAAAAATGTAGATATAATATATTTAAAGGAAAGCCCTGCGACAAAAAGCATAGCTATTGCCATAAAGCAGAAAACCATTGCGCTTCCCGCGTCAGGCTCGAACATAATCAGCCCCACCAAAACCGCAAGATGAAGGATAAGAAAAGCCAGTGTGGCGGGCTTGTTTATATCCTCTTTTACTCTTGACAGGTGCTTTGCAAATGTAACGGCAAAGCCGATTTTGCATAATTCTGACGGCTGTATTCCGACAGGACCGAAGCGTATCCAGCTTCTTGCGCCCCACGAACCCGTAGTGCCGAAAATAAGCACCGCAATAAGTAAAAAAATACAAACTATGTATATAGGAACAGCTGTGTAACCGAACGCCTGATAGTTAATTCGGCTTAAAAGGAACATCAAAACTGCGCCTATAAGGAATGAGGCGGCTTGCATTATCACATTGGAATTTGTGTTCATCGAGCGGGTTGCGCTGAAAACAGCAACAATTCCTACAATTCCCGCCAAAAGCGTAGTCAGGAAAAGTGTATTGTCAAATTGGCTTAACCTGCGTGAGCTTTTATACTTCAAGCGCCGCACCTCCTTGTTTTGAAAATTTTTACATAAAAGTTTAAAATCGGCAAATACTTATAAAGAGGGAGTGAATATATGAAAACAGTCGTTCTGTCGGTAAAAGTACTGATTTACGGATATTTCTGCGATATATGCCGTGCGTTTCTTCAAAAATATGCGGATAAAAGTCTTAAAAGAGGGAAGGGGCTTACGAAAAAGCTTCCCGCTTTGTTCGGAAATTTTACCGAAAAAAGACTTTGTAAATGGAAAAGACTTGAAAAACGGCTTATCTGTCTTTTGTCTGAGGCAACGACTTCTTAACAGCCAATATATCCAAAACCCTGTTTTGACTTACTCTCAAAACGGTTATAAAAATCCCCTCCGCCTCAAAACGCTCGCTGCGCTTTGGGATATGCCCCAGGGTTTCGGTAATCCAACCCGTGACAGAGGTGCTGTTAAACTCATTTTTCGGCGTTATGCCGAAAATCTCAAACATTTTATCAATATTTGCGCTGCCTCTTATGCGGTAGCGGTGGTCAGAAATCTTTATAAAATCAAGCTTCACCGAGTCGTGCTCGTCCCAGATTTCGCCGACAAGCTCCTCCAAGGCGTCCTCCAAACTTACAACGCCGACCGTTCCGCCGTATTCGTCAGTAACAACAGCCAAGTGCTGTTTTTTTTCGCGCAAAAGAGAAACAAGCTTGGAAATTTTCATTGTTTCCAAAACCCTCACGGTGGGGAGAAGGATTTTTTCAATATCGTTTTCGTAAAAAAAGTCCTTTTCGTTTATAATACCGATTATATTGTCAACAGTATCCCTGTAAACAGGCAGGCGCGAAAAACCGCTTTTGCGGAAGGTTTCGCGGATTTCGTCTGTTGAGGCTTCAATATCCACCGAAATAACATCAACGCGGGGCGTTAAAATATCCGAAACCTCCAAGTCGTAGAATTCTATTGCGCTTTTTAAAAGATGTCCTTCGTCCTCGTCAATTGCACCCTCGCTTTTTGCCTCCTCTACAAAGGTTAAAAGCTCGCTGTCGGTAATCTGCCTGTCGGAGCGTATTTTAAACGCCCTTTTTACAGCACTTTTCATAAGCGAAAATATAAATGTTACAGGCGTTAAGACTGTAAGGAAAAAGGAAATCAAAGGCGCAGAAAACATAGCAAAGCTTTCGGGCATTTCCTTTGCGATGCTTTTCGGCAGAATTTCGCCGAAAATGAGCACAATAACGGTCATAGTTATTGTTGAATAAGCGACGCCGTTCTGCGAAAAATAAAACACAAAAAGCGCCGTGGCTATTGACGCCGACAGAATATTCACGACATTGTTGCCGATAAGAATGGTGGAAAGCAGTTTATCATACTTTTCACACAGTTTCAGCGTCTTTTTTGCGCGGACATCGCCATTTTTCGCCTTGCTTTTCAGCTTAATCCTATTAAGCGATGAAAACGCGGTTTCGGTAGCGGAAAAGTATGCCGAAAACAGAATAAGAACTATCAAAACCGCGATTTGTTTTGAGGTAGTATCCATTTTTATTTATCTTTTAAATACTCGTTTAGGTCAGATACCAGCTTGTCAACATCTGCACCGTGTACCGAGCAAGCCATTTCAAGTGTTTCGCCGCTTGCAGACGGACAGCCCAGACAGTGCATACCTATTGCAAACAGAAAGTCCGCACAGCCTGCGTCCAAATTCAATACATCTCTTATAATCATATCCTTAGTTACTTGTTTCATTTTTAAATTCTCCTTTATTAAAATATTTTAAAAACTCTGCTTCGTCCAAAACTTCATTGACAAGCAAAGCTTCCGCTACGCTTTTAAGTCTGTCCATATTTTCGGTCAAAAGCCTTTTTGCCTTGCCGTACTGCGCAATCAAAACTGCCTCAACCTCTTTATCTATCTGGGAGGCGATAGTTTCGGAATACTGCTTTGAATGTCCGTAATCCCGTCCCAAAAATACTTCCTCATTATTGTCATAGCATATAGGTCCGATTTTGTCGCTCATACCGTATTTTGCCACCATTTCGTGCGCCAGATGAGTTGCACGCTTTAAGTCGGAGGAAGCACCCGTTGAAATATCGTCCATAGTCAGCTCCTCCGCGGCTCTTCCGCCCAAGAGGATAATAATATCGTTTAAAATATCCTTTTTGCCGTAATACATACTGTCCTCATCGGGAATATGCATTGTATAACCGCCCGCCGTGCCCCTCGGGATAATGGAAACCTGCCTTACGCTGTCACGGCTTGACACAAGCTTTGTAAGCACCGCGTGCCCCGCCTCGTGATAAGCGGTGAGCCGCTTCTCCTTTTCGGTAATAACCTGCGATTTTTTTTGGGGTCCCATCATAACCTTCATATTGGCGTCGTCAATGTCCTTTTCGTCAATTTGGCTTTTGCCGCGCCGTGCCGCAAAAATCGCCGCCTCGTTCATAAGATTTTCAAGGTCTGCGCCTGTATAGCCGACGGTGGTTTTTGCGATTTTTTTGAGGTCGACACTATCTGCAAGAGATTTGTTTTTGGAATGGATTTTCAAAATTTCCTCTCTGCCCTTTAAATCGGGTCTGCCGACAACAATCTGCCTGTCAAACCTGCCTGGACGCAGGAGCGCATTATCCAGAATATCGGGGCGGTTTGTCGCCGCCATTATGATAATGCCCTCATTATCGCCAAAGCCGTCCATTTCGACCAAAAGCTGATTAAGCGTCTGCTCGCGCTCGTCGTGACCGCCGCCCATACCTGCGCCGCGCTGTCTGCCGACTGCGTCAATTTCATCTATAAATATAATGCAGGGCTTTGACCTCTTTGCCTGCTGAAACATATCGCGCACTCTTGACGCGCCTACGCCGACATAAAGCTCCACAAAATCCGAGCCCGAAATAGAGAAGAAGGGAACGCCTGCCTCACCTGCAACGGCGCGTGCCAAAAGCGTTTTTCCCGTACCAGGCGGTCCTACCAAAAGAACACCCTTTGGTATTCTTGCGCCCAAGCCGATGAATTTTTGAGGCTTTTTCAAAAATTCAACAAGCTCCATAAGCTCTTCCTTTTCTTCATCAGCACCCGCAACATCGGCAAATTTTACAGTCTTTTGCGAACTGTCGGTAAGCCGCGCACGGCTTTTTGTAAAATTGGCAACGCCTTTGCCGCCGCCCTGTCCGAATATGAAAACCATAAAAAGCAAAAGCATCAGGACCGAGGAAATGGGGATTATATATTCAAACCAAGAAACCCTCTTTTCCGCAATCTGATAGGTCAGCTTTCCGCTTTCGATGAGGTTAATCATTTCCTCGCCCGCGTCCTGCTGCAACACCTCAACGGAAGGAATTTCGCAGGTTACGACCTTGTCCCCGATTTTTGCGTGTGCTGTCGTGGAATTTACATACAGCTCGGAAACTTCTCCGCTCTTTATACTTCGTATAAGGGAAGAATAATCGGATTTTGTTGTGCTTACCGCAAATTCTTTTAAAGCCGAAAACATTGATATAAGCAAAACTATTACGATAATCCAGCCCAAAAAGCCTCTGTTTTTATTCTGCATTTTCTGCCTCCTTTATAAGCACGGAGTAGGAAGTCTGTGAAGCGTCCTTAAAACGCCTGTCATCACGGTATCCTATGATTGAAACAATCTCGTTATTTTTTGTAAGAATAGGTATTTCGTCCCGCATTTTCTGCGGTATCTTTTTATCGGTAAAGTAATCGGAAAGGCGCTTTTTTCCTGACATTCCCGCAGGATAAAATATATCGCCGTCCCGCCTGTTGCGAATTGCAAGCCCGCTTTCATCGGGAAGAAAAATCTTGCCCTTTTTGTCCGCCAAAAGAGTTACGGTTTTTTTGATTTCCGATATAAAAATCGGCGTGTTCGGAAGAATTTTATATCGGAAAGCGGGTGTTTCAGCCTTTTTTTCTATGAACAGCCTGCCGTAAGAAATATACGCCGTAAATCCGTTCGGCAAATCGGTTTTTGAACCAGTTTTATTCTTTTGCAAAAGTAAAATTATGCTTTTCACAAAAGTCACAGAAAGATTTTGAAAAGTCCCCGCCTGTTCCTTATAAAACAGCTGAATAAGCCTCGAAAGAATTGCAGGGTGCATAGTTTTTGCAAATTCGGACAAAATCTCGCCCTTATAAATCTTTTCAGCCTCACGGCTCAAAAAATCCTCGTCGCAGGACAGGGTTTCGGAATTTGCGGTTACGGTATTCACAAAGTTTTCGTTGAAATTCCGCTCAATCTGCGGGATAAGGGACAGCCGTATCTTGTTTCTTGTGTAAATTTCGGACAGATTGGTTTCGTCCGTCATAAATTCGTAGCCCTTTTCCTCGCAAAAAGCGGTAATGTCCGACTTTTTTATATCCAAAAGCGGTCTTATAATATTCCCGCGCATATACGGTATCCCGCAAAGCCCGCCGAGCGACGCACCTCGCATAAAATTGAAAAGAATGGTTTCGGCATTGTCATTTTTGTTATGTGCGGTTGCGATTTTGTCATATCCGAGACTTTTAAAAAAGTCATAGCGCACGCCCCTTGCGTAAAGCTCCTCGCTCATACCGCTTGCTTTTGCGCCCGTGCGAATATCTGCGGTAAGAATTTTAAGCGGAATTCCCAAATCCTCGCACAGCTTTTTACAAAAATTCATATCGCGGTCGGCAGTATCGCGAAGTTGGTGGTTTATATGCGCCGCCGCTACGGTAAAGCCGCAGCTTTCCGATATATCGCAAAGCATATGCAAAAGCGCAACGGAATCGGAGCCGCCCGAAAGTGCAACTAAAACGCGGTCGCCTTTTTTTATCAGATTATGCGATTTTACGGTTTCTAAGAGGGTGTTTGCGAGCTCCATTTACTCCGTGTCCTTCCCTTTAATTTTAGCCGTGTCCTCTTTGCGATATTCAATATTTACAAATTTTGTGTATTTTCCCTGCCAGCCGAGCTTAAAGGTGCCTACTTCGCCCGTTCTGTGCTTTGCGATATTTATTTCGGCAACATTTTTGTCGGGAGAATCGGGATTATAGTAATCATCACGGTAGATAAATATAACCATATCGGCGTCCTGTTCAATTGCACCCGATTCTCTTATATCGGAAAGCATCGGGCGCTTGTCCTTTCTCGCCTCATTTGCACGGGAGAGCTGGGACAGCGCAATTACAGGAACATCAAGCTCCTTTGACATTATTTTAAGAGCGCGGGAAATTGCCGAAATCTCAACCTGACGCGACTCTGTATGAGTATCGTCCTGCATAAGCTGTAAATAGTCGATTATAACCATTGAAAGCCCGTGCGCCTGCTTGACGCGCTGGCATTTTGCGTGTATTTCCGAAACGGTAATGCTCGACGAATCGTCAATATAAAGCGGTGCAACGGCAATTTTATCAAGTACCTTGCCGAGCCTTGCCCAGTCCTCGCCCTCGAATTTTCCCGTTAGAACCTTCTGCGAATCTATCAATGCCTGTGAACATAAAATTCTGCGTACAATCATTGATTTCGGCATTTCAAGGTTAAAAATTGCGACAGGCTTTTTGTTTGCTATCGCAACGGTTTCTGCGATATTCACCGCAAAACTCGATTTACCCATACCGGGACGGCCCGCAACAAGAATAAGCTCACCGCCGCGGAAACCGCCTGTGCGGTAGTTAAGCTCATCAAAACCTGTGTCAAGCCCAATCATTTTATCGGGGTTTTTTGAATTTTCAACCATTTCTTCATAGGTGGACATAATAATGTCCTTTATAGGCGAAACTTCCTTTTGCTCACGGCTTGAAGAAATGTCCAAAACAAGCTGTTCAGCCTTTGATAAAAGCTGTGACGCCTTTCCGTCCTGACCTACCGAAAGCGCTTTTATCTCTCCCGCAACGCTTGCAAGCTCGCGCAGAAGTGATTTTTCCTGAATAATTTTTGCATAGTATTCCACATTTTCGGTGGTGGAAATGCTTGTGGCAATAGATGTCAGGTAGGTGAGCCCGCCTATTGCGTCAAGCTTGTCATATCTTGTGAGCCTGTCGCTGACCGTTACTATGTCAACAGGCGTGTTTTCATTAAAAAGTTCGGTTGCCACCTTAAAAATTTCACGGTTTGCATCATAATAAAAATCGGTATGCGAAAGCATTTCAAGCGCAATCACAAGCGATTTTTTATCTTGAAGTATACAACCTATTATCGCTTTTTCCGCTTCAAGACTGTTGGGAAGCTCCAAATCGCGAATTTCGCTGTTTTTTGCCATAGTATCTCCATTCTGCCGATAAAACGGCACAGTTTTTTACTCTTGTGTTACGGTGACCTTCAAGTGTCCGACAACGCTCGGATAAATTTTGACTTCAATGTCAGAGGTGCCCAAAACCTTTATACCGTCGGGCATAACGAACTTTTTCTTGTCAATTTTGATATGATGCTGCATTGTAAGCGCCTCCGCAACATCTTTTGAGGTAATGGAGCCGAAAAGCTTTCCGTTTTCGCCTGCCTTTGCAGACAGAAGAACCTCGACTTTTTCCATCTTTTCCTTCTGCGCAAGAGCCTCCTCCAAAGCCATCTGCTGATGATATGCCTTGGCGTCGTTTTTGCCGTGCAGAATATTCATATTGGTATTGTTTGCTTCGCTCGCAAGCTTTTTGGGGAGCAGATAATTCCTCGCATATCCGTCCGAAACCTCGACAAGCTGCCCTTTTTTGCCTTGCCCCTTTATGTCTTGATTAAGTATAACCTTCATTTTATCAATCCTTTCCGTTTTCCTTTACATAGCTTGAAATTGCATTTTTTAGGGCGTCAAGCGCGTCCTCAAAATTTTCCGTTTTAAACTGTGCTCCCGCGACTGTTGCGTGCCCGCCGCCTCCTAAATTTTCCGCGATAAGCTGAACATTGATATCGCCCAGCGAGCGCGCGGAAAGATAAATCTTGCCGTCGCTTTTATAGAGCACAAAGGCTGCCGTTATTCCTGTGATATTAAGCATTTCGTCCGCCGCCTGTGAGGAAATCACGCGCATATTGGGATAATCCTCACGGCATACCGAAACGAGCATATTTTCCGCGATAGGCTGAGAGCTTTCAACAATCTTTGCTCGGTTTATATAGTCGTCCTTGTCCGTGTTAAAGAGCCGCCGTACCTCCGATGTATTAAGCCCGTACCGCCTCAGGTATGACGCCGACTCAAAGGTGCGCACGCCTGTTTTTACGGTAAAATTCTTTGTGTCCATAAGTATTCCGACATATAATGCCTTTGCCTCAAAAGGCGTAAGCTTTTTGTCGCTGTCGATATATTGCAGAATTTCCGTTGCCATTTCGCAGGTGGAGGAGGCATACGGCTCGTGATATATGAGCGAAGTATCCGATATAAAATCGGTGCTCCTTCTGTGGTGGTCGATAAGCACAACCTTTGAGGTTTTTCTTAAAAGGTCGCTGTTTGGCAGCATTGACGGGCGGTGTGTGTCAAGAATAACCAAAAGGGTATTCATAGTTATGATTTCCTCGGCCTCGTCGGGAGAAATTATCATACCGCTGTATTCCTCTATTTTTCTCGTTTCATATTCCTATCAGTTTGCTTTTCTGTTCTTCGTTTGTTTCCCATTGTTATCAGTTTAAAGGCTTCTTCTTCACTTAAAACTATTTTATTTTCTGCACCTTGTAATACTACACCTTTACTAGGGTCCATCCTTAACTCAGGAGGGGGCTTATTACTATCTGATAATAAATCTTTCAATATTTCATTATATACTTCCA
>CAJOPD010000117.1 GCA_905236685.1 uncultured Clostridia bacterium
CGAATCAAACAGGACAAGAAAGCCTGTCATACCCGATTTTGCATTATCAACAACAGTTGCGCGCAGCTCACCGCCGTAATTGATAGCAGTAAATCTTGCGACTGGATTGCCTGTTGATTTGTCTTCTTTTACGCTTACAGACTGTCCCCACGCTCCGAGTGACAGCGTCATATTTCCGTAATCGGAATAACCGTATGCGTGAACGCCTACACTCTCATTGCCGACAACTATGCCTTCCTTTATTTTTAGATATGCTTGTCCGTTTACCGTTTCTACCGCATATGCACCGCTGCTTCTATAATATGTTTTTCCGCCTGCGTCAATGCGGTCAACATCGATAAATGAGCTGTCTACCAAGGATTGTACCGAGTCGCTTTCAGCAAAATAGTTTGAGCCGTCAGCCTTAACAGAAGCAGGCGTTTCTACCATTGCTTCCAATTTGACAATCATTTCTTCTCCGTATGTCATTGTAATCTGACCTAAGTTGACATTTCCGTTTTCCGTAACATTTCTTGTCTGTGTTCCCCAGGTAAACGCCTTTGCTTCAATCTTTGCCGGAATATTATCATAACATCTTACCGACCATCTGCCTCTGTTTCCGCTTGTTGAAAGAGCATCAACGGTAGCTGTTTGTGTATAGATTTCAGTTTTTCCGCCACGATTTATTTCCTGAGTTACAATTACCTTGGCGCCACCCGGAACAAATGTTGATACAAAGCCGTTTGGGTATGTCTTTGTTCCCCAAACGCTGCCCCTTATCGTGCGGTAGGTGAACGGTTTATATTCTGCCGTAATGCTCTCGTCACCGCTTATTGTTATATCCTGTGTTGCTCCTAAAAGGCTTTGTATTTCATCATATGACTGCTCATCATACGAAAGCTCCGCTTTTCCTGTTGAGCCAACAGGAATTTGCTCCATTTTTTCGCCTGAAACACCGTGTACCTTAATTTCTTTGCCGTCGGGCGTTGTTATATTAAGAATAACGCTTGCTTTTGGATCTATTTCCTTTCCGTTTGCCTCGCTTGTAAATCCGCTTGTTGTCGCCGTAACACTACCGAGCGCGGGCAAACCGCTCAAAATGATATTTTCATTTCGTTTAACTGTAACAGCTCCGCCTATAATATGCCCCGAAAGACCTGTAATTTCATAATTGTATGTTCCTGTCGGAATATCGCCAAGTTCAATTTCTGCATAGTTATTCTCTGTCAGTACAACATATTTATCAAGCTCTTTTATGATAAATGTTGCACCGATATATGCAACAGGAATACCAAAAACACTTGTGCTTGCGGATATCCGATACAAATTCATAGGGTAACTGATTTTACTGTCTGTTTTTCCGTCTTTTAAAAGCTCATAATCCACACTTACCAGACTTTTTACATCATCAGGAAGCGTTACTGATGCAAAAAACTGTCCGTTTTCGTCAGGATTAGCAAGTGATGAGGCGCTTTTTGCACTGTTATCATCTGAAATATATGATACTGTTATTCTCTGCGAAAAACCCTCTCCGACATTCGCCTCAAAAGCGCCGGAAATTGTGCTGTTTGGTGCAATATTTCTATACATCAGCATTCCGTCCTTGCTTAAAACAAACGGAACAGACGGCGCATAGATTTCTTTAATAAACCCTTTTTCCGACACTTTCAACGAAAGAATAAGCTCGTGTCCCGCAGGTCCGCCGTTTTCAGCTTTGACGCGGAAAGCCACCGCTTCTGCTGACTTAATTTCCGTATAGTCTGCATTCACCACATAGCGTGAATTATTGTAAGTCATATCCTTTGAAACTATTTCTGCACCGTTTTTGTCACGGAACACCGCTTCAAGACGGGCTGTTTCGGGTGCAGATACATAAAAACAGAAAGAGGTATCGGAATTTCCGCATAATTGATATATTCCGCCGAGTTCCGCTATTTCGGCGTTATCCTGTAAATCTATTATTCCTGCCGCAGTCGGTGCGGGCGCTTTACCGTCAGTATAAGTAACGCTCAAAGCATCAGATGTATATGATTTTATGCCATTTTTACGAAAAGCAAAGTAAATCGAATACTGTCCGTATGTATCGGGCAGGGTGATTTGCACAGAATTTGACACGGGAATAAAGTCTGTCCAAGTATCCCCGTCAACGCTCCACGATATACTTCCGCCGGCATAACTGCCTGCGGTTATTGTTGCAGTAATAATTTGGTTTAGGGTGGTTTCGGGAATAGAAACTGTTGGCAGTATTTCAGGGTCTTTATCGGGAATTGCCAAAGTTATGGTATATGTTTTGGAGGTTTTTTCGTCAAGTCCGTCTTTTTTGAAACGGAAGACAACATCATAACTTCCGTTACCGTTAGTAAGCGGAACAGATATTGCCGTTCCGATGGTTTGCCACGCACTAAAAGTTTGTCCGCCGTCTGTGCTGTACGAAATTTGTCCGCCGTCATAATCATTGGGAGTAACAGCGACATTAAATGGCGTCGCAGTTACATTTGACGGCACGCTGAAAGATGGCGATTTTACAGCCGTGCTTCCGCCGTTTGCCGCATAATAAGGCGACGCAATACGCGCGTTGCTTCCGCCCTCATAATCGTTGAAATAGTATGTATTATCGATGTTTTTTTCAAGGTGATCCGATTTGCAGAAAAAATAGGGTGTAGTATCATTTATGAGAAGATCGAGCCATATCAAGTCATTAAAGCCCAAGTTTTCAGTAAGCTCAAAGGTCAAGGTGAATACACCGTAATCGTCTTTTTCGGAAACTTCGGTACATTCCGCAAAATCGGTATCCATATAAGGCTCTGCTTCAATCTGGCGTACAAATTTATATGCCGATTTGTCGGTTGGCATTGAAAATCCGCTTGCCTTTACTGTAAAGGAAGACAAATATCCGTCAGAATTTTCGGTATATTCATACGGATATAGATCCGTAACGAGCGGACGCGTTGAATTATCCGGTATATGTGTGCATCGCACAGATGTCAATTGCTTGCTGTTTGCAAATATGTAAAATTCGCAGTCCGATGAATGTACCAGCATAGGTATCGTATAGCTGTAAAGAACTTCTTCCTCTTCATCTCCGTAAATTTTCTCATCAAATACTCCTGCTGCTCTTACACCGTTAATCCACATTTCCGACATATCAAGCTGTTTGGTACCGTAAAGTGTGAGTAAATGCATAGTAGGCGCATCTGATGCACGGAAGAAATACTCCACCGGCTCATCATCGGGCTCTATGCTTGTTACAGGGAACATAACAGAGCCTTTACTGCTACGGCAGCTTGCCCAAGGCATTGCCATGCTGCGTCCGGCTCCTGCATCAGAGATACTGATGTAACTAATCCCCGTTTCTTCAAATACCGTTTCTTCCGCTTGAACATAAACAGGTAATACGCTAATAATTATCGAAATAACTATAAACATACAAAAAAATCTTTTTTTCACTGACATTACCTCCTATTTTTTTACACTTCATTGTGTTAATTCTATCACATCACAGCAATAAAAACAATAAGGTATTTCATAATGTCATATAAAACACCGTAAAACTCACAGGGCAACGCTGCTCCTCTTTCCCAAAAAGCTGCGTATTTGCGGGCTATTGCTCTGCTCCGTCAATCTTTTTCCCGTACCAATAAATCATTCCGAAAACAGAAAATACGAACACAACGGTTAATGCGATATTTATCATCATTTTTGAACGAAGCAGCAACATCAAAACAACAAATACCGCGCTGATAGCCGTGGCGTACAGGCAGAGCTGATTGTATTTTTGGCATTTTGCTTTCGCATATATAATGCCCAATGTAAAAAGAAATCCGAAAAATAACAGAAATGAACATATTAAAAACAGAATTTTCGGTAAAAGCAGGACCTCTTCTTCACGCATAAATTCAAGCCCGCCCGTTATATTGTTTAACGCAAAAACAATAAAAATGTGCAAAAACATATAACTGAGCCCGTTTGTTTGCTTCTCTCTGTTTATGATATGGTCATAAAACACGCCATAACTCAAAAACAATCCGACAACAATTAAAAACGCCATTAACGCAAAATAGGTACTGCTCAAAGAAAACTCGCCTTCAAAGTAAGAGGCAATTCCGATAATCATTTCACCAAAGGTAAATACCACATACAGCATAGCCCGTTCTGAAAGGTGCGGAAAGTCAACAAAGTCCCCGCTGTTTTTCTGACCGAACATAAACACGGAAAACATACTGAGCAGGACAGCGGCAAGAGAAAGCCACGATGTTTTTGTCATTTTAAATAGGAAAATATCCGCAACAACAAGCGCCGCCTCGAAAAACAGTATCAAAGCCATTCTTGATATTTGTTTCCTGTTTTGTGTTCCTGCTTTATAATTTCTTAATTCAAACAGATATTGTACTCCGATATTAACAAGAATCAGCGCCCACGCAATATGGTACTGTATGTAATAATTATGCCAGTCGGTACGGGTGCCTTCACCGATAAAATACAGCAAAAACATATTTATGAACAGAAATATATGGTCACGGACGCCGTGCCTGCCATAGATATTGATATAATAAGTGGTGTAATTCCAAATCTGTATTACGGCAAGCGTTGTCATAATATATGCCATAAAAGCAGTCGGAACGACAAAACCATTTGAAAAATTGTGAAGTAATAAATTATTTCTACCTATAATATATACGAAAATCAAATCATAGATTAACTCTGCATATTCAACTTTTTTCTCTTTCGGATTTAAAATTTCTTTTACCATTTCAGCCTCTCCCGCATTTTATTATTGCTATTTTAAGGAATTATCGTTCAGCCCACATACGCAATTTATTCCTAAACAATTATACTTCAAAATCATAGAAATTGCAATCTAAACACAAAAGCACCGTGAAACTGTATAACAGTTTCACGGTTTTGCCATTACGCTTGAAAATTTACATACTTGATTTCAAAATACCAATTATTTCCTCGCGATTAAGAACCTTATAGCCTCCGCCAAGAATAAGGGTAGCGTCCGCTATACCTTCAATCATATCACTTGTAACGCCGAGGTCGGTGATATTCATTACAAGTCCGATTTCTTTCATCCATTTTTCCATAGCCAAAAGCCCCTCGTTTGCAAGTTGCTCGCAAGACTTTCCGTCTTTTGAAATACCCCACACCTCAACTGCAAAACGGGCAAATTTCTTTATGCCGTAAGGCATAATATGGCGGTAATAAGGCAGAGAAACAGCCGCCAGCGTCATACCGTGAGTTGCGTCGGTATAAGCCCCGACAGCCTGACCGAGCATATGCACCATCCAATCGGTAGATTTGCCCTTTGCGACAAGTGTATTAAGTGCCCATGTAGCCGTCCACATAATGTTGGAACGGGCCTCATAATTCTGCGGGTCATTCACGGCTATACCGCTTGAATGTATAAGACTTCTCATAAGTCCTTCGCTGATATAGTCGGAGGTATTATCGTCCTCGCCCGAAAAATACTGTTCACAGATATGATTAAAAATATCATAGATACCCGCTATCATCTGATATTTGGGAAGTGTCATTGTATATTTTGGGTTAAGTATTGAAAACTTAGGCATTACATCGTCACCGAAAACATGACCTATTTTGAGCTTGCTTTCATGATTTGTGATGACTGCGCCGCCGTTCATTTCCGAGCCTGTGCCCGCCATTGTCAGAACACAGCCCACGGGTACTATTTCACATTCAGGTTCTTCAAAGCGGATATAGTATTTCTGCCACGGGTCATCATTACAGTGTATTGACACCGAAAGAGCCTTTGAATAATCGCAAACACTGCCTCCGCCTACTGCGAGGATAAAGTCAGATTTGTTTTTACGGGCGATTTCTACGCCCTCATTAAGCTTTTCAACAGTAGGATTAGGCATAACGCCGGCGATTTCGGCAATATTCTTTCCGCAATCTTTCAAAATAGTTACAATATCATCATATAACCCGCTTTTTTTGATTGAACCGCCGCCATAAACAAGCAGTACATTTTTTCCATAGTTTTTCAGCTCGTCTTTCAAATATTCAAGCGAATTTTCGCCGAAATAGAGCTTTGTCGGATTGTGATAACTGAAATTTCCTAACATTGTGATTACCTCCCCGTTTATTTTTCAATCCATAATTTTATATCTTCTTCCGATAATCTGCCGTTTAAGATTTTTCCCTCTTTGATTATGGCTTTCGGTGCACTCGGTTTCAGCCCGTCAACTGCTTTTCCGAATTTACTGCCTCCCGAAGTTGCAAAAAGTATGATTGTTTTACCCGAAAAATCATAGCTTTCCAAAAAGGTATTGATAATTGTAGGTGCAACATACCACCAAATCGGAAATCCCAAAAAGATTGTGTCATATTTTTCGATTTTCGCATCTGTGTCCGCGATTTCGGGGCGGGACGAAGTATCCCTCATTTCCACAGAGCTTCTTGACTTTTTATCCAGCCAGTTTAAATCTGCACTTGTGTACGGTATTTTGGGTACTATTTCGTAAATATCCGCACCTGCCGCTTTCGCAAGTAATTCCGCCGCCTTTTTCGTTACTCCGCTTGCGCTGAAATACGCCACTAATTTTTTACTCATTTTTATTACCTCCTTGAATTGTTACTAAGTATCATATGCGGTAATATTAAATTATCAGCACACAAAATCCATACACATTCGCGTTTCGGTAAACGGTCTGACCTTACTGTCAGCCACTTCTATATGAATCGGGTTGACGGAATAGCCTTTCAGGGCGTCTTCGTTTTCAAAAGCGGAATACAGCATAACATCGGCATTAGAGCTTTCAAGCTTATCTATCTGTACCTTTATCTCCAAAAGTCCGGGGATTTTTCCTTTAAGACCTTCAAGTCCGCTTTTTATTCCTTTCTTAATATTATCGTTATTATGTTCTTCTTTTAATTTCCATAAAATAATGTGTTTTACCATTTTGATTTCCTTTCTGTCCTATATTTCATCAATTATAATTTACTAAATCTTATTTGATTAAATTCTTATTTTGCTCTTTTGTTTCAAAATTTTATTGTTTCGGGTCCGTGAGCAAATGCACTGATTACGGCAGTTGCGTTTTTAAAGTAAAACACCTGCGTGTTGCCGTCATCAGCTGAGTACATACCCTTTAATGACGGATACGCGTCAAGCATCGACTGCCGCGCCTCAACGCGGTCGTCCTCGACAAGTTCTCCTGAAATACGAATCCACTCGCCGTTTTTAAATGCGCAAATTTCGACCTTGGGATTTGCAGAAATTTGTTTTGATACAGCCTTAACCTTCCCCGTTTGAATATAAAGCCTTCCCTCAAAAATATGAGCTGTTCCAAATGGTCTTACCCTCGGCTGATTGCCGTCAACGGTCGCCAAATAATACACCTCTGCATCTTTTAGAAACTGAACCACCTTTTCCATATTTACACCAACCTTTCAAATTTATATCTATATCAGCCACACAGGCACTGCATAGTCATTTCTGTCATCGGCAAAAACCGTCTTGGTCAAATCCGAAAGCTCGACCGGATTAACATTGCCCATTTCCTTCGCTTTGTCAATACAGGCTTTTGTAAACCCCGATTTTGAAAATAAATAGTAATGTTTTTCTTTATATTCAAACAAACCGCTCCGATTTACAAGGTCTTTCAAAACGCCGCTGTCCGTCTTTTCATCGGTCCATTCACATTCTGCAAATAAAGCCGTGTCCTTGTCCTGTTCGCCCATAATGTCAATACTTTCCTGATTTTTTGCCTTTGAATTGCTGCTCCACCAACTGCCGAGCGAGGTAAATTCAACAGGGCAATTTCCTGAAATAAGTTTTTTCCACAGATATTGTTTGCATATTTCTTGAAAAACTTTATCCATATATCCCGAAAGCTGCGGGCTAATCCGATTATATGCCAAATCGGCGGCACCGCGTGCAATAATCGAGTTGTTCGCAGGCACAAAGCGGTACCAAAATCTGAACATATTATCCTCAATCGAATAAACGGACTTTCGGGAACTTTTGTCACTGTATGGCGTTTCTTTTTTTACGATACCTAGATTTATCAGGTTTTTAATATAAATCGAGCATACATTTGTGTCCTCCCCCGTCTTGCCTGAAATCTCAGACATTCTTGACGCACCGTTTGCAATTGCAGTTATTATTGCTGTGTAAACCGCAGGCTCACGGACTTCCTGCTTTAACAGATTTGTCGGTTCTTCATGCAGGAAAGAAGTCGGATTTAAGTAAGTGTTTTTAATATTTTCTTCAATGCTTAACTTGTCGTTTATTTGCAGCAGATAGTGCGGCGTACCGCCAACAATCCCGTAAACAAGCGCTTTTTCCTCGTCCGAAAAATTTTTAAAATATTGACACACTTCCTCAAAATCAAAAGGCAAAAGCCGTATCTGCGCAGTTTTTCTGTCATAAAGCGACGCATTATCCCCAAATATATTTTCTTCCATATACGGTAGCGAGCCGCACAGAACGAGCATCAATTTTGAGCTGTCTTTGTATTTGTCAATCAAAAATTGCAGGGCATAGCCAAGACTTTTTGACGAACGGTCGGCATACGGATATTCATCGATAACAAGAACAAGCCGCTCCTTTTCTGCAATTTTAAATATATATTCAAGTGCGGATTGGAAAGAGGAGAAATACGCCTCCGTTTCTTCTCCGCCGAAAAAATCCATAACGCTTTTTGAAAAAATTTCCAGATTTTGCTTTTCGTTACTTTCGACGCCCGTAAAGTAAATCGCCTTTTTCCCGACTATAAACTGATTTATGAGCGCTGTTTTTCCGACGCGCCTGCGTCCGCATATGACCGCAAACTCAAATCTTTCGGACTTATATAGATTGTTTAGTACTTCCTGTTCCCGCGTTCTTCCTATAAACATATATAAAGCCCTCCCTCTTTTTTGATTATCCGCATTATATCATATAAAAATAAATTAGTCAAGTATGATTTACCAAAATTTATTTGACTAATTTTAGCGCTTTTGTTGCAAAGGGCGCAAAAAAAAGCAGGGTTTCCCCTGACTTTTTATTTTTAATAAGGTCTGTTTCTGTTGCCTTTCATATATTCCAGCACCTTTTGCGCTTCCTCTTTGTCGCGTATGACATCGGGCTGATAATTGTTCGTGCCGCCTGTGTAAACATAAAACGGTATAATTGCGGAATTGTGAGTAAATCTCTTGTTTTCACTGTTTACCGTAATCGTCAGCCGATAAAGAGCCGTGCGGTTTTCAGGGAAACGGTTTCCTCCAAAGCAAAAGTTGCCGAGCGAATAGATTATTTTCGCACCGTTATAGCTTTCCGCGCGCTGTAAAACATGTGGGTGCGCCCCAACAACAATATCGGCGCCGCTGTCCACCAAGGCGTGACAGGCGTCGATTTTCCATTGTTCAGGCGTATGCTCCGCCTCTTTTCCGCCGTGGAAAAAGACGATTTGAAAATCGGATTGCGCCTCTGCCTCTTTAATCCTTTTTATTATGCCGTCCTCCCAGCTCCTGTTCCACATACAGCAACAGATAACAGCGATTTTGAAACCGTTTTTTTCAAAATATACCGTCTTTCCTTCCGTTCCGTATTCTATGCCCGCATTTTCAAGTGCGGCAATCGTGTCCGAAAGCCCCTCCGTTCCGTAATCACGGGTATGATTGTTGGCAATTGTCACACACTCAACGCCCGATGCGGTCAAAATTTTCGTATTTGCCGTTTTTGACTTGAACCAATATGCAGGAAGGGGTTTCTGCGCAGGTGACAGCGCTCTGTCAGAAAAGACATTTTCAAGATTTACTACGGTAAAATCATCATTTAAAAAGTACGGCATAGCATTTTTTAAAAAATACTCCGCTCCTTCGCGGCTTGCATATTCGTTAAATCCTCCTGCGCGCCCCGCGTCAAGATTTTCGGCAAGCAAAACATCTCCCGCAAAGTGCATAACTATATCAAAAGTGCCGTTCGGCTCGTCATTTTCCCCGTCTGAAAAGCCATAGTTTACAGCAGTCGAGCTCGGCTTTAATGTCGAAATCAACGGCGGCACGGTCAGTATCAAAGCTATTATAATAAGAAGAAAAATAATAGTCTTTTTCATATAAACCTCTCAAAAATTGAATTTCTACCTTATTATAACACGCTATGCCTTTAATGTAAAGACGGTAATTTCCTTGTAGATAATAACACCTTTAAGTTAAGCGGAAGCGTAGTAAATTACGCCAATAGCCGCGAATACTTTGGGCTGTTTCACGGTTTTTATTTGAAATTCCTTGGAAACACTTGACAAATTATATCGGGCGCGATATAATTATAGTGAGGTGATGATGTGAACACTGAATATGAGCTTTTATTGCTTGAAAATCAAGTTTGTTTTCCGACTTATGCTGTTGCAAATAAAATTCTCAGACGGCATCAGCCGATTCTCAAAAAGATAAACCTTACCTACACCCAATACATTACAATGATGGTTATGTGGGAAAAGGAGGTCGTCAATGAGAAAGACCTTGTAAAAGCATTATATTTGAAGGCAAATACGCTGACGGATATGCTTCGTAAATTAAAACAAAAGGGGTATATCGAAATCAGCAAGGACGAAAATGATAAACGAAGTATTATCATTAGCCTAACCGATGAAGGCAGAAAGCTGAAAGAGCAAGCTGTTGAAGTCCCGAAAACACTTATTGGGGAGCATTGGCTTACCGATGAAGAATTCAAAACATTTAAGGCATTGCTCTACAAATTATTGAAAGGCGATTGGTAAAAATAACACTATAATTGAACTGTAAAAAAATTGGAGGGAAATACAATGTCAAACGAAAATATGGAATTACTTTCGGCAAAAAGAGAAAAAGCCATAGTAAAAGCAAGCGTTATAGGCGTTATAACAAATGTGTTTTTGGCTGCTTTTAAGGCGGCGGTCGGCTTGATTTCCAACTCAATAGCCGTAACACTTGATGCGGTAAACAATCTTTCCGATGCACTGTCGTCGATAATTACCATAATCGGAGCAAAGCTCGGAGCGAAACAACCGAACAAAAAACACCCTCTCGGATATGGCAGAATTGAATATCTGAGCTCTATGCTTGTTGCGGCAATTGTGCTTTATGCGGGTATTACTTCTATGGTAGAATCTGTCAAAAAAATAATCACTCCCGAAGCGGCTGATTACAGCATTGTTTCACTTATCATAATCGCGGTTGCTATTGTTGCAAAACTTGTTCTCGGGCAATATGTGAAAAGGCAGGGCGAAAAACATAATTCAGGCGCATTGGTCGCATCGGGTTCAGATGCTTTGTTTGATGCCATACTGTCCGCATCGGTGCTTCTTTCTGCAATTATATATTTGATATGGCATATTTCGCTTGAAGCCTATGTCGGCGTGGTGATTTCAATAATAATCATTAAGGCAGGGCTTGAAATGATGAGCGAAACGCTTAACGACATTCTCGGCAAGCGCGGCGATAAAGAAGAAGTTTCGGAAATAAAACGCCTTATCTGTGAGGAAGCCGAAGTAAGAGGCGCATATGATTTAATTATGTATAATTACGGACCGAATAAAAACTATGCAAGTGTTCATATTGAACTGCCCGATACAATGACGGTTGATGAAGTGGATAGATTGACACGCCGTATTCAGATGAAGGTTTATCATAAAAGCGGAGTGATTTTGACAGGTATCGGCGTTTATTCTTATAACACTTCTTGCGATGAAGCCGCAAAAATACGAAACAGCGTTCAGGAAACGGTGCTATCACACGATTGGGCATTGCAAATGCACGGTTTTTATGCCGATATTGAAAGCAAAAATATGCGTTTTGATGTTGTTTTGAGCTTTGATATTGACAGGAATGAAGCAACAAATATCCTCACAAAAGAAATCCAAGGAAAATATCCCGACTATACATTACAGATTGTTCCGGATATTGATGCATAAAATACAGCCATTATCAACATAACCAGCGCTCCCTCATTTCTATGTGGGGGTGCGTTTTTTTATGGGAAGTTGCGTAGAAAACGATTACCTTTGAGAAAATCGTCCCTAAAAAACACTTTGAAACATCTGCTCAAATAGCCACGCCCATCGGTCTCTTAATCCGAAGACCACGAGGCAGAAACAACGCTCAAAGCAAAAAAATATCAGCACCGCAAAAGAGGTGCTGATATTTTTTGGTTGCGAGTGGTGTTATAGGATTTTATTGAATTGCAAAAAAGTGGTAGCAACAGTTTTTCGTAAACGAGTGCGTTTACAAACGAGTAGAAAAACCGGGCGTGCTTTTTTGCGAACAAGGAGGAACAGCGGTTAAAGCGAGCTCCGACGCTGAAACTTACGCCCAATTTTAATACAATGCTTTTAAGCGGTGCATTTGCTCTCGAAGAAAAGTTTCACAGTGAAACTTTTCTTCGAAAAAGAGATTATAAAGAACGGCTAAAGCTCTTGAAAATAAAGAGTTTTAGCCGTTTTAATATGTCAATTTGTCGCTTATTTGTCTCTTAAATCTACAAGAGGATATAAAAGAATATTATACGAAATAGGACTGTTTAACATCCGCTTTTTTCAACTATCTTTGCCAATATGTCTCGCACGCCTACTTCGTATTCATCAAAATCACCAATGTTCGTATCTTTCAACCATAGTTGTCCCTCGCCAACATTCCCACGGTGCTGACCGAAAGAGTAGTAACGATTATTCTTAACTTCATCGCTGGAAAGAACCCAATAGCGTATTACATCACGCCACACTGCAATCCATACAAAAACATCACAGCAAGCGGGTTTTATTTGTTGGAAGTTCATATCAAATCCATATTTTGAGTCACTGGAAAGTGCCTTGATTATCAAAGAATCACCGCTTTTACGCCGCACAGCCCTTGACGCTTTTACTTCAATTCTTATGCCGTTATACCAAAAGTCGTATTGTCCCGAATAATCAGGGTCATAGGAAGTAGACGGACGTTGCAATTCTGGTACAACTTCATTTAGATGACGTTGCGCCCACGTTTCTCCAAAAGTTCGGGGTGCAGTGATTTCAAAAACATATAGGTACTTGTTACGTTCCAAATAACTATTGCGAATATCAAGGTACTGTTGCAACGTGATTGTATCAGTTCCTATCAAGTGGCTAATGATATACTCAAATTTGTTGAACGGATAGACAGAATACAGACTATCTAAAACTTCGTCGCTAAGGTTGTATCTGCTCCCATTTACTTTGTTCATTGCGGCAATTTGCATATTGAGTTCCTTAATTAGCTTTTCCATTTGCTATTCTCCTAACATATGTTATTTGATCCTCTGTCAATCCATAGACAGAGAAAATACAATTCTCTATTTCTTCTTGCTTTGCGCTATTACCGCCTAATATTTCATCAACTAACGACGTTATCTTTTCATTATCGGCGGCGGATATTTCTGGGAAAGGCAATTCAATTAAATTGCCTTTTAATATCTTTACTTCTCTAAAC
>CAJOPD010000118.1 GCA_905236685.1 uncultured Clostridia bacterium
AAAACGGCAAAAGCATTACTGTCACAAAGGAAAAAGCAAAAAAGTTTATGAGCAGCGCACTATCCTTTTATAAAGGCACCAGAAGCGGCAGTGTCGGTTTTTGGGACTTTGTTGCATTTATAATAAAAAGTATAACACTAAGAGATGCTCTTACGGTTTTTATATCGTGTATTCTTGCGGTAACGGCAGGACTTATGCTGCCTTGGGCAAATAGTTTCATATTTTCAAGGGTTGTTCCGTCAGGCGAGCTGTCGGCAGTATTCCCCACCGCTGCACTCCTCTTTTCAGCTGTATCAACAGCGGCAGTTATGAGACTTTTGCAATCGCTGATAATTGCAAATACTATGCAGAGAGCCGACACCTATGTTCAAAGCGGCATATTTTCAAGGCTAATGAGCCTGAAAGCCGATTTTTTCAAAAAAGTTAAGGCAGGCGAGCTGTCCCGTATTATACTGGAATTTTCGGATTTGTCGAAGATTATCTCTGTAAGAAGCATAAGTGCACTTATAAATATTGTTTTATCAATAGTATATTTGTTTCAGATATACCGTTATGCTCCTAAGCTTACGGGGGTTGTTGTGCTTATGTCCTTATTGCTTATCGCTTTAATGACGGCAGAAGGGAAAGTCAGTGCAAAATGGATGCAGGAGTATGCACAGTCAATGTCAAAAATGTCAGGCTTTTGCTATGAAATGTTTTCGGGCATTGAGCATATAAAGCTTAGCGGTGCCGAGGCGCGTGTAATGAAGCGATGGAGCCGGCGGTATGCTGACACTGCCGTGTATGAAAAAAAACCGCCTGTACTCGAATATTTACCAGTAACATATAAGGTTTTTACCGTGATAAGTACATTTATTATCTTTATCTTAGGCTCCTCGCTTGCGGTATCGGATTATATAGCGTTTTCCGCTTCATACGGTGCATATATGGCGGCATTTTTGGGCGCAGGAATTGTTGTGCAGTCTTTGTCACAGTTTCGTTCAGCCTATGAAATAATAAAGCCTTTACTTACTGCCGAGTGCGAGGAATACGGCGGCACGAAACGAAAATTGGAAAATTTACGGGGGGATATTCGAATATCGGATTTGAATTTCCGATACAGCGAAAATACGCCGTATGTCTTAAAACGAGTGTCGCTTAATATCAAAGCCGGCGAAAGCGTTGGAATAATCGGTGCTTCGGGGAGCGGAAAATCAACGCTTGTAAGGCTTTTGCTGGGTTTTGAGAGCTTTAATGAAGGCTCCGTTTTGGTAGACGGCATTGATATAAGAGAGCTTGACCTGAAAAGTTATCGAAAAAAAATAGGCGTAGTTCTTCAAAACGACGGATTATTAAACGGCAATATTTATGATAATATAGCCATAGGCAAGCCAAATGCTCCTCCCGAGGAAGTCTATCGGGCAGTTGAAAAAGCAGGATTGACAGATGATATAAATGCCTTGCCTATGGGCTTATATACACCGGTAAGTGCGGAAAACGGCACTTTTTCCGGCGGACAAACACAAAGACTTATTATAGCGAGAACGCTTTTAACCAAACCGTCGATTATTATATTTGACGAGGCGACAAGCGCGCTTGATAATATAACTCAGGCAAAAATCACGAAAAGTCTAAGCGAGCTTGAATGTACTAAAATCATAGTGGCTCACAGATTATCGACGATTTTAAGCTGTGATAAGATAATAGTTATGGATAAGGGGGAGATTATTCAGCAGGGCACATTTGAAGAGTTGAAAAATGAGAAAGGCATATTTGCAGAGCTCATTAAAAATCAAGAATATAAAGAAAGTGAGGAAAACGAATGAACAAAATGTTCAAAAAGGCGGCTGCGCTTTTGCTGACGCTTGCGATGTCTTTGGCACTGGTGCAGGTACCTGTAACAGCAGAAACGGCAGATGTTTATCTGTCGGAGGTGGAAATCGATGAGGCGATTTTAGAAAGCGATGTATTCTACCTTGCAACGACTATGGCAAAACTGCAAGAGGGTGCAAATGAACGGTACCTTTTAAGAGTTGCAAGAGGCGGCGATGCAGAGGAGGAAGCGGGCGTAAACATCAAAATCTCCGATATTACCGCAAAGTATGGGAAGGACTACACAATTTCTGTACTCGGTACGGAGGAAAAGGTAAAAAATACCGGTGAAAGCAAGTCGCTTATGGAAATGATGGAAGGCGAGGAATATACTCAGAGCGAGCTAAAAAGCGATGAGGAATTCTATGGCATTATGGCAAATGACAGAGGGCTGCAAGACCAAACCGAACAGGCTATGCAGGAAGCTGTCGATTACATCGAGGAAAAAAGCGGGTTAAAGGATACCGCTGCCGATTACACAGCCGATGATGTATCCGATGACTACGCTGAGGTTTTAAAGCTCTACTCGGGCGAAGAGGCTTATCCTCAAAAGCTTTCCTCATCAACGGACACAATGCAGCAGATACAGCAGATGGCGAATGTTATAACCGATGCTGTTATCGGCGCCGACCTTGTCCTGAACTTTGAGGCGGGCGAAAAGGAAAAGTATCTTGTTATTGATGTTAAGAATAACAATAAAAGCGACGGCGACAGATACTTCTATATTATGCTTGGCGCACCGTACGGTTCTACCACGAACAGTGCTGCGTCAAGTTGTGCCTTAACGATTGTTGACGATGAAGAGAAGGAAGACGCAAAATTCAGCTTTTCGGAGCAAAGCTATACGGCTGACGGCAGCAATCTACAAATTACCGTAACCCGTGAGGGCGCACTCAATTCATTGGCTGTGGTACACCTCACATCAGAGGCGGGAACAGCAGTTGCAGGACGCGATTTCTCACCTGTTGACGCAGAGCTTGCGTTCCCGTTCGGAATAACCAAGCAGACGGTTGATATTCCGATAAGACAGGAATATTTAAAATCCGATGCAAAATTCACATTAAAGCTTGAAGCAAAGGAGAATGCTAAAATCGTAGGCGGCGAGGCATATGTTACGATTAAGCCAAAAAAATCAGACATTTCGCTTATGTCGGCAGATGATGACAACAGTATTTCTCTTATGGCGGAAAGATCGTACACGGTTGAGGATATTGTGTATGGCGATTCTATCGATCCATCAAAACCGAACTGCTACGGCACCAAAGGAGATGATTTCTGCGGTGATAACGGTTGGGACGGCGACAGCTGGGATCTTATGTGGGACGAGGATGCTTTCTGGACCAATCCCAGAGGTCAGCTTGCAGTCCAGTACCGCATCAGCAACGGAGATAATTATGAGTATGCGGGAGTTTATGCGGACATATTTAAGTGGGATAAATGTGCCACGATAAAAGTCGGCTTTGCCTCCAAGCTGACCTCTGACTGTTGGAGCTGGAACCATACAGTATTTGAAAGCAAAAACCCGATAGGTGCAACGAATTTCTTTTACACACTACCAAGCGTGCAGAGAATAGGCTTCCATAACATTGCATCATGTTCGGACTGTGACCGCTTGCAGATAAAGGGCTTAAAGCGGATATACAGACCGTTTGAAGTAAAACTTCAACAGGCAGAGCCGCTAAAATTCCTTAACGATGACGGAACAAGAAGTGAGTGGGCAGGTGCTACCAAGGTTAAACTTTCGGGAGCTAATAACCAGAACGACAGCTATATCGTTAAATATGCAAAAGAAGGACTTAATGTTGTGTCTATGATACAGTCAGACAGCACATATGTCAGACTTACCAACGCAAAGCTTGAAAAAGACGGTAAAAGAAGATATATATTTCTTTCGGGAAGCGATATAAGTGACACAAGGTCATTTAAGATAGACGGCAACTGGGTCAAGGATAACCGTAACTATATATCTTTTGTAAACAATCAGGTAGCAACTTACAAAAATCCTAACGGCACTTACGGACAAAAGGGTATATTGAACATAACACCCGAATTTGACTATAAGGACGCAAAGGTAGTCGTTAAAGTGCCTCAAAACACTAATTTCGGTTACTTTAAAATAAGCGGTACAAGCAGAGATGTAAGCAGTGATACAACTTATAGCAGTACATATCACAGAGGCGATATATTAAAGCTTGAAACGGTTATGCGTGACCAGTATAAGGATATGTATGAGCCGGCAGGCTATAAGATAAGCATAAAGCAGAATGAAAGCGATACATATTGGATAAAGCGTGATGTTATCGTTCCTTACGATGATATAAGCGAAAACAGATACTTAAACGAGGGCAAGAGATTAAAGTACGGCTACTATGAGATAACACCGCTCTTCCAGAGAAAAGGCAACGCTGTTGCGGTAATGGTAAAAGCATCTGATGTATCAAAGTTTGACTCGGGTTTTGGCTTTATGAAGGCTGCGGCTGTAAATAGTGTAAAGATTGGCAGCGAAGACTATAAGGAATATGTTGTATATAACAATGTCCAAAACGGCAAAATCTATACAGTCGGTGCAAAACTTGCTAATTCGGCAGGCAATAAAGCATATATAAATTGGAAAGAAGCCGGAAACAGCAATATTTATACCGGCGATATGTTCTATCACAGGGCATCGGGCAGCAAGGACGATAATATTATTACAGTGTCGGTAGAAACAGGCACGCAGGCGGATATGTATGAAACGCTTGAAGGTAATATAATAAGACCTGCATATAATATGAGGTCGCACGATGTCAGTGCTTTCAAAAATTCGCCCGTATCCGGCGGTATTGTTTCTGTGGGCAGTGAATATGCCGTTACCGACACAAACGGTCATTTCAGAACACCGCCTGTAAGAGCGATGTACGGAACAAACAGTGAAAAACGCTATCTTCGTTATATGATAAGCGTAAACGGAACCGATGATCTCCGCGATATTGAAATAAAGCAGGGTAAGCAGGAAAAGCAGGATATATTCCTTACAGCAGGCTCCGATGCTACAACAAGAGTAAATGTAACAAGACAGAGTGTCGGTTTCCAGAGCATAAGCACCGAAAACGGCAGTATTCTGAATAATATATCCGTTTACAGAGATACAGAGCATCAGAACGAGGGTACGAGCCTTGTTGTTGACTACTCAAAGGAAGATGAGCAGATAGAGCTTTTTGCAAAGCTGGATATGGCTCCCAAATATACCAAGCAGGAGTTGAATTCATCAACAGGTGCAATAACCGAAAAGGAAGCAACAGAGAATTTGACGGAAGTTTTCTTTGTTCAGTATGACCCCGAATCAAATACCGAAAAAGGCGTATTTAAAGCAACAAAGCAGGGGGATAACAGCTTTAAAGCAGTAATGAGCTCTGCAAATCTCGTAGCCGGATATGAAATGTATATAAGAGTTTCAACCGACAGATCACACGGCGTAAGCAAACAAACGGTACGCTATGATGAGGAAGGGAAAATAGTAAAAAATTATACTGATAATACGCAGTATGAAGGTTCTTCTGACGGCGTTACATATGCAGATGTCTTTACGGGATATGTTGTAGTGCAGAAAGGCTCGCTGGAAATACCGGTTGACCAGACAGTTCAGCTGCCTATGGATATGAACTTTACAACACTTCCATTGGTAGGCACAACGGGTATTAACTTTGACTTCCCGTTTGTTACGGTAGGCGCGATGAAGACCGATGTCGGATACCGTATGTATCTGGGCTTTAACCCGACTTCATTATACGATAAAATATCGGGCAAGCACGCAACAAGCTATATGTCGGACAGCGGTAACTATTTTGGCGATTTATTCTCCATAAAGAGCCCGATATCGACATTTAAAAACGGCTTGGCACAATCCTACAATACCGCATTTAAGGGCTGGGATAATTTGAGTAACGCAAAGGACACAATGGCGGCAATGGGTGCACCGACTTGGAAGATGAGCTTTGTGTTCGGTGTGTACTTCGACTTTGCAATGGCAACATTGACAGACCCCGCAAAGGGAACAACCACATCAACCTTTGAATTTGTGGGTGTCGGCGGATTTATTGCGGTAAATGCAGGCTTTAAGGTTGCGTGGTACACGCTTCTGCCCGTGGTATTTATCCCCGCATATTTCGGTATTGAAATCAGCGGAAGCGTTATGGGCTTCTTTGGTGCGGCGGCAGATACATCAAAGCCTAAGATTACCTATAACGATGCAAAAGAAGCGACGGTTGACTTTAATAACAGCTTGGAGAAGTTCCACGCAAATGTGAAGATGTCCGCAACCGTTCAGGTATATGTGGGCGTTGGGCTCGCGGGTACGATAGGACTTCGCGGCGGCGGAACATTTACGGCAATG
>CAJOPD010000119.1 GCA_905236685.1 uncultured Clostridia bacterium
CGTAATATTTGACCTCAGCCTTATTCGGTGTCTGGTATCGAATAACGGAATGAGGTCTTTCGTTATTATAAAAGACCATATATTTGTCAATACTTCGCGCTCTAACATGTTATATGGTGATTTTTAATTTGAATTTAGCATTTTATAATGCCGCTTCCTTTTGTAATTTTGAAAGTGAAGGAATCAGTACCGAAAGAGCGATTATTATGCATAAAATCCAACTAACAGGCCATATGAGATAGAGAAATGTAAGATTCGGGAAAAATGGGAATACAAAGCGAACCCAGAAAAGTCTTAGGCCGCACATAAATACAAGTGCTGAAATTGTTGGTATTATAGGTTTTCCAATTCCGCGAAGAGAACCAGCCAAAACATCATTGATACCGCAAATAAAATATGTACTTGAAACAACAATCATTTTTTGCTGAGAATACATAATTACAGCGGGCGTAGAGGATATGATCGATGAAAGTTGACCGGAAAAGATAGCGGACAATGAGCCGAGAGTCGCCCCAAAAGCTATTGTAATTATACCGGATATTACAATAGCTTTTTTTGCTCTTTTGATATTTTTAGCGCCGATATTCTGTGCAACATAAGGGATAACTGCAATTGACGGTGCGTAGATTATTTGATAGATTACACCGTCAAATTGATTTGCAATTGAAAGACCTGCCGTTGCATCTGCACCAAGACCGTTAACTGCGGTAACAATGATAAGGTTTGCAAAAGAATAGAGTGCACTTTGGAGACCTGTCGGAATGCCGATAAAAAGCATTTGCTTAATCTCGCGGCCATAGAATCCCATATTTTTATAACTGAAACGAATCATGTCCTTGCTTCTTAGTATAGTGATAAAGCAAAGTCCGCCTGCGATAGCATTGGAAAAAATGGTGGCAATCGCAACGCCTTCAACGGTCGTATGTAACACTTTAACAAAATAGAGATTAAGTAAGATTTTTATTATGCCTCCAAACATAATGAAAATCATTGGATGCCTTGTATCTCCTATCGAACGGAGAATTGATGCGCAAAAGTTATAAAACATTACAAAAGGGACACCCAAGAAATATATTTTAAAAAAAATCTCAGCCTCATTAAAGAGTTTTTCGGGGCAATTAGTCCATCTAAGAAAGATTTTGGCACAGCTTATACCGATAACGGCAAGAGCAAGACCGCTCACAATTGAAAACAAAACGGCACAGCCAACAGCTTTTTCGGCGTGTTCTCTGTCGCCTTTACCAATATGCCTTGCAATAACAATATTTGCACCTGAGGAAATTCCTATTAAAAGACTTGTGCAAAGAGTAATCAAAGTGCTACATGCCCCAACTGCACCTACGGCGGTGTCATTTACATACCTTCCTAAAACCGTAGTATCAACAACATTAAACATTGTTTGCATAACATTCATTATCATAACGGGTATTGTCATAGAAAGTAAACCTTTCATTACAGAGCCTGAAAGCATATCCACATTATATCTTTTCATATGAAACCTCCATATAGCAGTTATAACATATAGGAAAAGCTATTTGCTATTATATCAGATGAATTTCTAAAAAAAATATGTATTTTTATAATTTAACTTGCATAAAAGATAGATTTTATATATAATATTACCGGTGATTGTATGAATTATTTAATTAACATTCTAAGGCATGGTGTCCAACCGCACAAACATAGAAATTATGAAATTATTGTGTGCACGAAAGGAACCGGAGTTTTTCATTTCAGCAAAAAAGATATAGAAATTACATCGGGTGAGATTATCATTATTCCAAAGGAAACAGTACATTACAGTTCTGCCGTTGATGAAAATTATGAAATAATATATATAAACGGAGAATTCAATTATATTTTTGAACTAACTACACCGACTGTTATTTATGATAATTCAAGAGGCGATGGAGTGGTGTTTGCAAATATGATTTATAACAATCGCTTTGCTAATAATGAGTATATTACCGCACTGATTAACGCTTTTACGCTTTTTTTGCTTCAAAACATTAAAACAGATACTGAAATTTTTTTGACAGTAAAAGATATTATCGAAAAGATAACAGAAAATTATTATGACAGTAATATAAATCTAAGTCATCTGCTGAAAAAAAGCGGATATGCAGAAGATTATGTTCGAGCAAAATTCAAAAAGATAACGGGGAAAACACCTACGGAATTTCTTACTACAATCAGAATATCACATGCTTGTTGTCTGATAAAGATGTATAGAAATTCAGTTCCGTTGGGTGTTATTTCAGAAAAATGCGGATATACGGATTATATATATTTTTCAAGAAGATTTAAACATATAATGGGAGTATCGCCCAGTGAATATATAAGCAATTTTAAACACGGAATATGACGCAATTTTTCGTATAAGCACTTTTCCCAATTAAAAAATCTTGTATCCATATGGAGTACAAGGTTTTTTATTTTAGATTGAATTTTCGATGGTATTGAGGTATAATATACTCATAGCGCACAGTTTTACGGAGGAAATATATGGAAAAAGTCAACGAACGGTATATATTTGGTAAGGAAAATGATGATGTTTATGTAATCGCTGACGGGAAGAGGTATCTTTTAACCTGTCACCCTTACGAGCCGTGTCTTTATATCACAGATGAAAACGGGCAAAAAACAACGGTACATAATGCATTTGACCCAACGGTTGTGTTGGAATGTTTTCGCAAAGAGCAGACTGTCACCTCGATTAGTGGTATTGAATATGATGCGAAGGATTTTTGCGAGATGGTCGAGTATGCCGCGGGAATGGGGAATATAGGAATAGAAATAGCGGAAGAAGTATTCCGTAACCGTCCCAAAAAGAAAGAAAAAGCAAATAAAGCTGTTTGGGAGAGCGATTGTGCTGATGATGTCTTTTATTCGTTGATTAAAGGTTATCCCGATTGTGTGATTGATTATTGCATTGTGGAAAATGAACATTTATCGAACGATTATAATTCACATTGGTTGGCGCTTGCCATAGCAAGCGGAAAGCTTTTTGCAGATGATGACGGAGAGGCTGTCTGGAATTGCAATATCGGCAAGGCGAGAGGGGAAAAAATTGATGTTTGCGACCTTTTTTCATCAATTGAAAAGGGTAGGTTAAACTACCGCAAGGCGTTTTTTTACCCTCCGTATGAGTGCAGTTATTCCGAAAAGGACTTTGATTTGATAAACGCTGCCCTTTTCCCGAACGGAACGAAGGGGCTTGAAGTTTATGATTGGACTACCGACTGGTCTGACTACTTTGATGAAGGTCACGAGTGGTGGGGTACGCTTTGCTACACCGTATACGACAATACGCTTGACCGTTTCTGCGTAATTCTTGCATCGGCAACAGATTAAACAAATTCAGGGCTTTTTTCTATATGTAAATATTCAAAAAAACCGTGGATATCTACTGCTTTCAGGGCTTCCCTTCCGCGTCCTCTTTCTCCCGCTCCGTGAAGGTGAACAATAAGAGGCAATTTTTCGCCTTTATTTTCGGGAGAACACTCAACAAATCGAAAAAATCTGCTTTTCTTCTCTATGCTCAATCCGTTTCATAGCCGTACACTTTTAGAACCATTCTCGGCTATCTGCTGCATCGCATATGACTTATTTAAAGCATATTAAAAATCAATACTGTTTATAAAACTTACGATTGAAACAATAGCGTGTTATTAAATAAACCTTAACACAGATCTTTGATTTTTCTGTGTTTTTTTTTATTTTTGTGAGAATGTCTTGACTTTTGATTTTTTTTGTGATATTATACAAACTGAAAAGTGTTTTGGGAGATTTTTTATGAAGCTAATTATCAGTGACCTTGACGGAACGCTCCTTCTAAAAGGAGAAATCAAGCTACATAGGCTTACGGTTTCGGCAATCGAGAAAATTATGGATAAAGGCGCAATTTTCTGCGTTGCGTCGGGCAGAAATTATGCTGAACTTAAAAGGTTACTCGGGAATTTTGACGATAAAATCTATTTTATCGCAAATGACGGCGCACTTATAGTTCATAAAGAAGAAACTGTTTATGAAACTCCCATCGATAAAGCAAAATTAAAGCTGTTTGATGCTGAAAAAAACTTTGTCGCACACGGCAAATATCTTTCCTTTGTAAAATCTGACGAGGCAAGGTTTGTGAGGCAGATAAAGGAGCAGTATTTTGGGCATATCGTGAGAATAGAAGGCACAAACGAGATAGATGAGCCTATCTATAAAATCGCACTATACGGCAAAACGGACAAGGATTTCGGCTTAGAAAAAATATACTGTGACAGCTCAATCTGCGAGTATACAGAAAAAGGTATAAATAAGGGAAATGCAGTATCGAAACTAATGGAAGCTTTAAAAATAAATCGTTCCGATGTAACGGTAATCGGGGACGGTTTAAATGATATAGAAATGCTTAAACTGGCGGGAAAATCCTATGTTATCGCAAGTGCACCGCCAAAGGTCAAAAAAATTGCCGATTGTGTTATCGGCGAGTTCAAAGATGTTGCGGATAATTTATAAAGAGGTGAGAAAATGAGCATACAAGATTTTGAAAAAATCCCCAAGAGCGACAGAATAGACAGACTTAAAGATAATTTATTTAAGGAAATGCCCGTAATCGAGGCGGACAGAGCGGTGCTTTTGACCGAATCCTACAAAAAGACCGAAGGACTTCCCATTGTTGAAAGGCGGGCAAAGGCGTTTAAGAATATTTGTGAAAATATACCGATTACCATACGCGATGAGGAACTTATAGTCGGGAGCGCAACAATAGCGCCGAGGGGCTGTCAGGTTTTTCCGGAGTATTCGTACGAATGGCTTGAATCGGAATTTGACACCATAGCTACCAGAAAAGCAGACCCGTTTTACATATCGGAAGAAACAAAAAATACGCTAAGAGAAGTGTATCCCTATTGGAAGGGAAAGACGACAAGCGAGCTTGCGGAGTCGTATATGGCTGATGAAACAAAGACCGCAATGGCGCACAATATTTTTACTCCGGGTAATTACTTCTATAATGGTGTCGGGCACATAACTGTGCTTTATGACAAGGTGCTTGAAAAGGGCTTTTCGGGCATAATCGAGGAGGCAAGGGAAGAACTTGCAAAGTGTGATGTTTCGGACGCAGATTATGCAAAGAAATCATCATTCTTGACTGCGGCAATCGAAAGTATGGAGGCTGCAATCACCTACGCAAAAAGGTACAGCAAGCTTGCGTATGAAACGGCGCAGAAGGAGAGCAACGAAACCAGAAAGAAGGAACTTTTAAAAATAGCGGAAAACTGTAACAATGTTCCTGAAAAAAGCGCAAAAACCTTTTATGAGGCGTGTCAGTCCTTCTGGTTTGTGCAGATGCTTATACAAATGGAAGGAAGCGGACACTCGATTTCGCCCGGACGGTTTGACCAGTATATGTATCCTTACTATAAAAAGGATATAGACGGCGGAAATATTAGCAATGAATTTGCACAGGAGCTTATAGACTGCATTTGGGTTAAGCTGAACGATTTGAACAAGGCGCGCGACGCTGCGTCCGCGGAGGGCTTCGCGGGATACAGCCTGTTCCAGAACTTAATCGCGGGAGGTCAGACGAAGGACGGGCGCGATGCGACAAACGAGTTATCCTTTATGTGTATTTATGCGTCTATGCATGTGCTTCTTCCGCAACCTTCATTTTCGGTAAGAGTATGGAACGGAACGCCTTTGGAATTTTTGATAAAGGCGGCAGAACTCACGAGAACGGGTGTGGGACTTCCCGCATACTACAATGATGAGGTTATTATACCCGCACTCATAAGCAGAGGCTTGACAATGGAGGACGCAAGAGATTATAACATAATCGGCTGTGTTGAGCCGCAGAAAGCGGGAAAAACAGACGGCTGGCACGATGCGGCATTCTTCAATATGTGCAGGGTTTTGGAGCTGACCTTCAATAACGGTATGGACGGCGGTGAGCTTGTCGGCGTTAAAACGGGAGATGTTTCGGAATTCAAGACCTTTGATGAGTTTTTTGATGCGTATAAAAAGCAGATGAACTATCAGATAAAACTGCTTGTCAACGCCGACAATTCGATAGATGTCGCGCACGCGGTAAGATGTCCGCTGCCCTTCTTATCCTCTATGGTTGACGACTGCTTTAAAAGAGGAAAGACAGTTCAGGAGGGCGGAGCGGTCTATAATTTCACAGGTCCGCAGGGCTTTGGAATTGCAAATATGGCAGACTCGCTCTATGCAATAAAGAAACTCGTGTTTGAGCAGAAAAAGCTGACGCTTTCGGAGTATAAGGAGGCGCTTGATAACAACTACGGCAGAGGTCTTGACGGCAAGAACGCAGAAAAAATAACAACAGAAATAGTTAAGCAGATAAAGCTTTCGGGACAGGAAGTAAACGAACAGGTTATCGAACAGGTTTACAGAGAAGTCCTTGCCCAGAGCGGCGGCTCAGGAAATAGTGCAAAATATGACGCTTTGCTTGAAATGATAGACAGTCTTCCAAAATTCGGAAACGATATCGATGATGTTGACGCATTTGCAAGAGAGGTTGCCTATACATACACAAAACCCCTTGAAAACTACAAAAATCCGCGCGGCGGAATGTTCCAGGCGGGACTGTATCCCGTGTCTGCCAATGTGCCGCTGGGCGCACAGACAGGGGCTACGCCGGACGGAAGACTTGCGCATACGCCTGTTGCGGACGGCGTATCGCCAAGCTCTGGAAAAGATGTCAACGGTCCTACCGCATCGGCAAATTCAGTGTCAAGACTGGACCACTTTATTGCCTCAAACGGAACGCTGTTTAATATGAAGTTCCACCCGTCCGCATTAAAGGGAAGGACAGGACTTGAAAACTTTGTTGCGCTTGTCAGAGCGTATTTTGACCAAAAGGGAATGCATATGCAGTTCAATGTTGTAAGCCGTGAAACGCTGAAAGACGCGCAGGCGCACCCCGAGAACTATAAAAATCTTGTTGTAAGAGTTGCAGGTTACAGTGCACTTTTCACAACTCTTTCAAAATCGTTGCAGGACGATATTATAAACAGAACGGAGCAACACGGATTTTAATTTTGTGAGTGGGAGGAAACGATGGATAACCGTGATTTAGACACAGTCGGAAGAATTTTTAATATTCAGCGGTTTTCCGTGCACGACGGACCGGGCATAAGGACGATAGTTTTCCTTAAAGGCTGTGCGTTCCGCTGTAAGTGGTGCTGTAATCCCGAATCCCAGAGCTTTGAGATTGAAACTATGAACATCGACGGCAAGCCGAAGACAGAGGGCAGAGATGTAACGGTGCGGGAGGTTATGGAAACCGTTCTAAAAGACAGACCTTACTATCGCCGTTCAGGCGGAGGGCTTACCCTTTCGGGCGGTGAATCGCTGTTACAGCCTGAATTTGCGGTTGCGCTTTTGAGGACTGCGAAAAATAACGGCATAACCACCGCGATGGAGTCTACGGGCTTTGCAAGTTTTGATGTAATAGAACGGTTTTTGCCATACCTTGACCTGTATTTGATGGACATTAAGCACATAAACAGCCAAAAGCATAAGGAATTTGTCGGAAGACCTAACGAATTGGTTTTGGAAAATGCAAAAAAGATTGCAAAAAAAGCCAAAAAGCTCATAATACGGGTTCCTGTTATACCTACCTTTAACGATACAAAGGAAGAAATTTTTGAAATCGCAGACTTTGCGTCAAAGCTTGATAATGTCAGGGAAATACATCTCTTGCCCTATCACCGTTTGGGCGCAGATAAGTACAAATGGCTCGGAAGAAAATACCTTATGGAAGATATTTTGCCGCCAAGCGATGAAAAAATGAATGAATTAAAGAGCGTTGCAGAGTCAACAGGGCTCAAATGCCAGATAGGAGGATAGTATGGAAGATAAGCTCTCAATCAAGGACAAAATGCGAATTATTCAGGAAATCGTCCCCGGAAAACAGATAACGCTTGCACATATTATAGCAAATCCTGATAAAACGCTCTATCAAAAACTCGGTCTGGAATTTGCAACGGCAAAAACGGCGATAGGTATAGTGACGATGAGCCCTGCCGAAACGGCTATTATAGCAGGCGATATTGCGATGAAAGCGTCAGGTACGGAAATCGGGTTTGTTGACAGGGTCAGCGGGACATTGATTGTTACGGGAACGGTATCGCAGGTGCAGTCTGCTATGGACGCGGTGTGCGATTACTGTCAGGAAACGCTGGGATTTACCGTTTGTCCCATAACTAAAACATAATAACAAAGATAAACAGTAAAAAAATAAGCATTAAGCATAGAAAAAACAGCGTAAAAAATCAGGTTTTCGCTATTATCAGGTGTGCAAAACAGCCCGATTACAGCGATTTTACCGCATAAAACGGTAAATCAAACAAAAAACAACAAAAAAATAAAAAAAACAACATTTTTCTATTGACTTTCTGTTTAATGAGTGGTATTATTATATAGAAAAGAAAATTTTAGAAAACAAAAAGGAGAACATATTATGGTAAACGAGTACGAAATCAAAAAACAAATTTGTGACATCGGAAAAAGGATTTATGACAGAGGTATGGTTGCATCAAACGACGGAAATATTTCCGTTAAGATTGCGGACAATGTATTCCTGTGCACACCTACCGGTGTCAGCAAGGGCTTTATGACGCCTGAGTACATCTGTAAGGTTGACGGCGAAGGCAAGGTAATCGAAGCAAATAAGGGATTTAGGCCCTCATCGGAAATCAAAATGCATATGAGAGTGTATAAGCAAAGACCTGATGTAAAGTCGGTTGTTCACGCTCACCCGATTTATGCAACAAGCTTTGCTATTGCAGGAATACCGCTTACACAGCCCATTATGCCTGAGGCAGTTATTGCGCTTGGCTGTGTTCCGATTGCAGAGTACGGCACACCTTCAACGGAAGAAATACCCGACGCAGTAGAAAAGTATTTGCAGCACTATGACGCAGTACTTCTTGCAAATCACGGCGCACTTGCATTTTCAGACAGCCTTTTAAGTGCATATCACAAGATGGAGTCTGTTGAATTCTATGCAGAACTTCTCTATCATTCAAAACAGCTCGGCGGACCGAAGGAGCTTTCAAAGTCACAGGTTATGAGGCTGTATGAGATAAGAAGACAGTTCGGTATGACAGGAAAGCACCCCGCAGACCTTTGTCCGAACAGCAAAAACGGCAAGGCAAGCTGCCATTCCTGCGGTGCCTGCGGCGCAAAGGATTCGGCTATCGGAACAGCAGATGCTGATTTGATTGCGGCAATAACCAAAAAGGTTATGGAAGAGCTTGGGAAGTAATAATTTTTGGAGCTTTAAAAAATGGACGAAAAGCATATAACTGAGGTAGTTACCGCCATAGCAAAGAGTATTCGTTCGGAGAATAATCTTAAAATGACTCTTGGGCTTGCCAAAAAGGTCATTTCAGGCGTTCAGAAAAAGGCAAAGGAAATGGGCGTCAATGCCGTAGCGGCAGTATATGATGAAGGCGCAAGACCTGTTGCGGTTGAGTGTATGGATAATGCGTTTATTGCAAGCTTTGATATTGCACTAAATAAGGCATACACGGTGGTTTCCCTCAAAATGTCCACAAAAGAGCTGAAACCGCTTGCACAGCCCGGCGGCTCGCTTTACGGCATACAGTTTACGAATAGTAACAAAATTGTTGTGTTCGGAGGCGGCGTTCCGCTTGAATACGGCGGAAGGATTATAGGCGGCTTAGGCGTAAGCGGCGGCAGCGAGGAACAGGACACATACCTTGCGGATTTCGGAGGCGAGCTTTTTAAGGAGGAATGTGAATGTATGATGAAATCAAAGTAATCGGTTCATCACACAACCTCTCGGAAAAAGCAAAGGAAACAGCGCACGGTATAAATTCAGCGGTTGAGGTGGTTATTGATAAGGCAAAAGCCGATGAATTTATATATTACCTCATAAACGAGGGCGGATATTTAGCTTCCAAAAAGGAGGCGGATAAGCTGTTTTCCATATCCAACAGCCGTATGGATATCAAGGCTGCGCTTTATGAAATGGGAGCGGTTACGCACAAAAACCATTCCTTCATAATTTGCAAGGCGGATACTGAAACCGGCAGATATAAAAAGAATTTCGGATTTGGCGTTGTCATGGTTTTGACGGACGGCACAAATCCAAAAAATATGAAAGACAGGAGAGAAACGATGGATATTAGTCAGGATAATATTTCCAAAATCGTTAAACAGGTATTGTCTGAGCTGGATTCGGGTGCAAAGCCGACAAAGTCGGCGGGAGAAATTCCCAAAACAAGCAGAGCGGCTATGCTGACTAAGCTTGAAAACTATGAGATTAAGGAATTTCCCATACCGGAACTTGGCGATGACGATATACTTGTCAAGGTGGAGGGCTGCGGAATTTGCGGCACCGACGCCCACGAATTTAAGAGAGACCCGTTTGGACTTATTCCGCTTGTTTTGGGTCACGAAGGAACGGGCGAAATAGTGAAAATGGGCAAAAATGTCAAAAAGGACAGCGCAGGAAAGCCTTTAAATATCGGCGACAAGGTCGTTACCTGTATGATATTTAAGGATAACCCCGATATTACTATGTTTGACCTGAATAAGCAGAATGTCGGTGGCGCAGATGTATACGGTTTGCTCCCCGATGATGATATTCACTTGAACGGTTGGTTTTCCGATTATCTTGTTGTAAGAGGCGGCTCAACAATATTTAATGTAAGCGATTTGGACTTGGAGTCAAGGATACTTATTGAGCCTTGTGCGGTGCTTATTCACGCAGTTGAGAGGGCAAAATCAACAGGAATTTTAAGATTTAATTCACGGGTTGCCGTTCAGGGCTGCGGACCTATCGGTCTTATATGTATCGCAGTTTTGAGAACTATGGGAATTGAAAATATAGTTGCCATAGACGGACAGCAAAAGCGTCTTGACTTTGCAAAAGAGATGGGCGCAACAAAATCGGTCAACTTTACTGAGTATAAAGGCGCGGAAGAACTTGCAAACGCGGTAAAAGACGCATTCGGCGGATACCTTGCGGACTTTGCGTTCCAATGCACGGGAAATCCGCACGCACACTCAAATATATATAAATTTGTGCGTAACGGCGGCGGACTTTGCGAACTGGGATTTTTCATAAATGGCGGTGACGCTACAATAAACCCGCATTTTGATATTTGCGCAAAGGAGCTTACAATGGTCGGCTCTTGGGTATATACTTTAAGAGATTATGCCACAACCTTTGATTTTCTGAAAAGGGCAAAGGGAATAGGACTTCCGATGAGCAAGCTTATAACTCATAAATTTCCGCTTTCGGAAATCAATGAGGCGCACAGAACAAATCTTAGAATGGAAGGTCTTAAAATAGCGATTATAAATGAACGCTGATTTAAACTCATTAACCTTGTGCTAAAAATGCACATTAAAAATATATAAAAAATTAAGCAAGAAATAAAAAGGAGGAAAACAAAATGTCAATGGAAGCTTTGGGAATGATTGAAACAAGAGGTCTTACCGCAGCGGTAGAGGCAGCAGACGCAATGGTTAAGGCGGCTGAGGTTACTTTAATCGGAACGGAAAAAATCGGTTCAGGATTGGTAAGCGTTATGGTAAGAGGCGATGTAGGCGCAGTTAAGGCGGCAGTTGAAGCAGGAAATGCAAGCGCGTCAAGACTTGGCGAAATCATAGCTACACATGTAATTCCGAGACCTCACAGCGATGTTGAAAAAATTCTGCCCAAATTTTAATTGAGGTGATAGAATATGGCAGCATCAAAAAAGAGCGCAGCAGCCGGCAAGGCGGGCGCACAAGTAAAAAAAGAAGTTATCAGTGAAGATGTTATTAAGGAGGAAAAGAAAATGGCACTTGAAGCTTTGGGAATGATTGAAACAAGAGGTTTGGTTGCAGCAATAGAGGCAGCCGACGCAATGTTAAAGGCAGCAAAGGTTGAGCTTATCGGAACGGAAAAAATCGGTTCAGGATTGGTAAGCGTTATGGTAAGAGGCGATGTAGGGGCTGTTAAAGCTGCTGTTGAGGCAGGAAACGCAAGCTCATCAAGACTTGGCGAAATCATAGCTACACATGTAATTCCAAGACCTCACAGCGATGTTGAAAAGATACTCCCGACACTCAAATAATCTTGCTATAATTTATTAAAAGGAATGATAATATGATTATAGGAAAAGTTACGGGAAGTATAGTATCAACAAGAAAAGAAGAAAAGCTAATCGGAAGTAAATTTATGATTGTAGAGCTCTTGGAAAAAATGGGGAGCGATACAAAGAGTATTGTTGCCGTGGACAACATAGGCGCCGGTATAGGTGAATTTGTGCTTGTTGCAACAGGAAGTGCGGCAAGAAAAATCGCAAATGCGGAAAATTCACCCGTTGATGCCGCGATTGTCGGCATTATAGATTCCGGAGAAGAATTGGAGAAATGATTTTATGCAATTGTCGGAAGTAAAGGATATACTGCAAAAGTGCGGAATTGCCGGTGCCGGAGGGGCCGGTTTTCCCTCGTATGCAAAGCTTAACGAAAAAGCAGATACGGTTATCCTTAACTGTGCCGAGTGTGAGCCTTTGTTTAAGCTGCACAGGCAGCTTTTGGAAGGTTACGCAAGGGAAATTGTCAGCACGCTGGATTTGCTTACCGATGCCTTGGGCGCAAAACAGTTTATTATTGCGGTAAAAGGCTCGTATAAAGGTGCTGTCAGCGCGGTAAAATCAGTACTTCAAGAATATGAAAAGGGCAAAATAAAATTACTTAGAGAAATATATCCTGCCGGTGACGAGGTCATCACCATATATGAATGTACCGGCAGGGTAGTTCCTCCGGGAAGTATTCCGATTGAGGCAGGCTGTATCGTGTATAATGTGGAAACGGTGCTTAATATGTACTATGCCATCAACTTTGGTACGCCTGTCACACATAAATTTGTAACGGTTGCGGGTGAGGTTAAACACCCTGCAACGCTAAGAGTGCCGTTGGGCACTCCGTATTCATATCTTGTTTCCCTGTGCGGAGGAACAACGCAAAATGATGTTGAGTATCTTTGCGGCGGTCCGATGATGGGAAAAATCGTAAATCCTTCGGATACGGTTACAAAGACTACTAACGGCATACTTGTTATGCCGAAAGAGCATTACATAATACTGAAAAGAAAACAAAAGCCCCAAATAAGTGTCAAAAGAGCAATGAGCATATGCTGTCAGTGCAGGTCGTGCACCGAGCTGTGTTCAAGACACCTTTTGGGACACCCTATAAGCCCGAGCGCATTTATGAGATGCGTTTCAAGCAGGGTAAATGATACTGAGGCAGTTTTAAATGCGAACTACTGTTCGCAGTGCGGGCTTTGTGAGCTTTATTCCTGTCCGCAGGGTTTAAGCCCCAGAACGCTTATCGGAATTGCGAAGGCGGAACTGAAAAAAAACGGGCTCAAAATCGAAAAAAAGACCGAATGGGACAGCGTAAATTCCGAAAGGGATTTCCGTGTAGTTCCTATGAAGAGATTGATTGAAAGATTAGACCTTACAAAATACAATGTATCGGCTCCGATTGTAAAAGATGCGGTAAAACCTGCCGAGGTAAGTATTTTGATGAGCCAGCATATAGGAAAACCTGCCGAGCCGTCCGTCAAGGCCGGACAAAAGGTTAAGGCGGGGGAAGTTATTGCTGATTATGATAATAACGCTTTGTCAATACCTGTGCACAGCTCGTTAGACGGAATTGTAAAAACGGTTACGGAAAAGGCGGTAACAATTTCGGCTGAATAGGTGCATACAATTCATTTAAAGAAAAGGATGTAAAAATAATGGCAAAAGCAATAGGAATGGTTGAATATACAACAATAGCTGTCGGTATTCAGGCTGCGGATTTAATGGTTAAAACCGCAGAGGTTGAGTTATTGGAGGCGCAGACAGTCTGCCCAGGAAAATACATAGCGCTGATAGCGGGAAGTCTGAGCGCTGTTAAAGCGGCGGTGGAGACATCAAAACAGAAATTTTCCGGAAATCTCATAGACAGCTTTGTGCTCGGAAATCCGCACGAGGATATTTTCCCCGCAATTTACGGCGCAAGCGATGTGGGAGATGTTGCGGCTTTGGGCGTTTTGGAAACATTTTCCGCCGCGTCTATTATAGTTGCAGCCGATATTGCGGCAAAAACGGCAATTGTAAAGCTTATAGAGCTCAGAATTGCAAAGGGTATGTGCGGTAAGTCATATATGCTGATTACGGGCGAAGTTGCCGCGTGCGAGGCGGCAATCGACAAGGCAAAACAGGCGTTAAGGGACGAAGGTGCCGTTATAGGAAGCGCTGTTATTGCCCGTCCTGACGAAAAACTTTGGAAAACAATCCTGTAATCCGAAAAATTATGGGTGAAATATATTTTAAAAAAGTCTGAGGTGCTTTTATATGGAAGAAAAATATATCAGTGAAATAGTTGCAAATGTTATAAAATCTATGGGTTCAGATGCTGCGTCTATTGTAAAGAAAACAAATCAGTTAGGTGTTTTTGACACAATGACAGAGGCGCTTTCTGCGGTAAATAAAGCGTACAATGAATTCAGGAGCTATACCGTGGAGCAAAGAGAGCAGATGATTTCAAAAATAAGAGAATTCACGCTCAATGAGGCGGAAAATCTTGCAAAGCTCGGCGTTTCGGAAACGGGTATGGGACGCGTTGAGGATAAGATTATAAAGCATCAGCTTGTTGCCAATAAGACCCCCGGCACAGAGGATTTAAAGCCGTCGGTATGGACAGGCGATAACGGTCTTACATTGGTTGAAATGGCGCCATACGGTGTTATAGGAAGTATCACCCCGTCCACAAATCCGTCAGAAACGGTGCTTTGCAATTCTATGGGTATGATAGCGGGCGGAAATGCAGTCGTTTTCAATCCACACCCCGGCGCAAAGGAAACCGCCAACTATGCGGTTGACCTTGTGAACAGAGCCATTTTGGAGGCAGGCGGTCCTGAAAATTTGGTGGTATCGGTTAAAAATCCTACCAAGGAATCGTCAGACGAGATGATGAACTCGCCGATAGTGAGAATGCTTGTTGCAACAGGCGGTCCCGGCGTTGTTCACGCGCTTTTGTCATCAGGCAAAAAAGCAATCGGAGCAGGCGCGGGAAATCCTCCTGTTATCGTTGATGACACAGCAGATGTCGAAAAAGCGGCAAAGGACATAGTAGCAGGCGCAAGCTTTGATAATAACCTGCCGTGTATTGCTGAAAAGGAATGTTTTGTATTCAGAAATGTTGCGGACAGACTTATAAATACTATGAAATCGAACGGTGCATATCTGATTTCGGGCAGTGAAATAGACAAGTTAAGAGATGTCTGTCTTATAAATAAAGACGGCAAGTACAGCATAAACAAAAAATGGGTCGGCAAGGACGCATACAAGTTCTTAAATGCAATAGGCATTAACGCCGATAAAAATGTAAGACTTGTGATTTGTGAGGTTGACGCAAACCACCCGTTCGTTCAGGTAGAAATGATGATGCCTGTGCTTGCGATTGTGCGTGTTGATTCCATTGATGAGGCAATAAAGCTTGCGGTGGAAGCAGAACACGGGTGCAGACACTCGGCGCATATCCACTCCAAGAATGTTGACCACCTGACGCGTTTTGCAAGAGCGGTAGAAACTACTATTTTTGTTAAAAATGCACCCTCTTATGCAGGAATAGGCGCAGGCGGAGAAGGTTATACAACATTTACGATTGCAGGTCCTACGGGAGAGGGGCTAACAGCTGCTCATTCCTTTACAAGAGCGAGAAGATGCGTTCTTGTTGACGGATTGCACATTGTATAGTAATAGGAGTTAATTTATGAATTCTTTGGGAATGATTGAGGTATACGGCTTTACAACTGCGCTATGCGTTGCAGACCTTATGGTTAAAGCGGCGAATGTCAGATTGATAGCATTTGACAGAAACAGACCTTTTTCTCCTAATATACCGGCGCCGCTTATTATGGCGGTAAAGGTTGAGGGAAGCGCGTCAGATGTTAAAGCGGCAGTCAGCGCAGGAAAAGCATATGCCGAGGATAAAGGAAGATATATAGTTTCCCACATAATAGCCCGTCCAGATGATGACGCAGAAAAAATGGCGTATTTGTGCGATATAAACAGGGATAAGTATAACAAAAATATGCCAAAGACTATGAAAAATGTAAGCTCTGACGGTATCAGCTTTTCAGGTGCTTTGGGCATACTGGAAGTAGAGGGTTATGTTTGCTCGGTAGTGGGGTTTGATACTATGTTAAAGGCGGCAGATGTGCGCCTTGTCCATAAGGAAGAACGCCTTGGCGGCAGGCTCGTGACATTGGTTATTACGGGCGAAGTATCGGCGGTAAAAGCCGCGTTAGAAGCAGGAAATGCTGCTGCATCAGGGCTTGGAAAGGTATATGGCAGAGAAATTATAGCAAGACCTCACGGCGAGCTTTTGAAATTTTTTGATTTGGAAGCAATAGAAAAGTAAGGCGGAGATATAATTATGTATGATGTTGAAAAAGTTGAAAAGATTGTTTCCGAAATTCTGAAAGAATATAAAAGGGACAAAAATGAGGAAATAAAAATCGGTGTTTCGCAAAGGCATGTTCATCTGTCAAGAGAGGACCTTGATACTCTTTTTGGAAAAGGATATGAGCTGACAAAAAAGAAAACGCTTATGGGCAGAGAATTTGCCAGCGAGGAGTTTGTAACCCTTGTCGGACCGTCTTTAAAATCAATAGAAAAGGTAAGAGTTTTGGGACCTGTCAGAAAGAATACGCAGGTCGAAATTTCCAGAACGGATACTTTTATTTTGAAGGTAAGCCCTCCCGTAAGACCGTCGGGCGAGATAAAGGGCTCGGAGCGGCTTGTGCTGGTAGGTCCTAAGGGCAGCGTTTATCTTAAAGAAGGCGTTATAATTGCCAACAGACATATACATTTAACGCCTGATTATGCGGCCCGTCACGGAATTAAAGACGGCGACTATGTTGATGTTATTGTAGAAGGTATCAAGCCGACAAAGTTTTTTGATGTGCAGGTAAGAGTGAGGGACGACTTCAATATAGAGATGCATATTGATACAGACGACGCAAATTCCGCCGCAATTAAAAACGGCGATTTTGTGAGAATTGTAAGAGGTTAGTTTTTTAAGAGGTGATGTAATGTTTGCAGTTGAAAGGCAAAAAAAGATTATTGAATCCTTAAAAACAGAAGGCTCTGTGTTGGTGAGCAAGCTAAGCGCAGAACTGGGCGTTACGGAGGAAACTGTGCGCCGCGACCTTGAAAAGCTGGAAAAGCAGGAAATGCTTTTAAGAACTCACGGCGGAGCTATCCCAATCGACGAAGGTAATCACGAAATGTCGCTTGAAAAGAGAAAAAATCTGAATATAGATTCAAAAATCCGATTGGCGAAGGAAGCGGTAAAGTTCATTTCGGCAGGCGATACGATTTTTCTCGATGCGTCAACCACAACCTTTTATATAGCAAAAGAATTGAAGTCTATGAAGGACATAACAATAATCACAAATTCCATAAGAGTTGTGGACGAGCTTGCAGGACTTCCTGACTTAAAGGTTATAGCAGTAGGCGGCTTTGTGAGCAATAACCAGTCTTTTGTCGGCAGTCAGGCGCAGAGGATTATTTCGGAAACATATTTTGCAAACAAAATGTTCTTTTCAAGCAGAGGCATAACAATAAACGCGGGTATTTTGGAAAGCAATGACCAGGAATGCGGAATTAAGCAGTGTATGCTGAAAAATGCGGGTAAAAAGTACTATCTTTGCGATAAATCAAAAATCGGCAGGGTAGGATTTGCAAAGCTTGCACAATTGGAAGATATAGATTGCTTTATAACGGAAAAAAATCTTGATGAGGAATACGAGAAGGTATTTAACGAACTGAATATAAAACTGATAGAGGTTTAATTAAAAAAAATCGGCAAGGCGTAAGCCCTGCCGGTTTTTTATTTGCTTAAATCGATTTTTCTTACCGTATCCCGTAAAGGCAAGATGAAGGGCGCCGAAACGGACAGCTCGTCAATTCCCATTCGCAAAAATGTTTCGGTAAGGGAAGTGTCCGCCGCAAGCTCGCCGCAGATGCCTATCCAGGCGCCCGCTTTGTGCGCGTTCTGTGCCGACATCTCAATAAGCTTTAATACTGCCCTGTGGTGCGTGTCAATAAAGGGTTCCAGCTTGGCATTTTGCCTGTCGCAAGCCAAGGTGTACTGCGTCAGGTCATTTGTTCCGACGCTGAAAAAGTCAACCATAGGCGCAAGCTCATCGCTTATTATTGCAGCGGCAGGAGTTTCAATCATTATGCCTATTTCGATGTTTTCGGAATAAGCAAGACCGTCCTTTTTAAGCTCCGCCTTTACCTCCTCCAAGATTTTTTTGATGTCCGAAAGCTCCTTAACGCTTGTTATCATAGGGAACATAATCCCCAGATTGCCGTATATTGAGGCGCGCAAAAGCGCTCTCAGCTGAGTTTTAAAAATCTCGGGACGGGTAAGGCAAATCCTTATTGCACGGTAGCCCAAAGCGGGATTTTCCTCCTTGTCAAGATTGAAATATCCGACCTGTTTATCCGCGCCGATGTCCAAGGTCCGTATAATCACCTTTTTGCCTGCCATACTTTCCAGAACCTTTTTGTATGCTTCAAACTGGGCGTCTTCGGTGGGGAAGTCCTCGCTTTCCAAATACAAAAATTCGCTTCGGAAAAGCCCTATTCCGCCGCCGTCATTTGCGAGTACGGCGCCTACACCGTCCACGCCGCCGATATTGGCGTAAATATTTATTTTCCTGCCGTCGAGCGTTATGTTTTCCTTGCCTTTCAGTTCCTGTAAAAGCGCTTTTTTGCGGTTGTCCTCAGCCTGTTTTTTGAGATAAAGCACTTCCGTTTCCGCATCAGGCTCAATTATAATGTCGCCCGTGTGCCCGTCCACTATAATTTTGTCGCCGTCCGAAACCGATTTCAAGAAATCCTCGCCTGCGCCTATAATTGCAGGAATGTTCATATTCCTTGCAAGTATCGCCGTATGCGAATTTGACGAACCGAACGCGGTGACGAACGCCATGACCTTGTCTTTGTCAAGAGACACCGTTTCGCTGGGCGCGAG
>CAJOPD010000120.1 GCA_905236685.1 uncultured Clostridia bacterium
AAACTAAAAATAAGCAATTGTTACAATTTAATATATTGTGTATAATAAACAAAAAGTATTGCTTAAAAAAGGAGATGTCTTTATGAGGAGAAAACTATTAGGACTGTTTACGGTGCTATGTATGCTAACAGCACTTGTTGTGCCCGTATCGGTTTCAGCTGCTTCGGCAGGAGATACCTTTACAGCGGGTGATTTTACATATACGGTGCTGACCGATACATCAACCGTTAAACTGACAAGCATTGCGGCAGCGTCCCTGTCGGGTGCGGTTACGATTCCGAGCACGGTATCTGACGGCTCGGCAAGCTATACCGTAACACAGCTCGGTGACGCGTTTAAGTGTACTACTGCTGCTTTGGAAGCCAAAACGGTAGGTATGACAAGCCTTACCCTTCCCGATACTATTACAAAGTTTACTGGCACAGCTCAGTTTTACGCTTGTAAAGGTCTGACAAGCATTCATCTTCCGTCAGCTCTTACAGGCGATGGGACGGGAACGGGATATCTTACGACTAGCTTCCGGTATTGTAACAATCTGGCATCTGTTGAGATTCCCAGCGGCATAACAAAGCTTTACGGAACATTTAGAAATTCGGCTGTGCGCACAGTCACTTTGAAAAGTACATCACAGGCAGATTTCTTTGGTAGTTCAGGTACAGTAGATGCGAGAGCATGGACGGACGGGACAACAGGGATAACAATACGCTATCCGTCAACAGGTACAGCCCCGACAAGAACTGGTACATCATTTACTGCAACAGTACAGCAATATACTGTGGCAGGGGCAACTTTTACATCGGGCGATTTTACATATACGGTAAATGCCGGATCATCAACTGTTACACTTACCTCAATCGCAGCAGCATCACTATCAGGTGCTGTTACCGTTCCGAGTACAGTAACATATAGCGCAACTACATATACAGTAACACAGCTTGGTGACGCATTCAAAAACCAAGGCGCAAAAACATCGGGAATTACAAGCATTACCCTTCCCGATACTATTACAAAGTTTACTGGCACGGCACAGTTTTACGGCTGTTCGGGACTTACATCTATACACCTTCCGTCAGCTCTTACAGGAGATAATACGGGAACGGGTTTTCTTACAAGTACATTTATGTATTGTTCCAGTCTGGCATCTGTTGAAATTCCCAGCGGCATAACAAAGTTTTACGGAACATTTAGGAATTCGGCTGTACGCACAGTTACCTTAACAAGTACATCACAGGCGGATTTCTACGCAGGTTCAGGTACAACAGCAGCAAGAGCGTGGACAGACGGCATAACGGGAATAAAAATTTACTATCCATATGGCGGCACAGCTCCTACAAGAATAACAGGCTCGTTTACCGCAACGGCAGAAACTTACGGCGGCAGTGCTCCGTCGGCTTTTGAGTACGGCGACTTTGCATACTCTGTGGTTACCGATACTACCGATATCAAGGTTACTGGATTTGCGGCAGGCGCAGACCCGACGGGTGCAAAGACAATACCTGCAACAGTAACATATGATGATGTTGAATACACCGTTATTACAGTTTCCGGCAGTGCGTTCCAGAATCAAACAGGCATCACAAGCATTACGCTGCCGAACACGGTAACAACGATAGGAAACAGCGCATTCAAAGGCTGTACAGGTCTTACAAGCTTTAATATGCCTGATTCGGTAACAAGGATAGGAAGCAATGTGTTTATGGATTGCTCCAATCTTGCGAGCGTGCACCTTTCAAGCAACCTTGAAAGAGATACAAACGGAAACAGACAGCTTATAGGTACTTTCAAAAACTGTACCGCATTAACGACGGTCAGAGTTCCCGCAGGTATGGATACCTTAGCAAATACCTTTAACGGCTCGGGAGTTACCAACATTATACTGATGAGGGTAGGAAGTACACAATTCCCCGGCAGTACCTATGTACCTGTTGATGATTTCAGTACCGTAAAGGTATATGTGATAGAAGGTGGTGCAGTAGGAGGAACTTCGGCATCAAGTATCGTAGCCTCGAATAAGTTTGTCCACGACGGACAGATGTATTACAAAGCAACAGGCGATGATACCGCAACGGCAATGGGACCGCTTCCTGATGTAACCTTGACGGGGGCTGTAACAATACCGTCTAAGATAGGTAACTACACAATTAACAGAATAAATGACCAGGCTTTTGCAACTTACCTTAATCAGCATTGTGAATACATTACATCAATGACAGTTCCTGATACGGTAACAGCAATAGGCATTAATGTATTTTACGGCGAATCAGCACTTGAAAGCATAACCCTTTCCAAAAATCTGACAGGAACCTTGCACGGCACATTCTATGGCTGCACAAGCCTTACATCTATAACAATACCTGAGGGTATTGACACTCTTCATATGACATTTAATGGTTGTTCGGCATTAACAACGGTTAAACTGCCGAGCACAATAACTACAATAAGAAAAAGAGCATTTTACGGCTGTTCGAGCCTTGCAGGTCTTGCAATTCCCGATACTGTTACAAGCGTAACGGACTATGGAGATACGACTGGTACAGTATTCCCGAACACAGGATTTTTACTTACCGTTATGAACCCGAGCACAGCGTATGATTATGCGAGGTCATACAGTATACCGTATGTTGTTGCAGGATATTTCATTATGGACGGCACAGCGATAACAGGCACAAACTTCCGTATCAGCGGTAATTTTGAAATTCCGAATACTGTGACGGAAATAAGAACGAATGCATTTGCAGGTCAGGACGGATTAGCTGTACTTACCGTTCCGAATTCGGTAACAACCATTGCGGCGGACGCTTTTGACGGTGCTACAAGCGAAGACTTTGCAGTACTTTTGAAGAGTACAAGTCCCGTATATTCGACTATTAAAGGAAGAACTACTTCAATGATAGTTGAGGACGCTACAACAGGTATTCAGTATAAGCGCGCTAAAAATGCTTCCTCATTTACGGCATACGGCGTTGCTGACGGAAGTTCTGTAAGCGGAGCTTTGAATATTTCGACCTATGACGGTACTAATATAACAGCTGTCGGTGAGCGTGCATTTGAAAATCAGACAGGAATTACCTCGCTCACGATAGGAAATACGGTTACAAGCCTTGGAGATTACGCTTTTGCGGGCTGTACAGGACTTGTAAGCGCTGACCTTACCGATAATATCACAGGTGAAATGATAGGAACATTCTCCGGCTGTACCGCGCTTACAAATGCGGATATCCCGAGCGGTGTAACCTTGTTAAAAGAAACATATGTGGGCACTGCAATTAAAAAGGCGGTAATCCCGAGCGGCGTTGAATCGCTTTTGGACGACACTTTTGCATCTTGTAACAACCTTAAAACCGTTGTTATTCCTGCATCCGTAACCGATATTGCAGGCTGGGTAGGATTTAAGAACGAAACCAGGGAAGATGCAGAGTATGTAGCTCCCGCATCAGGTAAGACTTGGACCAACAATCCGTTAAGAAATGCAAATAATGCAGACCTTGCTGTTGTTGCACCGCAAGGCTCGGCAGGCGAACGGTTTGCATACGCATCAGGCATAAAATATATTGATGCTGCAAACGGAAGTGTTTATGTTTCAATTCCGAAGTTCAATGCTGATGCAAAAACACTTTCGCTTTCTGCAAGGTCATTAGGAACAGATGATGAATTTACAGTTTTCGCAGCAATGTATGACGGCGACGAGTTGGTAAGACTTGAAAAAGCCGATGTTACAGCGGAGAACAGCGTTGTTAACATAAGCAGTACATTGACCTCTTACGAAGACGGTATGAATATCAGAGTATTTGCGTGGGACGGCACTACAATGATACCTGTGCACGACCCGATTGATGTTTCCGAGCCAAATCCGCTTAAAATTCTGGTACTCGGTAACTCTATCTCATTGCATGGTTCGTCTTCGGGCGTAGGCTGGTTCGCACCGGACGGTCAGGGTATGGCGGCGACAAGTCTTGATAAGGATTTTGCCCATGTGACGCTTAGCAAAGCACAGCAGGAAAATCCAAATGTAGAGATGAAGATCACATCTGGTTGGTCGCTTGAAGCAAATTTTGACCAGTGGGAGACATTGATTCCTTCTGAATATCAGACATCTGTTGATTATGGAGCTGATATAATAATTGTTGAAATCGGCGAAAATATCAATAATAATGAGAATGAAGGCTCATTGGGCGGAAACTTTGATAATCCAAATCTATTTACACAGACTGATTGCGAAAATATAGTAAACGCGTTCAGAAAGAACGACAGCGTTCCTGTAATCTTACTGACAAGTATGATGAGTAATAAGACCTGGGTTGTTAACAGCAAGGGCAATGCTGCAAGTGATAACGACGGCTGGTATTATGTAAATTTCAGCAATACGGCAGATTACCCGACACCGTTTGCGGAAGGTAAGAACAAGTGTTATTATCTAACCGATAACCAAATTGAAGAGGGTATTGAAAACGGTACATTCCATGATGGTGTTGCAATTGGTTCGGGCGTTTATGTTCACCCTGGTAACAACGGTATGAGAGCTATGGCAAATGCTATATGGATGTATCTGGAAAAAATTATTAACGATTTATCTTATTAAAAGCTAAAATTGGAGTTTACTTATGGATTTTATATTTAAAAAAATCAAGGCGATGAATGATAAGCTTAACAGTCTGAGGACTGTTAAGAGCACGCCGCTTGACTATTATTATACAGACACGGTAGGATATAAAAAGGGGAATTATCCCAAAAGTGATGTCACTTGGTATCCTGCACCCGAAAATCATATTTTTGGCGGTGTCGATGAACATAGATGGATAAAGGTAGCGGTAAACTCCACTCCCAAGGCGGACGGAAAGGAATTGCGCCTTTCCGTCCGTACAGGACGGGAAAGCCAATGGGACGCGAGAAATGTTCAGTTTTTGGTATATATTGACGGAAAAGCCGTGGGCGCTTTTGACACAAAGCATACTTGGCTCCCGCTTGAATTTGAAAGAGAATATGAAATATACCTGTATCTTTATACAGGGTTAGTGGGCGGAACTTTTAATATTGATTTTTCGCTCAACATTGTCGATGTTGAAACAGAGGCACTTTATTATGATATAAATGTACCTTTTTCGGTGCTTAAAGTCTTAGATGAAAAATCTGAGGACTACATAAAAATAAGAGATTGTTTAGATAAAGCTTTGCTTTATCTTGATTTGCGTTATGCCCATTCTTCCGATTATTACCGCGGAATTGAAGATGCAAGAAGATATTTAAAAGAGGAGTTTTACGGCAAAATCTGCGGAAAATCGGAAAGGATACTAAGCTGTATCGGTCATACTCATATCGATGTTGCGTGGCGCTGGACTGTTCAGCAGTCCCGTGAAAAAGCCCAAAGGAGCTTTGCAACGGTAATCAATATGATGAAACGGTACAAGGACTATAAATTTATGTCAAGCCAGCCCCAGCTTTACGATTTTGTTAAGCAGGAGGACCCCGAGCTTTACGCCGAGATTAAAAAGGCGGTAAAGGACGGCAGATGGGAAGTTGAGGGGGCAATGTGGCTTGAAGCCGACACAAATCTTGCGAGCGGCGAAAGTTTAATCAGGCAAATTATTTTCGGAAAGCGTTTTATGAAAGAGGAATTTGGCGTTGACAGCAAAATTCTGTGGCTTCCCGATGTTTTCGGATATAGTGCTGCGCTGCCGCAGATTATGCAAAAATGCGGCGTGGACAAATTTTTTACAACTAAAATGGAATGGAATGAATCAAACAAAATGCCCAACGATGTATTCGTTTGGGAGGGTATAGACGGCAGCAAGGTTTTTGCCATATTCGAGCCTCTTTACGCGGCGGAATTAAACCCTAAATTTGCGTTTGATTTTGATAATAAATTTAAAAATAAATCGCTCACTTCTCGTGAAATAATAACCTTCGGCTTTGCAGACGGAGGCGGCGGACCTACATATGAGATGATGGAGAATTTTGAGCGGTTAAAATACGGTATTCCTTCAATGCCGAAGGCAGTAATGCAGACGGCGGGTGAGTTTTTTTATGATGTAAAAAAGGAATTTGATAAAAATACCGAAGAATTGAAGGTTATGCCGAAATGGCTGGGAGAAATGTACCTTGAAACGCATAGAGGCACGCTTACTTCTATGGCAAAAAACAAGAAAAATAACCGCAAAAGCGAGCTTTTATATATGTCGGCTGAGGCGGCGGCGGTAATGGCTGAAATTTACTGTAATAAGCCATATCCGCAAAAGGTATTTAACGAAAATATTGAAAAAATTCTGCTTAATCAGTTTCACGATATTATCCCGGGCTCATCTATAAAGGAAGTTTATGATGTTAGCGACAGGGAATACGAGGAAATTTTGAAAAACGGTGAGGAAATCTTAGGTGACAGTCTAAACAAAATAGCAAATTCCATAAATTGCGACGACGGAATATTTGTTTATAACCCCTCGCCCTTTGAAAGAAGCGAGTATATCGCATTTGACGGTGAGCTTTATTATGCGGACAAGATAATGCCGCATGGCTACTGCGTAATACCGAAAAAGGCGGTAAAGCAAGAGGTTGTCGTTTCGGATTTTTGTATTGAAAATGATAAAATCAAGGTTTCCTTTGATAAAAACTACAACATAGTTTCGGTTTTCGATAAAGAGGAGCAAAGGGAAGTAATAGAGGAAGGCGAAACAGGAAACAGGCTTGTTATCTATGAGGATTATCCGTGGATTCACGATGCATGGGATATAGCCAAGTATTATAACCAGAAGAAATGGTATATAGACGCCTTTGAAACTGCCGAATTTTTACAAAACGGCATAAAGATTACGAGAAAATATCAGTCCTCGTTAATCACGCAGGAGATTACTCTCAGTAAGGGCTCAAAGCGTATTGATTTTAAGACCTTTGTCGATTGGAAAGAGGACCATGTTCTTTTAAAAACAGAATTCCCCGTTGCAATCAGAAATGACGAGGCGGTCTATGATATTCAGTTCGGAAACATAAAGCGTCCGACGCATAAAAACACATCTTGGGACGAGGCAAAATTCGAGGTTTGCGGTCATAAATGGGCTGACCTGTCAGAAGGCAATTACGGCGTAAGCCTTCTGAATGACTGCAAGTACGGTTACAGCATTTATGAAAACACTATGGCGCTGTCGCTCTTAAAAGCCGCAACCGACCCAAATCCGCAGGCGGATAGATGCACACACGAATTTACATACTCTCTCTATCCGCACACGAGTGATTTTAAAGGCGGCAGAACGGTGCAGGAGGGATATGCGCTTAATATGCCTCTGGTTGTGCGCGAGATTAAAAAATCAAACGGAACAATGCCCGATAGCTACTCCTTTGTCCGTTCAAACCGTGACAATATCGTAATTGAAACGGTTAAGAAGTCGGAGGACGGAAATGATGTAATAGTAAGGCTCTATGATGCGCATAACATAAAATGCAACGCGGAAATAATCGCAGGCTTTGATTATAAAGAGGTTTATCTTTGCGATATGCTTGAAAATAATATTGAAAAACTTGATAGTAAAAACGGTGTAACTACCGTCAAGGTGGGCAATTTTGAAATTGTGACGCTAAAATTCTGCACAAAATAGACGGAGAGAAACTATGGATAAAAATCACATCAGCATAATTGTAAATAGTGAGCAAAATCATTTAAGCTGCCTTAAATCGAACTTTGTTGAAACAAAGGACGGCAAGTATTTTGAAGATGAACATAATATTGAGGCAGCAATAACCGAAAAATCTTTTGAAAATTTAAAAGAGGTATGCACGGAAGTAAAAAACTGCTCGGACAAGGAGCTTGAATTTGAGCAAATAAGCAGCGCGTTTGTGGAAATCGAAAATAAGGGTAACCTTAAATGGTATGACGAAAATAAATACCGCGTTCATTTTTGCAGAAGTGCGTGGCTGGGCGAAGGTCAGTGGCAGATAAGCAGTTTGCGGGATTTAGGTCTTTACCAGACCTATGATATGCACCAGCATAATAATTACATAGCCTTCTCATCAAGGGGAAGCCAGACTACTGCGCGATTTTATCCGCTTGTAATGATTGAGGATATGGAATGTGGAGAAATACACTTTTTTGAAATGTCGTCATCAAGCGGCTGGTATATCGAAATCTGTATAGAGTATAACGAAAAGGGTGAGGAAACCCTGTTTGTATTCCTATCAGGAAGCTGTGAAAAGAATGACGGCTGGTACAAAGTCTTAAAGCCGAACGAGGCATACCGCACCGAAAAGGCAATTTTCGGCACGGTAAAGGGCGGTTTTGAGGACGCGGCGGCGGCTCTTACGGAATATAAGCGCGGCGGCACCCGAATTGATGCAATGCCCGTGATATTTAACGACTATATGAACTGCTGCTGGGCAATGCCGACTATCGAGAAGGAAAAGAAACTGATTGATGCGGCGGCAGAGGTCGGAGCGGAGATTTTCTGTTTTGATTCAGGCTGGCAGAAAACCGCGTTTGATGAAAGCGTACGCTATATAGGCGACTGGGATATCGCAAGGGAGCGTTTTGCGCCCGAAACCTTCCAGTACCTTATTGATTATGCAAAATCAAAGGGCCTTATTGTCGGAGCGTGGCTCGAAATTGAGGGCGTGCATAATGAAACTGAGGCGTACGGGAAACACGGCGATGCGATATTAAAGCGCAGAGGCAACAATATAGGCTCGCCAAAATCCTTCTTTGATTTCAGGAATGAGGCCATAAAAGATAAAATAGAAAAGGTTTTTGATAAGCTTTATGGAATGGGAATACGGTACATCAAAAACGATTATAACCAGACAATCGGTATCGGCGCGGACGGTGACAGCAGTCTGAGCGAAACGCTGAGGCAAAATCAAGAGGCATTTTTAGCTTTTATCGAATATATAGAAGGCAAATACCCCGATTTGATTGTAGAAAACTGCGGCAGCGGCGGTATGCGCTGCGATAATGAAACACTAAGCCGATTTCATCTGCAAAGCGTAAGCGACCAGGAGGTATATACCTGTAACCCTTCGATTTTGTCGGGGGTTGCGGCGTGTCTGCCGCCCGAAAAGTCGGGAATATGGTCATATCCTTATCCTGTAAGATATGAGGACAGATTTGAATATAAGATTTATGAAGAAGACTATTCCGACGGAAAGCAAACTGCTTTCAATATGGTAAGTTCTATGCTCGGGCTCATTATGCTGTCAGGCAGGATTGACGAGAGCGATGAATATAATAAACATCTTATAAAAGAGGCAATATCTATATATAAGAGTATTCGGGACGACTATAAAAATTCCTTCCCCATATATCCAACGGGTACTTTTCGTATAGGGGACAGCGGAATATTTACTTACGGTCTTTTAAATAAGGAAAAGAAAACGGCATATATTGCGGTATGGAAAATCAAAACAGCAGAGAGCAAAAAGGAGTTTGATTTGTCGGGATACGGCACAGTAAAAGCGGTTGAAAAGCTTTATCCCGATAAGTTTGCCGCCGAAAAATGCGGTAATTCCGTAATAGCAGAATTTACGGGCGGCGACTGCGCAATGCTCTTAAAGGTCAGCTTCGGTTAGGTTGGGCAAAGGAGGTATAATATGGAGATATTGGGAGAATACCTTAATTTGTCGAACGGAAAAAGAACCGAGAAGCAGGTTTTGGTAAAAAAAGAAATTTTCGGAGATGTCAGCGCGTATTACATTGACGGTATCGCCAAACACACGCTTGATAAGGACTTCGGAGCAGGAATAGATATAGGTATCGAAAATTTGGACAGTACGGTTGCCGATTTTCGCGACGGCGAATTTTGGTGCAGTGTTCAGTTTGGAAACGGGTATTCCGATATACCCGATGAGACGCAGGGACTTTTGTATAAAAAGAAGGACGGAATTATCGGGATAATCCTGCCCGTTGTGTCCGAAAAATATAAATGTGTCCTTGCAGGAAACGAAAATTGCGTAACAGCAAAGCTTTACAGCCATTACGAGTATCTTTTTAATATAAAATGCCTCGCATTTGTTGCGGCAGAAGGCAAAAACTTTTATGAACTCGTCAAAAATTGCACAGAAACCGTGATAAAGCTTACGGAAAATAAGTGTGCGTTAAGGCGCGAAAGGCGATATCCCAAAATTTTGGAATACCTTGGCTGGTGCACTTGGGACGCTTTTAATATAAAAGTGTCCGAGGATAAGATAGAAAAAAAGCTTGACGAATTTAAGGAAAAAAATATCCCTGTAAAATGGATTATGCTTGATGATATGTGGGCAGAAGTCCGTGACTTTTACGGCAGGGATTATGAAACAAGAGGCGAAATGTTCGAGCTTATGTTTTCGTCAAAGCTTTATTCCTTTGAAGCAGACAGCAAAAGGTTCCCGAGCGGGCTTAAAGAAACCGTTTCCAAAATAAAGGAACGGGGGATTTCTGTCGGGGCGTGGTTCCCGACTACAGGATACTGGCGCGGTCTGGACCCTGACGGAGAAGCTTACAAACAATGTAAGGACTACCTTATAAGGACTGAAAGAGGTACATATGTGCCTGATTTCAAGCAGGAAAAGGCATATATGTACTTTGACACTATCAATTCCTTTCTTAAAAAATGCGGGATAGATTTTGTCAAAATAGATAAACAGAGTATTGTAGGCAGATACTATAAAAATCTTGCTCCAATCGGCGTAGCTGCCGAGCAGTACCATAAGGCAATGGAAGCGTCTGTCGGTCAGAACTTTGATAATAATATGATAAACTGTATGTGTATGTCCAGTGAAGATATGTGGAATAGGAGTTTTAGTCCTATAACCCGTTGCAGTGACGATTTTAAGCCTGAAAACAGTGAATGGTTTTTGAGCCATATACTGCAAAGCACATATAACAGTGTTTTCTGGGGACATATTTACTACTGTGATTATGATATGTGGTGGACAGATGACGGGCAGGCGAAAAAGAACAGCCTGTTGCGTGCGATAAGCGGCGGGCCTATCTATATAAGCGATACTATGGATAGAAGCTGTGCGGATATCTTAAAGCCGCTGATGTCAGATGACGGAAAAATTTTAAGGTGCGACCGCCCCGCAACGCCGACAGGCGATTGTATCTTTTCCGACCCGTCAAATTCAAATTCGATTTTTAAGGTGCAGAATATTTGTGGTGACAGCGGTGCAGTAGCAGTATTTAACCTTAACAATAAAAACAAAAAAGTAAGCGGCACAATTTCGCCGTCCGATATAGAAGGCATTTCGGGCGAGGAATTTGTTGTATACGAGCATTTTTCAAAAAGTGCCGTTCTGCTTAAAAAGGACGAAACGCTTGGTGTGACCTTAAATGATAATGACGACTTTAAACTGTTTATTGTCGTTCCGTTAAAGGACGGATTTGCGCCAATCGGAAGAGTTGACAAATTTATTTCTCCCAAATCAATTAAATCCGTAAACGGTAAAGAAGTTGAGCTTTACGAAAATGGTACATATGCGGTTTGGGAGGACGGAAAACTATTATTTAAGGAGATGTCATTATGAAAAAAACAATTGGGAAAAGAATTTTAGGGCTGTTTTTAACACTCTGTATGTTTACAGCTCTCATACCTGCATCTGTATATGCGGCGGCAGGTGACACTTTTACAGACGGTGATTTTACCTATAAGGTTAATACCGATACAACAACTGTTACGCTTACTGCAATAGCGGTAGCGTCCCTTTCGGGTGATGTTACGGTTCCGAGCACGGTATCTGACGGCTCGGCAAGCTAT
>CAJOPD010000121.1 GCA_905236685.1 uncultured Clostridia bacterium
ACCAAGTCAAAAATACTGTTTTTTAATAATTCGAGTTTGATATTCATAAAATTCCTCCATTAAAAAAGTGCATAGCAAAGCTATGCACAAAAAATACATCGCTCGCTTGTTTGCAAGAGAATTTACAAAAAATAAAAATCGGCAAGGGTTTATCCTTGCCGATTTGCGCTTATCGGTCCGTCCGCTGTATGTGTTATTTTAAAACTAATCAAGGAATTATTTAACTATCCGAGCTCCTTAGTTCTTTTAAATGCCGCACAAACCGCGTCAATAACCGCTCCGCGAAATCCGTCTTCTTCAAGCTTATGAACGCCAGCAATTGTGCTTCCTCCGGGACTGCAAACGGCATCTTTTAATACAGCGGGGTGAGTGCCTGTTTCTACTATAAGTTTCGACGCACCCAAAAGCGTCTGCGCCGCATACAAAATCGCTTTATCTCTCGGCAGTCCGCATTTTACGCCCGCATCTGACAGCGCTTCGGCAAACAAATCCACAAAGGCAGGTCCGCAGCCTGAAAGGGCACAGCCTGCATCTATAAGATGCTCGGGAAGGCTGTCTATTTTGCCTGCTTTTGAAAGTATTTTTAGAAATTCTTCCTTTTGCGCGTCTAAAACAAGGCTGTTTGTATCGTACAAAATCATACCTTCGCCCACAGATACGGGAGTATTGGGCATTATTCTTATTACGGGCAAATCAAACCCGAAAAGCGAAATAATGGTAGAAATTTTAACGCCCGCCGCCATTGATACAATGGCAAAATCATTCCTGTTTTTCAGCGTATCCTTAAATTCTGCTATCGTTTCTTTAAGCGCCTGCGGCTTTACTCCGAGGAATATATAATCCGCTTCCTTTACGGTTTTTTCCTCATCGGCAGAAACCACGCCGAGCGCAGAGCTTAACGCCTCCGCTTTTTCACGGCAGCGGTCATATACATAAATATTTTTTGGCTCAATACTGCTTGCCACCGCTCTCACCAGTGCGCCTCCCATATTTCCGCAGCCGATAAATCCTACTTTCATTATTATAATCCTTCCTTTTTTGAAGTTTTATAAGAAACTATCTTATGTGTCCGTTTCCTTTTACTATATATTTGTATGTTGTCAGCTCTTTTAATCCCATAGGTCCTCTTGCGTGGAGCTTTTGAGTGGAAATCCCCATTTCACAGCCAAGCCCGAACTCTCCGCCATCTGTAAAGCGGGTTGACGCGTTTACATATACCGCCGAACTGTCCACGCATTTTGTAAACTTGTCCGCAATCGCCTCGCTGTTTGTTATAATCCCGTCGCTATGGCGCGTCGAGTGTTTTTCTATATGCTCTATTGCCTCATCAACCGTGTCTACAATTTTAACCGCAAGGATATAGTCTAAAAATTCGGTATCAAAATCGCCTTTTTGCGCCCTTTGACCGCCGATTATCGCATATGCACGCTCATCGCAAACGAACTTAACGGGAGTTAAATTGTTTTTCGCTCTTTTGTCTGCAAGTAATTCCTTTAATTTCGGCAAAAAGCTCTCGGCAATTTTTGCATTGACAATCAGCACCTCCTCTGCATTACATACAGAAGGTCTGCTGGTTTTGGCATTTTCGATTATTTTTAATGCCATATCCTCGTCTGCGCTTTCATCTACATAGATATGGCAAATACCTGTGCCTGTTTGTATACAGGGGACTGTTGCATTGGCTATACAGGCATTGATAAGCGACGCGCCGCCCCTTGGTATCAGCAAATCCACCGTATCGTTGGCTTTCATAAGCCGATTTGCGCTTTCGTGAGTGGGGTCCTCGATAAGAAGTATCCTGTTTTCGCTTACTCCTGCCCTTTTCAAGCCTTTTTTCAGTGCGGAAACTATTGCCGCAGCGCTCCGCAAAGCGTCCTTTCCGCTCCTCAAAATGCACACATTCCCGCTTTTTATAGCAAGAGAAGCGGCATCTGAGGTGACATTCGGTCTGCTTTCATAAATTATTGCAACAACACCCAAAGGAACGCTGACCTTTTCGATTAAAAGTTCGTCTTCCCTCTTTATTTCTTCAAGAATTCTGCCTGTTGGATCAGGAAGATCCGCAACTTTTCTTATTCCGTCAGCCATATCCTCAATCCGCGTCTTTGTCAGACGGAGCCTGTCCAGCATAACATCGGAAATCCGCCCTTTTGCGTTTTCTATATCAAATTCATTTTCCTTCAAAATGCTGTCTGCATCTTCAAGCAGGCACTCCGCCATAAATTCGAGGCATTTATTCTTTTCGGGCTCGGACAAAAATGTCATTTTTTCCTTTTTTGCCGCAGATAATATCTCATCTATTGTCATAGTTCCTCCTTTTTAGCTTTGAAAAATGTTCCTACCTGCTTTCCGTCAAGGAAATCGTACAAAGTTTCAGGATTTTTCCCGTTAAGAATAACCATATCACAACCCGTTTCGGTGCATATTTTTGCCGCTTGGAGCTTTGTTTTCATACCGCCTGTGCCAAAATTTGAGCCCTTTCCGCCGCCTAATGCCATAATATCGTCATTCAGGCTATCCACCACTTTAATGAGCTTTACATTTTTGTTCTTGTGCGGGTCCGCCGTATACAGTCCGTCTATATCCGACATCAGCACAAGCAGGTCGCTATTTGAGCTTTTGGCAACCATTGCGGCAAGCGTGTCGTTATCTCCCACCTTTATTTCCTGCGTTGCAACCGTGTCATTTTCGTTTATTATCGGTAAAACATTGAATTCAAGCAGTTTTTCCAAGGTGTTCTCAAAATTTTTCCGCCTGTCTTGATGCGAAAAATCGCTTCCCGTTAAAAGGATTTGCGCAACGGTATGATTATATTCGGTAAAAAGCTTATCATACACATACATAAGCTCACATTGTCCGACAGCCGCAGCCGCCTGCTTAGAGGGAATATCATCAGGAAATGAGCTGATTGAAAGTTTTCCCGCGCCCATTCCAATTGCGCCTGAGGACACCAAAATAACTTTATGCCCCGAGTTTTTTATATCGCTTATAACCTTGCAAAGATGCTCTACTCGCCTTATATTCATTCTTCCGCCCTCATATGCAAGAGTGGAGGTTCCTATTTTAACTACAATTCTCATTTGTTACGCCTCTTAATTATTTTTTTTGTATTCTATCATAAATGCATACACTAAGTCAATAATGCGGCACAAGTTTTCGGAAAACAAAAATGAGGTTACTGTTTTTTAATAGAAAATCGGCAAAATTCTTACGAATCTTGCCGATTTTGGAAAAGCCGAACGGTTTAGATGCACGAACTATGCACCCTATTTTACGCCATATTCGGTCTTTCCAGAAAATCGTCAAGCATTATTGCTTATTTCAATTAATAATATATATCATATCAACGTTCAAAGATCTGACTATTTGTTATTATAGTTTTACCTTCTAAGACTATAGGTTCTGTTCTTTTTGCTTCCGTTAGTTTCAAGCAATTCGTCATCAACCATTTTCTTCAGAAGTTCTCTGGTTCTTCTGTCAGACAAGCCTAATAATTCACTTATTTCAGCCGCTTTTGCTACTGGATTTGCCGTTAAGTATTCTATTATCATTTCGATATTATTGGCAGTCCTTATCGGCGTTTTTTTATCGGCGGTTTTTATCGGCGTTTTTTTATCGGCGGTTTTGGAAATCTTTAGTGACAGAATTATTCTGTCCGGATTAAAGTTTTCAGAAATCTCCGGCATTTCCAATCCTTGCTTTTCCCATGTAAAATATATTTTAGGGATTCCGCTTCCTGCACGCTCGCCG
>CAJOPD010000122.1 GCA_905236685.1 uncultured Clostridia bacterium
AGATTTGATGAGGACCCTGATGAAAGCCTGCCGAGAGCCTCCCAAAGAATGAGAGCGAGCGCCGAGGAGGTATTCAAAAATTCCGTGGACGGCGGCTTTGAGACGGTAACGCGCAAAAACAGCAATTTAAGCATTTTGCAGTCGAGCGTAAGATATGTTATGCTTCCCGTTTATCTTTTAAATGTCAGCTATATGGGCAAAAACTACCGCTTTGCCATAAACGGTCAGACGGGCAAGGTTGTCGGCGAACTGCCGATAAGCAAATTCAAAAAGTGGTTCTATTTTGCTTTGTGGTTTATTCTTCCGCTTGCGATATATTCGGGCATAGCCTGGATTATAATGGGACATTAAGGAGGCGGAAGATATGAAAAAAAGATTTTTTGCCTCAATTATGCTGATATTTATTCTTTTGCCGATCCTTTTTATCAGGGCAGAAGAAAACTATGACGGCTCAATATACCGTTTTAACGATTATACAGGCTCGGTTACCGAGGCGGAGTCGCAGATGTTAAATGATAAGATAAATATAAGTATTGAGCCTTTGAAAACGGATTTTCCAATATTTTTATTAGACACCTTTGATTTTGACGGAGAGCTTTGGGAATATGCCGACATTGTTTATGAAAAGAACAAATTCGGTTACGGCGATAAAAAGGACGGTATTTTCCTCGTAATAGACTTGCAGAATAACAGGTTCGGCGTCTATTTTTACGGAAAAGCCGACAGCAATACCCCAAGCGCTAAGCAAATAGAACTGAGGGATAAGATAAAGGCGCTGTTTGATGACGAAGAAACCCCGTATTATGCCATTTTTGACCGATATTTAGATATTGCGTTTGAGCTTGCACGGGAATGGAATTTAGAAAAAGCTGATAAACAAGACGGTATGCCGTATTGGTATACTGATGATGTGGAAGGCTTTCAGAATTACCACGCAGAAAATCCGCCGCGGGTTGTAGATGACGCAGGAATACTTACCGAGGAGCAAAAGGCGGAACTTACGGAGCAGGTGCAGAGAATTTGCGATACATATGATTACAGCTATGTGATTTTCACCGATGACAGCACGCACGGTCTGTCCAAAGAGGTTTACGGAGCCGATTTCATCTATTACGCCGGTTACGGAAAAGGCGACGATTTCAGCACGGTATGCTTTTTCCTTTGTTTAGAGGAGGGCAACCGCGGCTGGCGCACGATTTCCACCAACAGCTATGAGGAAGTATATACTTCTGATGTAACCTATACAATTGATGAGATAGTTGACAGCGATATGCGGAGCGGAAACTATTTTACAGCACTGAAAAATCAGGCGGACTATATCGAAAAGAGCCTTGCGGAAGGCAATTTTGAAATAATCGAGCCGCGCAAAGCCAAAAAAACAAACTTTTTCGGCTGGCCCCTAATTGTCGGAATAATAATTGCGCTTGTTATTGCGGGAATGGTAATCGCTGATATGGAGGCGAAGATGCGCCTGTCTACCGCAGTCAGCGCAAATGAGTATCTGGCAAAAGGAAGCCTTAATATAAGGAATAAGTCGGTACAACTGATGTATTCGACAATAACACGGACTAAAAAACAGGAAAGCTCGTCAGGCGGCGGTTCGAGCTATTCAAGCGGAAGTGCGTCAAGCGGCGGAAGCTATTCCGCAGGCGGAAGAGATTTTTAAAAAAATTATACATAAAAAGGAGAGAAAAAAATGGGACTGATTAGAGCAGGCATAGGCGCAATGGGCGGCACCCTTGCAGACCAGTGGAAAGAGTTTTTCTACTGCGATTCCCTTTCATCAAATGTGCTGATGACCAAGGGTGAAAAGAGAGTGGGCGGACGCTCCTCAAACAAAAAAGGAAATGATAACATCATTTCAAACGGCAGCGGTATTGCTGTTGCAGACGGGCAATGTATGATTATAGTCGAACAGGGCAAGGTCGTTGAAGTTTGTGCGGAAACGGGCGAATATACCTATGATACATCAACGGAGCCGTCGGTTTTTACAGGCAATTTCGGAGAATCCTTAAAGGAAACCTTTAAGGTTGTAGGAAAGCGTTTCACCTTCGGCGGCGATACGGCTAAGGACCAGCGCGTTTACTACATAAATACAAAGGAACTTTTGGATAATAAGTTCGGAACACCCAATCCGATACCCTTCCGCGTTGTTGACCAGAATATCGGGCTTGATATTGATGTTTCGCTTCGCGCGTCGGGTGTATATTCATATAAAATCACAGACCCGATACTTTTCTATACCAATATTTCGGGAAATGTGCAAGAGGAATACAGACGCGAGGATATTGATACACAGCTCAAAACCGAGTTTGTATCGGCACTTCAACCCGCATTTGGCAGATTATCAGGTCTCGGATTGCGTCCCAGTCAGATAATTCAGCATAATAAGGAGCTTGAAGACGCAATAAATACAGAGCTTTCGGAAAAATGGACAGCACTTCGCGGTCTTACGGTTGTTTCTGTGGCTTTGGGCAGCGTAACCCTTCCCGAAGAGGATCAGGAACTCATCAAAAAGGCTCAGCACGCAGGCATACTCCGTGATCCTACAATGGCTGCCGCAACACTTACAGAGGCTCAGGCAGAGGCAATGAAAGCCGCTGCGTCAAACGATAAAGGCTCTATGGCAGGCTTTATGGGAATGGGTATGGCAATGAATGCCGCAGGAAATATGGGCACACAGCAGCTTTTCGCTATGGGACAGCAGGGACAGCAACAGCCGAATACAGCTTGGAAATGCACTTGCGGTGCGGTAAATAACGGCAATTTCTGCCAGAATTGCGGCGCTAAAAAACCTGAATAATTAGAAAATAATGAGTAAATATCCTGTGCATATGTTATGCACAGGATATTTTAAAAAAAATATAATTGGTATTGCAAATCAAAATTCCGTGTGATATAATAACAAAAACAGTTGTTTTTTTTTGAAACTCGGTTAGCCGCGGCTAATTAAATGAAACGCAATTTTTTTTAGCGAATAGTTAGCAATAACTAACTGACAGAAGGTGAGAAAATGTCATATATTGATGTAAAAAATGTAAATAAAAGCTTTGGCGAAGGCGCAGCTATGGTAAAGGCGCTAAATGGGATAAATCTTTCGGTAAACGAGGGAGAAATATGCACAATTTTAGGGCAGTCAGGAAGCGGAAAATCCACGCTTTTAAATGCTTTGGGCGGACTTGACAATATTGACGGCGGACAAATAATTATAGACGGACAGGATATATCAAAAATGCACGGAGAAAAGCTTTCGGAATTCCGCCGCAAATACCTGGGGTTTATATTTCAGTTCTATAATCTTGTGCAAAATCTTACCGTGCTCGAAAATATACAGGTAGGCGAATATCTTTCAGCATCACCTCTTTCGATAACCGAAATATTGGATATTTTGGGACTTACAGAACTCCAAGACCGCTTTCCGAACGAGCTTTCGGGCGGACAGCAGCAAAGGTGTGCAATCGGCAGAGCGATAGTAAAAAATCCCAAGCTTTTACTCTGCGACGAGCCTACGGGAGCGCTTGACTATAAAACATCAAAGGATATACTGGCGCTTTTGGAAAAAGTAAATAAGAATTACGGTACCACAATTTTAATAGTTACTCACAATGAGGCGATAAGCAGAATGGCGCATAAAATCGTTTTTATGAAGGACGGAAACATCGATAAAATGGAAAAAAATACGGAGCAGATAACGGCAGACGAGCTGTCTTGGTGATGTTATGATTTTGAATAAAAAAATATGGCGTGATTTTTCAGCAAATCGTATGAGAAATATTGCAATGATATTTATAATAACGCTTTCAATGATGCTGGTAGTATCATTGTGTTCGTCAACCGATGCAATAACAGCCAGTATGGAGAATATGTGGCGCCTTTGCAATCTTGAAAGCGGGAGCTTTGAAACCTATGCACCGCTTTCAAAAAGGAATTTTGACGAGCTTTCGGAGCTTGATGTTTTAATAGAGCAGTCTTTTTACTCTGATGTGAACATCGGGGGAGGCACGCTGCGTATTTATGAAAACAGAAATATTATAGATTTGCCATATGTAGAAAAGGGAAGACTGCCTGTAAATAAAGGCGAGCTGTTTTTAGAAAAGAAGTATTCGGAAAATCACGGTATTTCGGTCGGAGACAATATATTTATAGGCAAAAAGCGGTTTTATGTCTGCGGAACGGGGTGCCTTGCAGACTACGGATATGTAAAGCAAAACAGCAGCGATGTTGCACCTAATGATGAATTTGGTGTAGCAATAGTGACAAAATCCGCATTTTCTGAAACGGTAAGAGGAAACAAGCTCATATATCATTATAAATTTATTTTGGGTAGCGGTGTTACAGCAAGAGATTTAAAAGATAAATTAAAACACCTGAAATTTGACACGAATGCAGTTAAGGATACATATATAAAATCGTTGCTGGAAAAAGGTGCAGAGTATGACGGAGTAATTGTGTCATCATTTGAGGACGCAGAGTACAATATCCGAATTAACGACCCTGTGGAAGATTCCGCAATCAGTAAAAAATCTGCTCTAATTGCAGGTGTTATCCTGCTTCTTTTGCTGTCCTATATGCTGGCAATATTTGCGAGCGGTACAGTGGAGCAGGAACGCACCGTTATCGGTACACTGTATGCGTTGGGTTATACAAGACGCGAACTTTTACGGCATTATATGGGTGTTCCTATGCTTATATCTGTTCAAGGGGCGGTTATGGGCACGGTACTCGGTTTTATCTTTACCGATAAAATGGCGGCATCTTCTCTTGCAATATATTCCGTTCCGCAGATACACCGGGTTTTCCACCCGTATCTTTTGTGTTATGCGATTGGTATGCCGGTGTGCCTGTCTTATTATATCAATCGGCGCGTTCTGTCAAAAAAACTAAATATGACACCGATACAGATGATGCGCAGAACACCGCCGAAAAATACAAGAAAAGGTCCTGAATTGAGGAATATCAAATTTGAAACAAAATTCCGTATCAGGCAGTTTTTCCGTGAAATAAAAGGAAACCTTGCGTTGCTTGCAGGTATAATTATTTCTCTGCTCCTCATAATGTTTTCGGTCGCGTGTTACGGAAGTATAAAGGGGTATATAGACGGCATTGTTGACGATGTAAACTATAATTATATGTATGTTTTAAGAAATCCCGCAGAGGACTTGCCGAAAAACTCTCATATAGGCTTTGTCAAGGGTTTTTATGCCGATTTTACAATGACAAAAAGCGAAATGGAGGTAACGCTTCTTGGGATTGACTGTGACAACCCGTATTTTGATTTTGCGTCGTATATGAGCGATGATACAGATAAGGTATATATGTCAAGCTCGGCAAGAATAAAGTTCGGCTATAAAACAGGGGACAAAATAGTATTAAAGGACAGTTCTGAGGATAAGTTTTACGCGTTTGAAATTGCCGGAACGGTAAAATATGACAGCGGTCTGTACTTTTTTATGAATATAGATGCTATGCGCAAGGCGTTCGGACTGCCGTATTTTGACGAGGAGGATTTGGAAAAGGGTGAGCGCCGCCCAAAGAGTGACCGTTTTTACTATAATGCAGTATTCTCCGATAAGAAATTGAATTTCAAACATAATATGATGCTTTCCGAAACAGCAAAAGCAGATATGAAAAGGGGAGCAGATAAATTTATGACTCTTATGTGGGGTATGATTGTTATGCTGATAGCTGTGTCTATGATGCTTTTTGTTATAACTATGTATCTTCTGATGAAATTGGAAATAGACCGCGGCCGTTCGTCAATTTCGCTTTTAAAGGCGTTAGGTTACAGTAAAAAAAGCGTAAACTCGTTTTATATAGGAAATTCATTTTATATTACGGTGCTGGCTGCACTTTTAGGGATACCCATCTGCAAAAAAATTGTTGATGTAATATATCCGTTTGCGGTGTCAAATGTAAACGCAGGGTTTGAAGCGCAAGTTTCGCCGATACAGTATGCACTCATTGTGCTTATAATATTTATATCATATTTTCTGACGAGAATTATGCTTGTCAGCTATCTTGATAAGATAAATTTGAGCGAAATATTAAAATGCAGAGAATAAAAAACGGCAGCAAAGCTGCCGTTTTTACTGTTCTTCCTTCATAGAAACTATAAGCCGTGCAAGGTCTTGCTTTGACAGAGTGTAGCTTTCCTGAAAAACGAAATTTTTGGGGATACCGAGCTTTGCCAAAACTGCGTTTGCGTATTTTACCGTCACTTCTTCATCAGGACGAAAGAAGTTGTCGGGGCTTTCAACAATCCCCAAAGCCCTTGCCGTTCCGACCGCCTGATAATATACCGTGTCAGCAGGGACATCGGAAAAGTTTTCGTTAAATTCCTCCTTTAAGTTAAGGAGCGAAATCAAAAGCGTTATAAATTCTGCCCGTGTCACTTTTGCAAAACTTGTGTTAAAATACACATTTGTGTATGAGTCCGCCCATTTTAATATGTTTTGCGACGCAAAATCGTCCGAAATATACCCTTCCGAAAACTGATTTTTTGGCAGAAAATTATAAACCGATGCGTTGTAATACTGGCGGGGCTGACGGCGCATATAGGAATGTGCCGGCTCGGAAAGGTCAAAGTTGTACCCCGAGTATATGTCTAAAATATCGCTGTTATATATGATTATCTGCATATGCCCGTTACCCAAAAGGTCGCAGCAGGCGATATTTCCAAAGGTGTCCAGAGTATATACGGGGCGCATATATCCGTCGTAAACCGTCGTAACAATGTCCTCTTTTTTGTGCCCAACAATGTATGCTTTGCCGCTCTTATCGAAACCGTATACGACAGTTGGGAGATATACTGTTTCATTTTTTTGGAGCAAAAATTCGCCGCGGAAAGAAAACAGGGATAGGCTGTCCAGGAGCAAAATTTCCTCCTTGTCCGTGTTTTCGCGGAAATTTGTAACGCAAAAGCTTTCCGCACTTTCCTCTATTTTCCATAAAAACTCGCCGTCCGCCGAGTATGCCGAAACAAACGGACCGCAGAAAATCACGGTGGGTTTTGCGTCGCCGTTAAAGGTACAGGCGGAAACAGAATTTGCGTGAGCGGGCATATCGCATTTCCATAAAAGTCCGCCGTCGCACGATAAAACATTGCAGCCTGCAATAATTTCCTCTTTTCCGTCGCCATTTATGTCAAAAACGGCGGGGGTGTGCCCTAAATTCCCTTCAAAACTCCAAAGTATGTTTAGATTAAAATCAAGTGCCCACATCTTGCTGTATTTGTTTTTTAT
>CAJOPD010000123.1 GCA_905236685.1 uncultured Clostridia bacterium
AAAATAAAGCCATACTTATAATCAAAACGGAGGACCAACGCAAGGCCCTTCTTTTTGATATAAAAATGCAAAATCGACTCTATAAACGCTGATTTTTTAAGAAAACCAAAAAAAATGGCGTTTCAAAGTGCGAAATTAGAGTTTTATAATTATATTTAAGGGCGAAAAACGAGCAACTATTCAGATGCTCGTTAGCGGACTGGGTTGGATTCAAGGATAGTGATTGGAGAGAAAATATGAACACATTTGAAAAAATATACGAAGTAGTTAAAAGCATACCAAAAGGAAAAGTTGCAACCTACGGACAGGTGGCACTTCTTGCAGGAAATCCGCACTGGGCACGGGTTGTGGGCTATGCTCTGCATAATAATCCGGATCCCCAGACCATTCCCTGTCACAGAGTGGTAAACCGAGAAGGAAGGGTTGCCCCGAATTATGCATTCGGCAGCGGCGAAGTTCAAAGGCGGTTGCTTGAAGCGGAAGGAGTTGTTTTTGAACAGGACGGCAGGGTTGATATGGCTAAATATTGTATGAAATTATAATATTACTTTAATAATTGCCGCATACTAATACCAAAAACGGAGGTATTGGTAATGCGTAAATCAATTTGGAGTGACAGTATAAGTATAACGGAAAGACCGACTCTTTCAGGGGATATAAAAACAGATGTCCTTATTATCGGCGGAGGAATGTGCGGGATACTGTGCGCATATTTTCTTGGGCGGAAAGGAATTGACTGCGTTCTTGTTGAAGCCAACAGAATTGCGTCTGGAATAACAAAAAATACCACAGCTAAAATCACATCTCAGCACGGAATAATTTATGATGATTTAATAAAACAATACGGCTTAGAAAAGGCAAGGTTATATTTAGACGCAAATCAGAAGGCCTTGCTAGAGTACGAAAAAATCTGCCGAAAGATAGATTGTGATTTTGAAAAAAGGAATGCATATGTCTATTCCCTTGATAACAGAGCCAAAATTGAAGAAGAAGTAAAAGCCGTAAACAGTTTGGGATTTAATGCAACTTTTTCAGAGGAAACCGAACTTCCGTTTAAAATAGACGGCGCTGTTTGCTTTGAAAACCAAGCCCAATTCAATCCTTTGAAATTTATTTCGGAAATTTCTAAAAACATTAAAATATTTGAAAATACATTTGTATATAAACTTGCTCCAAATAAAGCTTTTACTAAAAACGGTACTATAAAGGCAAAAGCAATAATTATTGCTACACATTTCCCTTTTTTGAATAAGCATGGGAGCTATTTTTTGAAACTTTATCAGCAGCGTTCATATGTGTCGGCATATAAAAATGTTTCTCCCATAAACGGAATGTATTTAGACGAAAATAGTAAGGGACTGTCCTTCAGATCATATAGGGATATGCTCTTAATAGGTGGAAATAATCATCGTACAGGCAAAAAAAGTACAGCGTGGGAACCTATAAATGATTTTACAGGCAAGTATTATCCCAAGGGCGAACTTATGTTTCAATGGTCAAATCAGGACTGTATGAGCCTTGATAACATTCCGTATATCGGGCAGTATTCCAAGAATACGAAAGACTTATATGTTGCAACAGGCTTTAATAAATGGGGAATGACATCTTCAATGGTGTCAGCTATGATTTTGTCGGATATGATAGATGGCAGGGGAAATGATTTTGCAGAAGTCTTTTCACCTCAAAGAAGCATACTAAAACCACAGCTTTTTATAAATGGATTTGAATCAACGGTCAATCTTTTAACCCCAATCCCAAAGCGCTGTTCCCACCTTGGCTGTGCACTTAAATGGAACAAATATGAGCATACTTGGGACTGTCCTTGTCATGGCTCACGCTTTGAAGAAAACGGCGGAATTATTGATAATCCTGCAATGAAAAATATTAAAAAGGACTAATTTCATTAACAGGCGGAAAACAATTACGGTTTCTGCAAATGTAAAATGTTGTCTTGTCATTTATAAGCGGATAATCTTTGCTTTCAGTTATTATTACATTTGCTAAAAAAGGCAGTTTTTCCCTTATTTGATTTAGCTCCGAGGCTTCTTTTATTGCAATCGTAATATGCGGTATGGGATTTTCATACAGCAGTTTTGCAATTAAAAACATACAGTTACCAGAGGGGTAATCAGCTGTTTTGACGGACATAAACGCCATTTGCATTTCCAATATGTCTTTATATTCCTCTTTTTCAGTGATTTGATAAAGTCTTACAAGATTATATGCCATAACTGAATTTCCGCTTGGAATTGCCCCGTCATAAGTTTCCTTTGGATTGATAAATAGCTCTGCACTACTTGATGCGGAAAGGTAGAAACCGCCGTCTTTGCTGTCCATAAAGAGATTAACCGCGTCTTTGCAGAAATCTTCCGCCTTTTCAAGATAGTTTTTGCAGAGTGTTGAGCTGTAAAGCTCTATTAGGGCAGTAATATAAAATGCATAATCGTCTAAAAAGGCTTTTTTTGAAAGCTTACCGCCACGAAAACTTGTGTATAGGCTTTTTCCGTCATACATATTATCTTCGATAAATTCCTGTGCTTTTTTAGCTTGAGTTATATATTCTTCACTTCGTGTAACCCTGTAAAGCATTGAAAATGCAGTAATCATCATAGAATTCCAAGACAGAAGAACTTTGTCGTCAAGGTGAAGTTTAAAACGGTTTTTTCTATAATCGTAGAGTCTTTTTCTTTCTTCTTCAAGTTCCGC
>CAJOPD010000124.1 GCA_905236685.1 uncultured Clostridia bacterium
CCCAAGGCCGGGGTCGAACCGGCACGGGAGAAAAGTCCCACAGGATTTTAAGTCCTGGGCGTCTGCCAATTCCGCCACTTGGGCATTATTTTGTAACGAGCACTATTATACTACCTCTTACTCGTTTTGTCAATAACTTTTGAGAAAAAAAGTCAGTTTGAAATGTGTGTAAGGAAGGTTTTTGGGTAGTTTTTTGAAAGACTGTCAAAAGCCTTTTTTGCAGTCATATTATCCTCAAAAATTCCGTATACGGTGGGACCTGAACCGCTCATAAGCGCGACCCTCGCACCCAAATCTTCCATATTTTTGCAGATAAAAGATATTTCGGGGCAAATCTTTTCGGTCACCCCTTGCATAACATTTTTCATATTGTTAAAAAGCAAATCAAAATCCCCGTTTTTAATAGCATTTAAAACGGCGTCGGTATCGGGGTGCATAAGGTCTTTTTCCAAATCAATTCTCTTGTAAATTTCCGCAGTGGAAATGCTTATTTCAGGCTTTACAAGAATGACAGGGAACGCGGGCAGTGGGAAAATAGGCGTCAGTTTTTCGCCTATTCCTTCTGCCAAACAGGTGCCGCCGTTTATGCAGTAGGGGACATCTGCCCCCAATTCAAGCGCGGCGCCAAAAAGCTCATTTTCCGATAAAGGCATATTAAAAAGCATATTAAGCGCACAAAGCACAGCCGCGGCATTTCCGCTGCCGCCGGCAAGTCCCGCAGAAACGGGGATATTTTTGTGTATAAGAATTTTCGCTCCGCCCTTAATGCCGGTCTTTTCAAAAAATAACCGAGCTGCCTTAAAGGCAATATTCTTGTCATTTTTCGGTATGAATTTGCAGTTTGTCGATAAGTGTATTCCGCGCGCGGTCTTGTCAACAATCACAAGGTCAAAAAGGCTAAGCGTCTGCATAACCATTTTAACCGAGTGATAACCGTTCGGAAGCTTCTCCAAAACATCAAGCGAAAGGTTAATTTTCGCATAAGACTTCGCCATCGCCCGATTTTCCGATATTACCAAATCATTATAAAGCTTCATAAAAATCAAAGTTCCTTTTCTAAAATAACACTTTTTTATTTCAAATACGGCAGGGCGTCGTATCCTGTCCATTTTGCCAAAAACCGCGCAAAAACGGTGAGGTCCTTTGAGTTTACCTTGCCGTCGCTGTTTAAATCGCCGTAAAGAATAGGCGGTATGTAATTATAGTGAATAGTCGCATTTAATAAATCGTTATTACTTGAACTAATTGATATTTTATCCCAATCTTCTTTGCTTCCGCCGTAATATACATCAGTAAGACTGTCACAAAGCCAAAATGCATTATCTTGAATCTCTGTCATAGTAATAGGAATAAATACCGAAACAATACTGCGGCAACTATGAAATGTCGATTCTTTAATGCTTGTAACACTGTCAGGAATTATAATAGATGAAAGATTACAGCCACAAAATGAATATCCGCTATATTCGCCAATGCTTGTCACATAGTTCGGAACATTATATGTACCTGATTTTCCACATGGATAACTAATGAGTGTTGTTTTATTCTTATTAAAAAGCACACCATTTTCTGATGAATAGTATGGATTATTTTCTGAGACATATATAGAGGTAAGGCTGCTGTAACCAAATGCCGTGTTGGAAATTTCTATCACACTTTCGGGTATAGTAATAGAAGTCAGACTGCTACACCCTGAAAATATTGTTTTGCCAAGCGTAGTTACGCTGTTTGGAATTGTGACAGAAGTGAGGTTCGAACAATCTGAGAATATATTGCTTTCAATGGCCGTTATGCTATTAGGGATTTCGATAGAAATGAGGCTGCTGCAACCTGCAAACGCACCGCCGCCAATGGTAGCTATACTGTTAGGAAGTATAATAGAACTAAGATTTCGGCAACTGCTAAAAGCACCATTACCAATACTTCTAACTGTGTTCGGCAGTTTAACGGATATAAGACTGCTGCAACCTCCAAAGGCACTGTCGCCAATGCTTGTAACGCCGTCCGGAATTTTGATTGATGTAAGGCTGGTGCAACTAAAAAATGCTTCTTCGCCAATACAAGTAATGCTGTCAGGGAGATTGATTGACATAAGACTAATGCAAGAACCAAACGCATCATTTCCGATAGAAGTTACGCTATCAGGGATTGTGACATAGGTAAGGCTTGTGCAAGAGAAAAACATTCCATCAATATTAGTTACGCCGACAGGAATGTCAATTGCTGCAAGACTTTGGCAATATGAAAACGCACCAGGTCCAATACTTGACATACTACCGGGGAGTTCAATCGCGGGAATACTGGTGCAATGCGCAAACGCATCGGTGCCAATCCGTGTCATACTTTCAGGAATAGAAATCGAAACGATGTTTTCTGCCCCTGAAAATGCACCGTTACCAATACTTGTAACACCGTGTTCTATAATAATAGATTTTAGATAGGTAGGATTACCCCATTTAGACCAAGGAGGACGAGTTTTTGATGAATAATCATACATATCCCCGGTGCCGCTTATGGTAAGAGTACCGTCATCGTCAAGCGTCCAAGTCAGATTTTCGCCGCAAGTGCCGCTTGAAGTCGCCGAAACAGGCACAACTGCCATACCGAACAGCATAGATACAGCCATTCCGATACATAAAAGTTTCTTTTTCATAGTTTTTTTCTCCTACAATTTCGCGCGGGAGTTATCCATAATTTCCTTCATATCCGCCGGGACACTTTATTGGCGAATAGGAAAGACCGGGTGTGGCAAAGCCTGCATTTTTGCAAATTCCAAAACATCAAGCGAAAGGTTGATTTTCGCATAAGACTTCGCCATCACCCGATTTCCCGATATTACCAATTTCTTATTTTGAAATTGGCAGTACATTATAGCCTATCCAATGTGCCACAAACCGTGCCAAAGCCGTAATATCCTTGGTATTCACTTTGCCATCGGAATTTACATCTGCCGCGGGTAAATTAACAGTAGTTTCATCATAGCCTATCCAATGTGCCACAAACCGTGCCAAAGCCGTAATATCTTTGGTATTCACTTTACCATCACCTGTTACATCTCCGTAAATGGTTGTTATAATTTCATCGACCTCGTAAGATACCACATCACTGTATTCATCTTTGCCATCTTGCTTGGCAATTGCGCGTATTGTCATACCTTCCGATATTTCAAAAGGCTCGCTGTATGTAATTCCGTTAAATTCTGTTGGATATGTTCCGTCAATTGTATAAAGTATATTCTTCCCGTCTATCGATGTGATAGTAGCCATATCCCCTGATACTGATATACTCGGCTTTTCGGATTTTGTTTGTCTGTAAATGCTTATTGAATACACTTTTTCCGTTCCGTCCGCAGCCGTAACTTTGATGTATGCGGTTTTTTCCTCTCCCGCTGTAAGCGCAAGAGTTTTATTCGCGCAAATCTGTGTAGCCTTTTCGTCAAAATACAATTCCCAAGTTGCTTTGGGGCTTACTTCAACATTCATTTCTATTTCATCAAATCTGTTCATAACACTCAGGTCGGATATTGTCCCTTTTTCGTGGTCGATTTTGCCGCCTGCGGGGGATAATACCTGAATAACATAGCAATCTCCTGACGGTGCTGTATATGCTAGTACAACCGAGCTTTCCGCTTCAATATCATCATATACTGCAATGGCTTTAAAATAGTACATTTCGCCTGCTGTCAAGCCTGTGATATATAAGCTCTGCTTGTCATCGCTTATCGTTGCCGTTCTTTCTTCGCACAGAGAATATTCGTCAAATGAGTCCTGGGTTTTGGCGAAAATGATTTTAACAGTCGGGTTTCCGATAAGTTTTTTGTCAAGCTTAAATGTCATAGTGTCCTTTACCGCCTGAACAACCGATAGCGTGCCGAGGTTTTCGGGTATGTCGCGGTCAACAGTCACTTTATATACGCTTTTCCTGCCGCTTTCCGCAGTAACTGCTATATAAAATGTATTTTCACCGCGCGTAAGCATTAAACTATTTCCCATAACCTGCGTACACTCGCTGTCAGCATATATGGCATATAGCGCTTTTTCCGAAACGGTCACTTGTGGGGTGAAGGACTTTCCGTAAAACTTGCCGTAAATGCTGTCTTTGTCCTTTCTAACATCTTCAATATTTGTTATGTCAAGCTCTGTTAAATCGTATAACTTTTTGACATTTACAGCTGTGTCGCCCTTTACAACGCCGTCCCATTCTTCGTCATTTGCAGTAAATCGGTAGATGTAGTTCTCTGGCGGTGTCGGTAATGTTACAGAAGTCAAATAGTCCGCTGTGAGAGTTTCGGTGTAATCACCAGTATATGTTACGGTATAATTTATAGGAGTTTTAGTAACAACAACAGTTGTATCACCTTTAACGATACCGTCCCAAAGTTCATCATTTACCTTAAATGTATATGTGTAACCATAAGGAGCAGACGGGAAGGTAACAGAAGAAAGGTAATCTGCGCTGTCTGTTCCTGCATAATCGCCTGTGTATGTTACGGTGTAATTGTTTATTGTTTTAGTAACAGCAACGGTGGTATCACCTTTAACAATGCCGTCCCAAATTTCATTATTCACTTTAAAAGTATATGTGTAGCCGTAAGGAGCGGACGGTAAGGTAACAGAAGAAAGGTAATCAGCGCTGTCTGTTCCTGCATAATCGCCTGTGTATGTTACGGTATAATTTATCGG
>CAJOPD010000125.1 GCA_905236685.1 uncultured Clostridia bacterium
GTGTTGCCGACACAAAAGCGGTGGTGGGAGTTACAGGGCTCGAACCTGTGACCCTCTGCTTGTAAGGCAGATGCTCTCCCAGCTGAGCTAAACTCCCATATGTCACTTGGCGTGACGACAAAGAACATTATAACAACTATACCAGACTTTGTCAAGCAATTTTATTAAAAAAAAGAAAAAAATTTTAAATATAAAAATTTTGCCGAAAATGGCAGCACTTTCTTGACAAAAACTCGGTAAAGGAATATACTTTAAGAAAACAGAAAAAAGTGAGGGTGTTTTTATGAATACTACCTTAATTGTTATGGCGGCAGGTATGGGCAGCCGTTTCGGCGGCCTTAAACAAATGGAGCCTATCGGACCGAATGGCGAGGTTTTGCTGGACTTTTCCGTATATGACGCAAAAAAAGCAGGATTTAACAAGGTTGTTTTTGTCATAAAGGAAGAAATCGAAAAGGATTTTAAGGAACTTGTCGGCAAAAAGATTGAAAAGGTTATTGATGTTGAATATGTTATGCAAGATGTGTCAAATCTTCCTGAGGGCAGAAAAAAGCCGTGGGGCACAACGCACGCGATTTTGTGCTGCAAAGACACAGTAAAAGAGCCGTTTGCTGTTATCAATGCCGATGATTATTACGGCGCAAACGCTTTTACCGAAATTCACGAGCATCTGGAAAAGGCGCAAGGGTTTGATTTTTGTATGGTTGCTTATGACCTTGAAAAAACACTTTCGGAAAACGGTACCGTTGCAAGAGGCTGCTGTGAAATAGAAAACGGCTACCTTAAAGATATTGTTGAAAGAACAAAAATCGACCCACAGGGACGATATACAGACGACGGCGAAACCTGGACACAGCTTCCGCTTGACCAAAAGGTTTCAATGAATTTGTGGGGCTTTACAACCGATATGTTTGTGGAAATGCAAAAAGAATTTGATGAGTTTATGCAAAACGCAAATCTTCAAAAAGACGAGTGCCTTATCCCGACCCTTGTGGACAAGCTTATAAAGAGCGGAAAAGCAACGGTTAAGGCATATTCCAACAAGGATAAGTGGTACGGCATAACCTACCGCGAGGACAAGGAAGAAGTTCAAAAAGCGATTAAGGCGCTTTGCGACCAGGGACTTTACGAAGGAATATAACAAAAAAGAGCCGAAAGGCTCTTTTTTTTGTAAAAAACTCTTGACAACGGGGATTTTTGCCTGTATAATTACGCCTGTAAAGTTTTTTTGGTTTACACAAAAGGCGGTGCATTATGGCAAAAAATCTGTCGGCGGGCGTATTGCTTGATTTTTACGGCGAACTTTTAACCGAGAAACAGCAAAAGGCGCTGGAACTCTATTACAACGAGGATTTATCCCTTGCGGAGATTGCGGACGATATGCAGGTTTCTAGGCAGGGCGTGCGTGCGTTTATCAAAAACGGCGAGGAGCACCTTCAAAAATTTGAGGAAAAACTTGGTATGTTCGGGCGTTTTTCCGACATAAGCAGACTTACGGAGGATATGAAAAGTGCCGTAACAGAGCTTCCCGAGGGGAAAATAAAGGAAAAGCTGACCGAAAAAATAGCAGAAATAAAGGAAAGATTATGAGGAGGTAAGCTGATTGGCATTTGAAAATCTTGGCGAAAAGCTTACGGGAATATTTAAAAATTTAAGAGGAAAGGTCAAAATCACCGAAAAAGATGTCAAAGAGGCGATGAGAGAGGTCAAGCTTGCGCTTTTGGAGGCAGATGTAAACTTCAAGGTGGTAAAGGACTTTATAAAAACCGTTTCGGACAAGGTTATGAGCGCGGAGGTTATGGAAAGCCTTACGCCCGCGCAGAACATTTTAAAAACGGTGCGCGAAGAGCTTACCGATTTGATGGGTACCGAAAACGCGAGGATAGAGTTCTCAAAAACACCGCCCACCGTCATAATGATGTGCGGACTTCAAGGCGCAGGAAAAACCACCGCATCGGCAAAGCTTGCTCTCAATATGCGCAAGACAATGGATAAGCGTCCGCTTTTGGTTGCGTGCGATGTCTACCGTCCTGCTGCTATTAAACAACTTGAAGTTTTAGGAAGTCAGATAGATGTTGCGGTGTTCCAGATGGGTACGGGGGAAAATCCTGTAACAATCGCACAAAAAGCCATAGAGCGCGCAAAAAAACA
>CAJOPD010000126.1 GCA_905236685.1 uncultured Clostridia bacterium
CATACTGATCCCAAAATCTGATAACCTGCCCTACCTGTGCAAATTTTCCCGTTTTTTCCTGAACTTTAAGTAAATTCTCGGTTTCGGCGGCAGTCAGACACAACGGTTTTTCAACAAAAACATTAAATCCTTTTTCCATTGCCGAAACAGCGTATTTTTCATGCAGGTATGTGGGCAGACAAATATCTACAAAATCCACATTTGCGTTGTTTATCAAATCAAGCCCGTCAGAATATATTTCCGAACCGAAAAGTCCTGCAAGCTCCTGTGCTTTTTCGTTTCTTATGTCAGCCAGTGCAACAAGCTCCACACCATCAATTTTTTTGTAGCAGTTTGCGTGCATTGTTCCCATAAAGCCGCAACCTATTAATCCTACTTTTAACATATCATTTACCTCCCCAAAATTCTGTCCATCGATTTGGACGTGTTGTATATTATTGCATCTGAATATAATTTATATGGCGGTATCATTTCAGCGGTTACCCAGCCGTCATAGCCTATTTCGTCAAACGCCTTTTTAACTGCTATGTAATCAACGTCACCTGCAAGCAAATCAACAAATCCGTCAAGCGTTCCAACATTTCTTCTGTAATCCTTAAAGTGTACTTTCCTTATTCTTTTGTTCAGAATTTTAATCCAATGCTCGGGATAGCCTGAATACAAAACATTTCCGACATCAAAATATGACCCGACATAAGGTGAATTTACCTTATCAATAATATCGCGCATTTCAAGCGGCGAAAGCAGGAACTTGTTCCAAACATTTTCAATACAAAGCTCAACCTTTAATTCTTCGGCAACAGATTTAAGCTCATTAAGTGCGGCAAGGCAACGGTCATATGCCGTGTCGTACTCAATTATTTCGCTGTCAGGCTCAAAGTCAATGCCGACAGAACCCGGTACCACAAGGATGCTCTGACAGCCAAGCCATGCAGCAACCTGAAGCTGCTTCTTCGTAATTTCTATTGCATTTCTGCGTACCTGTTCGCTGTTTGCCGTGTAATTCTGTTTCCAGTAAAGGCCGCTTGCAACGCTGTAGAGCTCCAAGCCATATTTTTGTGCAAGTGCCTTTATTTTATCAGCGTCTTCCTTTGTGGTGCCCATATTAACAAAGCCGTTTTCATCAAGTGCAAGCTCAACTCCGTCAAATCCTGCGTCCTTTGCGATAGCAAAGATTTTTTCAAGGTCAGTTTCCGTAAATGACCATATACTTATTCCTTTTTTCATTATTCTTCCTCGCTTCCTTTTTTAATTTAATTATATATTGGGAGCAAGGCAAAATGAATGGAATAATACTAACAAAATATGTAATTTTGTAAACTTGTATTTTTTAAGATTTTTTTACTGATTTTTTATATTCGCTCGGTGACATACCCGTTACACGTCTGAACACTTTTGAAAAATACAACGGGTCAGAATAGCAAAGCATATCTGAAATTTGTGTAAAATTATATTCACGCTCTCTTATCAGCCTTTTGGCTTCGCTTATTTTTACATTGTTTATGTATTCATTTATCGTACAGCCAAAGTTTTGCATAAAAACTTTGGATAAATATACCTTGGAGTATTGCATCTCTGCGCAGAACTCCTCAACAGTTATATTTTTATACGCAAACGTATCAAGTTTTTGGCGCATTTTGTTTGCAAGGTTTTCCAGCATTAAATCTCTCGACGCAAAAATTTTGTTTTTTGCCGAAGCTGTTTCATGTCTCAAAAGCATAATCAAAAACTGCTCAAGATACGTCCGTATCATTTGCTGTCCGCCGGCTATACTGTCAGGTAATAGGCGCAGTTCCTTTAAGTCAGGATTGTTGAATGGCAGTTCGTATGTTTTCTGTCCCTCACTTATTATATTGGAAATGAGTGTTTTTATTTTTGCCGGCACTTTTATTTGCTTATATTTAAAGAACTTCATACTCTCGGAACGGCATACAAAGCTTATCACAAAAACATTCGGTGCCGTTACACCGTCCGCCTTATGTATATGAAACTCATTGGGCTTATGGAAATAACACTCACCTTGCGGCAGAGAAAATTCACTTTTGCTTGTTTTAATCTGAAGTACGCCTTTATCAACGTATACCATTTCCCAAAA